>CAZOJS010000151.1:0-13310 GCA_964580175.1 uncultured Anaerolinea sp. | reverse complement strand
CAGGATGAGCGCGAGATCCTCGACCCGGCGGGCCATCGGGCCGAGGTGGTTAAACGATTCGAAGATGCCCTCGAAGCCAGGCCAGTGGCCGGTCCGCGGGACGCGACCGCTAGTCGGCTTCAGGCCGGCGATCCCACACACGTGAGCGGGCTGGCGGATGGAGTCGCCCGTGTCGCTGCCGACATCGAACGGCGACCCGCCGGCGGCGATGATCGCAGCCGGGCCGCCGCTGCTGCCGCCGGGCGTCCGGTCGAGGTCGTACGGGTTGTTGGTGCGGCCGTACACGTCGTTGTCGGTCTCGTCAGACCAGGTGAACTCGGGCGTGTTCGTCTTGCCCAGCAGGATCGCGCCGGCGGCCTTCACCCGGGCGACAACCGTGGCGTCGCGGGTCGGAACCCGGTGGCTCCATCCGATCGTCCCGGCCGTGGTCACGACCCCCGCCGTATCGAGCGAGTCCTTGGCCGTGAACGGCACTCCATGAAGCGGGCCTTGCGTGATCCCGCGGGACAAGTCCGCGTCGGCCCGTCGGGCGACGGAACGCGGGTCGTCGGCGAGGCGAACCACGGCATTGAGCCCAGGATTCACCAACGCTATCTGGGCCAGGCACGCATCCACGATCTCGAGGGACGACAGCTGCCTGGTCCGGATCGCCTCGGCGATCCAGGTCGCCGAGGCGAAGCAGCGCTCGTCGGACACCGGTCAGCCCAGCGTGGCGAGGAAGCGAAAGACCGGAAGGGCCGCGACGTAGCCGTCCGCCAGACGGTCGGGCAGGTCCGGCGAGCACACCTCGGCATCCGACAGTCGCCGCCCGAAGACGACATCCTTCCAGCGGAACATGTCCGCGCGCGGATGATCCGCCGGCCAGCCGGGCGGGATTCGCTTGTACGACTCGTGGCTGTTGACGCTCCCAAAGGCGGCCACGAAACCGGGATCGTCAAGGGCGGCAGCGACGCGGGCGGGCTCATCGACGATCGAGCGACGGAAGGCCTCGAGCCGCGGCTTGTCGGGCTGCCACATGCCGCCGCCCATGTACATCTCACCCGGCTGGAAGTTGAAGTACCCGCCGTTTCCGTGGGGAGTGTCGTCGGCCTGTGTCCCTGAGACAGCTGCGGCGTCGAACCAGGGAAAGCTGGCGGCGAGGTGTGTCTTGTACGGCGACTTGTCCCGACTGAACCGGGTATCGCGATAGATTCGGAACGGTGACCGCTTCGGATCTGCGAGCAGCGGCAGGCCCCGGGCTGAGAATCGATCGGCCAGGGCACCCACGAGGAGCTCCATCGGCACCTTCAGGAACCGCTCATAGTCCGCCTTTCGAGGCTGGAACCAGGCACGGTCGTTGTGCTCCGCGAGATCGGCCAGGAACTGGATGCCGGCGCAAGAAAACCCCTCGAACGCCGATCCCTGGATCGACACCGTGACCTCCTGCTGCCGTCAGTCCTGAGTGCCGGCCCGGCAGCGGATTCGGCTTCCCCGGAGTCGGGGGCCGGCGAACCGTGTCGGGAACCAGTCAGCCCCAGTCTATGCTGGAGGCATGCATCCCATAGCGATGGTTGCTGCGCTGATCGCAGCAGTGATCCATACCTACTTCTTTCTGCTCGAGTCCATCTGGTTCTCGCGCCCGAGAGTCTGGGCTCGATTCGGGCTCAAGTCGGCCGGCGACGCCGCAATCGCTCGGTCGTGGGCCTACAACCAGGGCTTCTACAACCTGTTCCTGGCGATTGGGATCGCCGTGGCGTTGACGCTAGTCTGGACCGGCGAAACGGCGCCGGGCCTGGCGATCGCGATGTTCGTATGCGGCTCAATGGTGGCCGCCGGTGGCGTGCTTCTGAGTAACAATCACTCGTATCTTCGGGTCGCCCTCATCCAGAGTGTGCCGCCGGCCGTTTCGATCGGCGCCGTCTGGCTGCTCGGATAGCCGTGGCCGGAGACCTGGATCCGCGGGAAGCCGAGCGCATCCGCCGGCGCGATCACGATCTCGAGGCCGAGCGTCGTGCCCTCATGAACCCCGGCATGGGCAAGGTGTTCAAGCAGATCCAGGATGCGCAGGCCAAGGCTGCGACGGGGCCGCCCGTCAAGCATCGGCGACGAAAGAAGGCACAGCCGTAGCACCGCGCTCTCGGTAGCATCGCGCTGTCGGTAGCACCGCTCTCTCGTCGGAGCGCGGGTCGTTGGATCGAACCAGGTTTCGCAGGTCGGTCTTCAGCGGCCCCAAAGACTGCCTTTGCGCGCGGGCTCGGTTGGTTGGGGGCGCATCGATTGCAGCGTGGCGCGAATCTCGGCGGCGAACGGGAGCCCCTCGCGGCGTTCCGCAAGCCAGGCCAGATAGCCTCCGTCGTGGCGGGCGATTTCGCCGAGGGTCCAGCCCGCGTAGACCCCGAAGTCGAGTCGGGATCCGGATGGGCGGCCGGGGGGTGGTCCGGCTGCGCCGGTCCATTCGGGCTGTCCTGCACCAGCCGCTTCGGCAGCCGATCCCGCTACCCCATTCGCCCGCGTCGCATCAAATGCTGCTCGACGTGCCGGACTTCTGAGGATGTCCCAGGCGGCGTTCAGGCGGAGCATCGTGGCGTGACCGCGATCACCCACAAGATCGGGGTGGTTCGCCCGCGCGAGCTCGCGGAACGCCTTGCGGATCGTGCGGGCCGACGCGCTGGGCGCAACTCCGAGAACGGCGTACGGATTGGGCAGCTCCGCCATGTGGCCTCCGTGCGGATGGTGAGATGCTAGCAAACGGCTGTGGCGTCAGGGAGGCGAAATCACCGCCGGACACCTGTTCGCTCGGCCCCGTGCCGCTGCGGATCAGGGTTCCGGCTCGGCCTCACTGTCGGGGAGTACCCGTCCGAATTGGTGAGCGTCGTGGACCTGGTATCCGAGCGCGCGCCACAGTGCGTCGGCCTGGCCGTTCCCGTCGAGCACAATGACGTTGACCTTCGGGCAGCCGAGCGATTTGAGGCCATCCTCGACCTGGCGCACCAGGCGCGTTCCGATCCCGGCGCGGCGGTGCGTCTCGGCGACCGCCACGTGATAGATCCAGCCGCGACGCCCATCCCACCCGCCCATGGCCGAGCCGATGACGTTCAAGCCCTGCGAGGCCACCAGGAAGAGGCCCGGATTCCGCTGGGCGAATCGCCGCAGGCGCATGTCGTCGTCCCCGACGGAACCGAAGCCGACGGCTGCCCACAGGACCCGGAGGGCTTCGCCGTCCCGCGATCGAAACTCCCGCACGATCACGGGCGGGGCCACGACCGCGGCCGGCGCCTCGGGACGTTGGCCGGTGCCTCGCGGCGTCGAACCCGGGGCTGCCCTGGGAATGGCGGCAATTCGTTCGGCCAAATTCGAGATGGGGCCCGGCCCAACACGTGCGGCCTCAACCGCCGCCCGTGCGGCCCCGAGCGTCGGAAATGGCCCGCGAACGAGCGGCAGGCCAAGCTCGTTCGTGCGCGCGGCGTCGGTCAGCATCCACCCGCCGGATGCCTGCTCGACCACGAAACGCCCGTCGCCGGTCGCGTGGCGACCCGCCGTCTGGCGCACGAGCGTGAGCGGATCGGGTGGCGGCTTGGGCCCGGAACCCCGGGCTGGTCGTGCGGCCATACTTCGATAGCCTAGCGGACCCGCGTGTGGGGCCGCCTCAAGTTCGCGACCCGATGACGGGGAACCCGCTGCCTTGACCCTCCGCACGGTCCGCGCAACCCGCTACGTCACGCCGTTTCGAGAAGGCGGTTCGCTGCCCGGCCTCGTGGAGGCGGATGACGACGGGCTGTACGTCGTCAAGTTCTACGGAGCAGCGCAGGGTCCCAGGGCGCTCGTCGCGGAGATCCTCGCCGGCGAGCTCGGCCGATCCATCGGTCTGTTGATCCCTGAGATCGTCCTCGTGGAGGTCGATCCCGCACTCGGCTCGCTTGAACCTGACCCGTGGGTCCGGGAGCTGCTCGAAGCGAGCCCCGGGATCAATGTCGGTCTCGACTTTCTGCCGGGATCCATGACCTACAGTCCTGCAGCGGACGCGCCACCGACCCCGGAGCTGGCCGCCGATATCGTCTGGTTCGACTCGCTCATCACGAATACCGATCGCTCGCCCCGAAACCCGAATATCCTCGCCTGGCACCAGCGCCTGTTTCTGATCGATCACGGAGCTGCCCTCTATGTCCATCACACCTGGCAGAACCCCGACGCTCACGCTCGCCGGCCGCTCCCGACCATTCGCGACCATGTCCTCCTCCCCCGCGCGGGCCCGATCGGTGCAGCGCATGCCCGATTGGCACCACTCGTGACAATGGACCGAGTTGCTGCCGTCATCGCGAACATCCCCGAGCAATGGCTGGTGCCGACCGATCCCGCCGGCGGGCCGACTGCGCAACGAACGGCGTATGAGCGGTACCTGCGGATTCGCCTCGCTGCGCAGGCTTCCCTGGCCGATCAGCTGGACGCGGTGCGCCGTGTCGAGTGATGCGTTCGAGTACGCCGTGCTGCGAGTTGTCCCCCGTGTCGAGCGCGGCGAACGGATCAACGTGGGCGTGATCCTGTACTGCCGCACGTTTCGCTTCCTGGGCGCGCGAATTCTGCTCGACGACGCCCATCGGGCCGCGCTTCGCGCCCTGGCACCCGATGCCGACCTTGGGGCGATTGAAGCGCACCTTGCGGTCATCGACCAGATCGTCCGAGGCGAGCCGGGCGTAGGGCCAATCGCGGCCCTGCCGGCACCGGAGCGTTTTCGCTGGGCGACGAGCCCATCCAGCACCATCATCCAGCCGTCTGAAGTACACGGCGGGATTACCGACGACCCGCAGGCCACGCTCGAGCAGATCTTCGCTTCGCAGGTCGGCTGAGCCCGCTCGAACACCCGGATGGTTCAGTCGGGCCGCGCGTCCACGCCGGTCCAGCGGCGGTCCATGATCAAATGAAGGACCGTCGGGCGATCCGCTGCCAGCGCCTGTTGAAGGGCAGGACCGAAGGCCGCGTCCGTGTCGATCCGGACGCCGCGGGCTCCGAAGCCCCGGGCCACCCCCACCCAATCGACCGGGCCGAGATCCGTTCCCGCGGTCGATCCATCGGGTCGTCGATCCTGGTGCGAGCGGATCATGCCGTACTGCTCGTTGTCGAACACCAGGACGATCGTGCGCAAGCCGTACCTGACGGCCGTCTCCAGCTCCGCCGCGGTCATCCCGAGACCGCCGTCGCCCACCATCGCGACCACCGTGCGATCACGATGAACGAGGCCGGCCGCGATCGCGGCCGGCAGGCCATAGCCCATCGCCCCCGAGGTCGGTCCGAGGAATGTGCCGGGCCTTCGGAAGCGGAACCCGCGGGCAGCCCAGCTGCCGAAGCTGCCTGCGTCGGTTGTCAGGATTGCGTCATCTGGCAAGGCGGCCCCCAGGGCCGTCACAATCCGTCCGGGATGGATCCCCGGGCCGCTCCAAGGGTGCCCGTCGATTACGGTGGCGGTCTCCCACGCGGCTCGGTCTTCGGTGTTCCGCGCGACTCTCGCATCGACCGAAGCGGCATCCAGGACACCGCGCGTTTCCAGCCGCGCGATCGCTGCCCGAAGGAACAGCTTCGCGTCTGCCTCCACCACGATGTCGGCTGCCCGGAGTTCACGACTCGGCCGCTCCGGCGCAATGTCCACGTGCGCCCACCGGGTGCTCGCTGCCGGGATCGACCATCCATTCGAGGTGATCTCGTTCAGCCGGCAGCCCAGGACCAGGAGTGCGTCCGCCCGCTCCAGCCGCTCGCGAACGACGTCCGGGGAACCGAAGCCGGACATGCCCAGGTAGAGGGGGTGGTCGTTGGAGATCACATCGCCGCGCCGCCAGCCCGCCACGATCGGCACGCGCAGGATCTCGGCCAGCCGGACCAGATCATTCGATGTCCGTGCGCGGAGCACGCCCCCCCCGGCCAGGATCAGGGGGCGCTCGGCGCCCGCGAGCAGCCGCAGGACAGCCCCGACCTGATCGTCGGAGGGTCGCTTCGGGGCGCTCCTTGGTTCCTCGGCGACCATTCCGAGCGGGACCTCGAGATCAAGGAGATCCTCGGCGAGCGAGAGGACGACCGGACCCGGTCGTCCGGTCGTGGCCTGGACCACCGCCGTCGCGATGGCCGAGACCGCAGACTGGACGTCGAGCGGTTCCGCGGCCCACTTCGCCAGTCCGCCGACTGTTTGTACGAGATCGACTTCCTGGAACCCTTCTCGACCACGTACGGCGCGCTCCACCTGGCCAATCAGGACGAACATCGGACTTGAGTCCGCGTAGGCCGTGTGAATGCCGATGGCAAGGTTGGCGGCCCCGACCGCACGGGTTGCCAGACAGGCAGCCGGCCGGCCGGTCAGTTGCGCGTGGGCTTCGGCCATGAACGCCGCCGCACCCTCGTGACGAGTCGCCACGACGCGGATCCCGGCGGCTTCCAGGCCGTCGATCAGGCCGAGGAAACTCTCGCCCGGAACCGTGAACGCCCAGCGAACGCCAGCACGGCGCAGGGCATCAGCGATCGTTCGGCCGACGGACACCGGTCTGCGCGGCTCGCTCGGCGCAGCGGCGGCCTCGCCGTCAGGCTCCGGCAGTGCTTCCCGCGGCGCCAATTCGTCCGCGTCTGCCGCAATGGGCTCCGCGTCTGCCGTGGTGGGCTCAGTCATGACTTCGGCTTCATCCATCTCAGGGCCTCGGCGCGGGCAGGGTCGTAATCAGCATGCTCATGATCAGCATGATCGCCACGAGGCCGACGAGCAGGCGTGCGAGGCGAGCACCAGGCAGCATCCGATCCCTACCGGTAGTTCTGGAACTGGAGCGGAACAGCTTCGTCGAGGTCGCGGAGTCGCACGATCACCCGCTGGAGGTCGTCCTTGCTCTTGCCCGAGACTCGCAGCGCGTCGCCCTGGATCTGCGACTTCACCTTCGGGAATTCGTCGCGGATCAGGCGGGCCAGCTTCTTGGCCAGCTCATCGGTCAGACCGCGACGAAGCGTGATCGTCTGGCGGACCTTGTTTCCACCGGCCTGCTCGACCTTCCCCCACTCGAAGATCTTGAGCGACAGGTTCCGACGAACGGCCTTCGACTCGATCAGGTCCTTGATCGCGGCGGCGCGAAATTCGGTGTCGGTGAGCAGTGTGACTTCGGTCGCCGTTTGCTCGAGTTCGACGGTGGCACCCTTGAAGTCATAGCGTTGGCCGACCTCGCGCCGGACCTGGTCCAGCGCGTTGCGCAGCTCCATCGTGTCGAATTCGCTCACCACGTCGAAGGAAACATCTCCAGCCATCGTCCTTCGTGTTCCTCCCTGTTCGGCAGTGTCTGCGCGTCGGTTCGGCCAGAACCGTGCGAAGCGGCTCCAGTCGCCCTCGAAGTGTTCAAGCGAAGTGACGCCGCGACGATAGAGCGTGCCACGCGAGCGCCGCCCCAGCTGCCGAGCCGCCACGCGACCGGGATCGTCGATGGGACGAACCCGTGCCGCTCGAACGCAAACTGTACCCGTTCCTCGCCCCGACAGCCGCGACCATCGGGGTAACCAACCTCGGGCTCGATCTGGCTCAGGTCCGCTGGGCGCCCAGGAGTCGCAAGAGGCGCTCACCGATCTGGTAGCTCCGACCGCCACCCATCACCAGCACGACGTCTCCATCCGCGACTTCGCCGGCCAGCCAGTCGGCCGTCTCGTCCACCGATCCGGGAGCCGCGACGGGCAGGTTGGGTCGGAGCCGCGTGACCGCGGCTGCCAGCAACCCGGGGGACGCGATCGAGGTGTCGGGATCGCGTCCAGCCCAGATGGGCGCCAGCACTACCGCGTCGGCGTCGCCCAGGGCGACGGCGAACTCCTTGAGGAGCGCGGCAGTTCGATGAAAGGTCAGCGGCTCATAGACGGCCCACAGCCGGCGACCGGGCGTCCGCTGGCGTACCGCGGCGATCGTCTCCCGAATGGCCGTGGGATGGTGCGCGTAGTCGTCGTAGATGGCGACCCCGGCGGCATCGCCCTTGTGTTCCATGCGGCGCCCAATCCCGGGGAACGATGCGAGACCGGCAGCGATCGCATCGGGCTGGATCCCCAGCGCCACGGCGGCGCCGGCAACCCCCAGCGCGTTCGCGGCATTGTGCCGACCGGCCGTCGGCAGCCGGATCGTCACCGGCCCCCGTGGATCGATGCCAGTCACCTCCACCGTTGTCCCGTCAGGGTCCTTCTCGATGATCCGTCCGATCAGCGGGGTCGCCGACCCAAGAGCCGTGGCGTACTGATCCGAGATGCCCTTGAGATAACCTCCACGATCCGGGGCGACATCGGACAGGCCATAGGCCACCAGACGGACCGCCACCTCCCGGCTCAGACGACCCAGGAGTCCGGCCACGCCCGGATCCCCGACGTTCGCGACGAGCGTGGCACCCTCGGGCATCTGTTGGATCCAGCCCGCGAACACATCCGCGACGGCGGCCATGTCGGCGAACACGTCCGGGTGGTCCCACTCCGCGCTCGTAAGGACGGCCACGGACGGCCGGTACGGGTCAAAGTTTCCGGCGTACTCATCGGCCTCCACGATGAACGGTTCCCCATGGCCGATCCTCGCCGTGGCTGGCGCGCCGCTCGTCACCGTGGGCGGCAGGAGCGCCCCCACGAACGCGGAGGGGTCCGCGCCCGCCGCGGTCAGCAGGTGGACCAGCCATCCGGCGGTGGTGCTCTTGCCGTGCGTGCCGGCGACCGCCACGAGCCGGCGTCCGACTGCCGCATCGGCCACCACCTGCTGCCAGGACTCGACGGTGATCCCGGCCGCGCGCGCCGCCATCAATTCCGGATGGTCGGGAGCGATGGCCGTCAGGGCCTTCGTCACGGCGAGTCGGTCGGGTGTGCGCCCCGCCCGGACGTGCGCAGGGTCGTGGTCCCAGATCACGGGGATTCCCGCCGCCAGAACGGCCTCCGAATACGGCGATGGGCCGCCCGGGTCACAGCCGGACAGGATGGCTCCGGCCGCCTGTGCCACGAGCGCTGCCGCGGACGCTCCGGCGCCGGCAATGCCAAGGACATGGATCCGCTCACCCGCCCTGATCGGTCGAGCGGATCGCGCAACGGCCAGACCGGCGCCGATGTCTTGAGCGGACCGCGTCACGGGGCGCCGGCCGGCGGCACCGTTTCCGCTCGCTCGATCAGCCAGCGCAGGACGGCCATCGCGCTCTCGCGGCGATTGGACGCCCGATCACCGCCCCACACGTAACGGCGCACGTCCGTCAGGCCGGCCTCGGCCAGCCCGACATAGGTGAGCCCCACTGGCTTCTCGGCCGTGCCACCGTCTGGACCCGAGATGCCCGTTACGGACGCGGCCATCGAAGCGGCGAACCGTGCGCGGGCGCCGGTTGCCATGGCCCTGGCCGTCTGTGCGCTGACTGCGCCATGGGCAACGATCGTAGCCTCCGGAACGTCGAGCAGGGCCGACTTGGCGGAGTCGGCGTAGGCCACGATGGCGCCACGGAAGTAGCCGGATGAACCCGGGATCTCCGTCAGCGTGGCCGCGATCTGCCCACCGGTACACGACTCCGCCAGGGCCACGGTCAGTTCACGCCCAAGGCAGAGGCCCTGCAGCCGTTCGGCCAGCCCGATGAGCTCGGCGTCAGCCACAGCCGCTCAGCGACGCTGCGTCAGGGTCGGCGGCGCCGGTGGCTGGAACAGCCACGTCTCCGGAATCCCCGGTCGCCCGAGAGCCCCGAGCGGGACGCCGTTCAAGGTGAATTGCGTGTACCCGGACGAGCCACTCCGGACTTCCACCGACGTCGCGCCTCTGAAGGTGAGCGTCCTGCCATTGGAAAACACCTTGCCGCTGGCCGGGATCGATGGATCGAGGACGTCGTCCACCCAGACCTTGATCCAGGCGTCACCCCCGGCAATCGCGATCGCGAGGTTGACCCCGATGTAGGCGACGGTGACGGTCCGCGTGAGTGCGGCCGTCTTGCCCTCGGGTGACGTCGCCGTAACCGTGATCGACCAGCGGCCCTCGGTCAGCTCCAGCGGGGTGCTGAACGTACCGTCCCCGGCGACCGTGACCGCGATCGTATGCGGAGTCGGCGGCGCACTGGCGCCGGGCTCGAGCGTCGGGCTCGGTGAGGGGATCGGCGTCACCGCCGGGACGGAACCGTCGGGCGGGCCGAGGTACTCCGCCGCAACAACCACATCCTGCGCGTTCGAGGTCACGCCCTCGACAGGGATCGCCCCGTTCTCGTAGGTGGCGCCGTCCTGTGGCTGGCCGACCGTCAGCGTCGGCGCCTGGATGACCAGGAACGGGACCTTGATGATCACCCTCTGCGGGGTCTCGGTCGGTTTGCCGGTTTCTGGATCGACCGCGTCGATGTCGAATTGGTTCGCACCGCGACGCAGGTCCACGGCAACGCTCCACGAGCCGTCAGACAACGCCGTCACACGCCGCGGCTGATCCTGGCCCGGGCTGGACACCGTGACCGTGGCTCCGGGCGATGACGTGCCTCGCAGCTGAAACGTAGTGGCTGTTTCATTGACCTCAACGACCGCGGTAACCGGGTTGCTAACTTCGAGAGTGGGCGGTTTCGCGAACCGAAGGAGTTGAACGGTCAGGTAGATCCCGAACAGGACGACTCCGAAAGTCATGAGGGCCGCCACGATCACCGACGGCGAAAAGGTCAGCGGACGCGGTGTGTCGACGATGGTGCGCGGGGCAATGACCACCGCCTCGGTGGGTGTCTGATCGCCGCGCTCGCGGCGCCACTGGCGGAGCACGTCCTCGGGGTCCAGCCCGAGGTAGACCGCGTAGTTCCGAAGGAAGCCCTTGGTGTAGACGGCGCCGGGCAACTCCCGGTAGTCACCGCGCTCGAGGGCGGCCAGGTAGCGCGACCGGATCTTGGTCTCACGCTCCGCCCGAAACAGGTCCACGCCCTTGCGTTCGCGGGCTCCGGCCAGCCGATCCGGCAGGGACGGGACCGCGCCCGCTTCGGCGCTCGGCCGGGGCACGGGCCGCGGGCTCGTTGGGTCGTCAGCGCGGCGACGGCGAGCCTCATCGCTCACGCCCGCACCCTTAGTCCTCCCTGCCGTCGTCGGCGAACGGCTCGGGCTCCTCGCGGCGCAGGACCACCCTCGCATTCGAGCCGTCAAACGCACCGATGTAGCCGCGCTCCTGGAGCTGGTCGATGATCCGGGCTGCCCGCGCGTAGCCGATCTTCAGGCGACGCTGGAGGAGCGACGCCGAGGCGCGGTCGTATTCACGAATGACGTTGACCGCGTCGGGCAGCAGCCGGTCCGCGTCCTGGGCGGAGATCGGTTCCGCGGTCCCGGTCGACTCATCGCCGGTCTCGACGATGGCCATGTCGTAGTGCGGATCGTCGATCTGGTCGAACCAATGCTGGGTGACGCGTGCGATCTCGGCGTCCGAGACGAACACCCCCTGATGGCGCATCGGCCGTGGTGCATCGGAGGGCTGGTAGAGCATGTCGCCGCGGCCAATCAGGTCCTCCGCGCCGGGCGAGTCGAGAATCGTGCGCGAATCGATCTGGGAAGCCATGGCGAAGGCAATCCGGCTCGGAAAGTTCGCCTTGATCAGGCCAGTGACGACGTTGACCGACGGCCGCTGCGTGGCGAGGACCATGTGGATGCCCGTCGCGCGGGCCTTCTGGGCGAGCCGGACGATCGGATCCTCGACATTCTTGCCCTCGCGCATCATGAGGTCGGCCAGCTCGTCGATAACGATCACGATGTAGGGCATCCGATCCGCCGGATCCACCCGCGTCTCGTTGTAGCCGCGGATGTTGCGGGCCGTTGCCCCGGCGAACCGTCGGTAGCGGCCCTCCATCTCGTTGACCGCCCACTTCAGGGCAGCCTTTGCCCGGTCGGGCTCGGTGATGACCGGAACCAGCAGGTGGGGCAGCCCGTTGTACGAGGCCAGCTCGACGCGCTTGAGGTCCATCAGGATCATCCGAACGTCATCAGGTGTGGAGTTGCAGAGCAGGCTCGTGATCACGGCGTTCACCATCACGCTCTTGCCCGAACCGGTCGCGCCGGCAATCAGCAGGTGGGGCATCTTGGCCAGGTCGACGGCCTGGGCGCGGCCGGCGACGTCGCGGCCGAGCGCGAACGTCAGGCGCGATGTTGCGCTGCTCGCGAAATCCACCGACTCGAGAATGCCGCGCAGGGTCACGACGTTGAAGTCCTTGTTGGGAACCTCGATCCCGACGGCGCTCTTGCCCGGGATCGGAGCCTCGATCCGCAGTGACCTGGCCGCCAGGGCCATGGCCAGATCGTCCGACAAGGCCTCGATCCGGCTGACCTTGATGTGCGGTGCCGGCTGGACTTCGTACTGGGTCACGACCGGCCCGGCATTGCGTCCGATGATCTGCGCCGGGATGTCGAAGCTGGCCAGCTTCTTGACGATGATCTCCTCATTCCGGCGATGGAGCGCATCCTCGCTGCCGAGGGCGATCGGTTCAATGGTCGCGTCCAGCAGCTCCAGGGGTGGCATGACGTATTCGCGCCGCTCGAGCGTCGGCGGCGAATCCGACGCGTCCGTGATGTCGTCCGGATCCGGCGCGGGACGAGCCATCATTGTGGCCGTCGATGTCACCGGGGTGGCGCCGTTGCCGTTTCTGGGCGGCGCGAATGTGTTGGACGTCTGGGCCTGCGACGGAACGCCGGCGGGGATGCGATCGGGGTCGTCCGAGCCCCAGATGCCAGTCTGGCCGCCGGACGGACCGCTGGAGATCGACGTCCGGGCGCCGCGGCCGGATGGGCGCGCGCTGGTCCGAGCCGTCGTGTCGGGAAGGTCCTGTCCCAGGCCCGCGACCCCGCCGCGGGCGCCGTCACGCTGCACGGACGCTGCAACGGTCGTGCCGAGCCAGCGCGCCAGGGTGGTACCCGGCCGTACCAGTTCCCGAAGCGGCAGATTGAACGCCAACATGAGCCCGACCGCTCCAATCGCCACGAGGAGGAGGAAGGCTCCAGGGCCCGTCAACAGATCCACCAGCAGTTCCTCAAGGAATCGGCCGAGCCTGCCGCCGCTCCACAGGCCGGTGATCTGCACCGCGCCGAGGAGGGCGAGGTAGGAGATCAGGATTCCGACGATCGTGGTCCCCCAACCCGACTGCGGGCGCGTCCCGGGCCCCCATTCGAGGTACCAGCCACCGCCCAGCAGCAAGAACGGCAGGAGCCACCGGAGGCTGCCGAACCAGGGTCCGACGGACCCGATCCACCAGTTCGTGAGGCTGCCCTGGCCTTGCAGGAGCAGGGCAATCAATGTCACCGCCCCGAGCAGGAGCAGGATGATCCCGACGATCGAGCGCGTAATCGCCGGGTCGAGGCTGGGCAGGTTGAACCGCGGCAAGACGAGTCCGCTC
>CAZOJS010000150.1:0-7326 GCA_964580175.1 uncultured Anaerolinea sp. | reverse complement strand
ACGAGCCCACAGACGGCTCCGGAGATGCGAGCGCAGGAGCAGCGTTCATCCCGATCGGCGCCGCCGCGGTCGTGATCGGCCTAGGCCTCGTGTGGTTCCTGCGTCGGCGATCCGCGGCATGACTCGCTACCGCCGTCACGTGGGCATGGTCATCGGTTCCGTGGTGGGACTCGCCTTCCCGGCGGGCGTCGCCGCGCACGCTCTGGCTCGAGCCTTTGAGAGCCGGCTCCCCCTCGCGGTCTATCTGGCCGGAGCCGCGGGTGCCGTGGCCCTGTCCTTCGTGTTCGTCCTGGCCAGGGATCAAGGCACGTCGTCGCCCGCTGCAGAAACTCCAGCCCGCACGGTCCCGGTCGCGCTGCGCCTGGTCCTGCGCGTGGCGGGCCTCGTCGGTTGGGCCTGGATGATGGCCCAGGGCATCGTCGGTGGCGAGTCGGACGCAGAGGTTTCGCGGCTGTTCACCTGGGTGTACGGGTGGGTCGGCGTCGCCTTGATCTCAGCCTTCGTCTTCCCGATCTGGGCGTGGCTCGATCCTTTTTCGACGCTCTTTGCCATCGGCGCATGGGCGCTGCGCTCCCTCGGCGTCGCGCCGGTCCCTGCTGCCGCCTATCCGGCCGTGCTGGGACGCTGGCCGGCGGTCATCGGGTTCGCTGCCGTCGTCTGGCTCGAGCTCGTTGCGTTCGGGGCAGGGTCACGGACGCTGGCCCTGGTGGTGGCCGGCTACTCCGTCTTCACGCTGGCGATGATGGCGCAGTATGGACGGCGGACCTGGAGCGAACACGGCGAGGTCTTTGGCGTCTGGTTCGCTCTGCTCGGCCGCCTCGCGCCCTTCGCGCTCGTTCGCAGTGATGGCCCGACACAGGTGCGACGGCGCGACTTCGCGTCGGGGCTGCTCGACGGCGGGTGGGCTTCGACGGACGTCGTCATGATCGGGATCGGCACCGGATCGATCCTCTTCGACGGGTTGTCCCAGACGGAGGTCTGGGTGGGTTTGTTCGGCCTTCCGGCGGCGCTCCCGCAGACCCTCATCGTCGTCGCGTTCATGGCCGTGATCGTCGGCGCTGCACTCATGGTGGCGCGCCTCGTGGGCACGCCCGCCACGGGTGCCGGCCTGCTGCCGATCGCCATCGGCTACCTGCTGGCCCACTATTTCACCTACCTGCTGATCGATGGGCAGCGGATCGCGATCGCGATCTCGGACCCGTTCCAGCAGGGAGAGAACTTCTTCGGGACCGCCTTCCTTGAGCCAAGCGGCAGCTGGCTGCCACCGAGCCTCGTGTGGACCCTTCAACTCGCCGCGGTCGTCGGCGGACACATGATCGGTGCCTGGTCTGGACACGTCGTGGCAACCAGAGACGCCAACCGGAGTGGAGCGACGTCGAGTCGGAATGTTCGGCTGCGCCAGGTCCCACTGGCGATCGTCATGGTCGCCCTCACCACGATCACCCTCTGGTCGCTGGGTCAGGCGCTGTTCATCCCGACGTCGTGAACGGCCCGGCGGCTACCCGCCGGAACCCAGTCGAGCAGCGAGCGAACCTCGGCCAGTTGATCCTCGATCGCCGGGTCCAGCGCCTCGGCGGCGGCGATGGCCGTCTCGATCGCGGTCAGGCACAGAATTCCCTCCGCGACGGCCGCGTGCCGAATCTCCGCGGCGTCGCGGACGGCGCCTGATCTCGGCGTCGGGGTGTTGACGACGAGACGGACGTCGCCTGACCCGATCAGCTGGAGGATGCCCGGCATGCCCGCCTCGGCATCCGCCGGCACCCCCAGCTTCGCGACCACCGAAGCGGCGACGCCGACGGCCGCGAGCGCGTCACGGGTCCCAGCGGTGGCGGTCAGCCGGTAGCCGGCCGTCAGCAATGCAGTCGCCAGGCGCGGCAGGCTGGCCTTGTCGCGGTCGGCGATCGAGAGGAGCGCGAGGGGGGCTTCGGCGCCCGCCCCTGCCGCCACACGCGGCGGAATGAGCGCGGCCCCGCGGAGCGCCTTGGCCAGCGCGACTCGAGGATCGCGGTGCATGCCGATGACCTCGCCGGTGGACTGCATGAACGGACCGACCGATGGGTCCACGCCGCGCAGCTTGGCGGTCGAGAAGGCCGGGGCCTTCACCGCGACGAACGGCGGCGGAGCGAGCAACCCGCCCGGCCAGCCAAGCTCCTCCAGTGTGGCCCCGAGCGCAATCCGGACGGCCAGTTCAACCATCGGCACGCCCGTGACCTTGGACATGAACGGCACGGTCCGTGACGCCCGCGGGTTTACCTCGATCAGGTACACCCCGTCGTCACGAACGATGAACTGGGCATTGACCAGACCGCGCGCACCGAGGGCCAGCACGGTCCGCACCATGGTCGCCACGATCAGGCTCTGATCGCCCTCGCTGACCGTCTGGGGTGGAAATAGCCCGACCGAGTCGCCCGAGTGCACGCCGGCACGTTCCACGTGCTCGAGGAGGCCGGGAATGAGCACCGAGGCGCCGTCCGAGACCGCGTCGACGTCCACCTCGATCCCCTCGAGATAGCGGTCGATCCGGACTGGTCGATCGGGGTCAACCACCGTCGCCGCGGCCAGCTGACGGGCCAGGTCGTCGGGCGAGTAGCAGAAATCGATCGCCATCCCGCCGATGACGAATGACGGCCGGACGATCACCGGGTAGCCGATCCGGTCGGCCAGGGTGAGCGCCTCCTCGAAGGAGTGGGCCATGCCACCTTCGGGCTGCGGGATCCCGAGCCGGTCGAGCAGGGCAGAGAATCTGACCCGTTCCTCCGCCTGGTGGATGGCTTCCAGGTCCGAACCGAGGAGCGGCACGCCGCCGGCCGCCAGCGCCGCGGCAAGGTTGAGCGGGGTCTGCCCACCGAACGCCACGAGTGCAGGCAGGGGGGCCAGACCGTCGGCCGACTCCGCGTCCACGACGCTCCGGACCGATTCCGCATCGAGCGGCTCGAAATAGAGACGGGTCGAGGAATCGAAGTCCGTGGAGACGGTCTCCGGGTTCGAGTTGATCATCACGGCAGACCACCCGGCGCGCCGGAGCGTGTCCGCCGCCTGGACTGCGCAGTAGTCGAACTCGATCCCCTGCCCGATCCTGACGGGCCCGCTGCCGATCACGAGAGCCGCGGGACGCAGGACCGGCGGCGCCTCCGGCGGCGAGCCGGACGCCGCGTAGGTCGAATAGAAATAGGGCGTCTCCGCGACAAACTCGGCGGCGCAGGTATCCACCATCGCATAGCCTGGGACGATCCCGTTGGCCAGACGGGCGCCCCGGATCTCCTCCTCAGGCACCCCAGCCAGACCGGCCAGTTCCCGGTCGCCGAACCCCGCCCGCTTCACCGTGGCGAGGAGTTCCGTCGCGGGCGGATCCGCGGCGTCGGTCAGGCGCGGGCCGATCCGGCGAACCTCGGCCTCGAGGTCCACGTTGCGCCCGAGTTCGGCGAGGAACCACGGGTTGATGCCGGTCGCGGCTCCGATGTCGGCCTGCGGGACGTGCCGTCGGAGGAGGGCGAGGATTCGCCAGAGGCGATCGTCCGACGGCGACAGGAAGCGACGGAGCACGATCGGCGCGGCCGTTCGCTGGGCGTGCCGTGTCGATTCGCAGGCCTCGCCTGTCTCATCGATCCAGCGAATCGGGGCGTCCTCGGGCGCGAAATCGGCGTCCGGATCCAGGCCGAGCGCCGCAGCCAGGTAATTCACGGTAGCGGCCCACGACGGGTCCTCGGCGAGCGGGCCCGCGCCGGCCTGCTCCAGCCCGCGAAGCGCCTTGTTCAGCGCCGCGCCAAAGGTTCGATCGATCGCCATGACCTCCCCGGTCGCCTTCATCTGGCTGCCGAGCGACCGATCCGCCGTCGGGAACTTGTCGAACGGGAAGCGCGGGAGCTTCACCACGACGTAGTCGAGGGCCGGCTCGAACGCTGCCACGGTCGTCCCCGTGACCACGTTCGGGATCTCGGCCAACCGACGCCCCACGGCGATCTGCGCCGCCACCCGGGCGATCGGATAGCCGGTCGCCTTGGAGGCGAGGGCCGAGGATCGCGAAACACGCGGGTTGACCTCGATGACCGCGTATTCGGTGCTGTCCGGCGAGAGCGCGAACTGGACGTTGCAACCACCCTCCACGCCGAGCGCGCGGATGATCGCGAGGGCCGCACTCCGGAGCCGTTGATGGACCGGATCCGAGAGCGTCTGGACGGGCGCGACGACGATGGAGTCGCCGGTGTGTACCCCGAGGGGATCGACGTTTTCCATCGAGCACACGGCAATACACGTGTCATCCGCGTCGCGCATGACTTCGTACTCGATTTCCTGCCACCCGACGAGGCACTTCTCAACCATGACCTGGCCGATCGGGCTGGCCCGCAATCCACTACGAATCCGCTCTCGGTACTGCTGTTCCGTTTCGACGATCCCGCCGCCGGTTCCCCCCAGGGTGAAGGCGGGCCGCACGATCGCCGGCAGGCCGATCGTCGCAAGGGCTGCATCCGCGGCCGCGGACCGGGCCGTCGGCGTGGGCCCCTCCACGACGAAGGACGGCGCATACGGCTGACCGAGGCGATCCAGCAGGGACCGGAAAGCCTGGCGATCCTCCGCCATCTCGATCGCCCTGAGGGGTGTGCCGAGGAGGCGGACGCCGTACTTGTCGAGGATCCCGGCTTTGGCCAGATCCATCGCCAGGTTGAGGCCAGTCTGTCCACCGAGGCCGGCCAGGAGACCCTCCGGACGTTCGATTGCGATGACCGACTCGATCGCCTCGATGGTCAGTGGCTCGAGGTAGACGGCATCGGCGACGCCCGGATCGGTCATGATCGTGGCGGGGTTGGAGTTCACGAGTACCGTTCGAACCCCCTCGGCGCGCAGCGCGCGACAGGCCTGCGTGCCGGCGTAGTCGAACTCCGCAGCCTGACCGATGACGACGGGGCCGGAGCCGATGATCAGGACCGAAGCTGGCTTGCGGGCCGGCGCCGCCTGATTCATCCGTCTGCCCGCTGTCGCGTGGCGGCCACAAATCGATCGAAGACGGCCAGGGCGTCGAGCGGACCCGGGGCACCCTCGGGGTGGTACTGAACGGTTTCGATCGCGAGTGACCGGTGTCGCAGGCCTTCGACGGAACCGTCATTGAGGTTCACCTGGCTGACGAAGAAGGCCGACCGCCGTGGTAGCGAATCGCCCATCACCTGGACCTCGTGGTTCTGGGCGGTGACCTGCACCAGGCCTGACTCGACGTCGCGGACCGGGTGATTAGCCCCGTGATGTCCGAATCGGAGACGAGTGGTCTGCGCCCCAGCCGCCCGGGCGACGATCTGGTGTCCGAGGCAGATGCCGAGGAGCGGGCGCCCGTCATCGACGATCGCCCTTGCCAGCGCCACGTGCCCGTCCAGCCGAGCCGGATCCCCCGGGCCAGGCGACAGGACAACCCCGGCAATGTCCGGCGCGAGGACCGTCGCCAGGCCCGCCGTGTGCGGGAGGACGCGGACGCGCACACCGCGCCGGACGAGGCTGCGGACGATGTTCGACTTCAAGCCGAAGTCGACGATCGCAATGACCGGGCCCGGGGCATCCGCGTCGCCGAACTCGACGATGTCTGCGGGCGACACGAGGCCGACGAAGTCCTGATCCTCCCAGCGCGGGACGGCCGAGGCGGCGCTGCGCGCCGTGTCCTCGTCAAGCTGGCCCGGCGGCTGGATGGTCCCGCGCAGGCTCCCGTGGGTGCGCAGATGGCGAGCCAGCGCTCGTGTATCCACCCCGGCAATCGCCGGAATGTGGGCACCTCGGAGCAACGCCGCAAGTTGGCGCGCGTCGTCCACGACGGCGGCCGTCGCGTGCGCCACGACCAGTCCGCGGAGCCACGGCCGCACGGATTGGTCGTCGGCGATCAGGCGCCCGTAATTGCCGATGAGTGGATACGTCATGACCACGATCTGGCCGGCATACGAGGGGTCGGTACAGACTTCCTGATAGCCCGTCTGACTGGTATTGACCACGAGGTCCCCGCCCGCCGCAGTCGGCGCCCCGAACGCGACACCGGGGAAGATCGTGCCGTCCTCGAGGGCCAGCAGCGCGGGACCGAGATCGCCGATTCTGGGATCGACGACAGAGCTCGGGCGAGGCAGCGGGGGTCTCACGCGAACATGCCGCGGCCGGTGGCAAGGCACAAGGAACGGGCGAGCACCACGGGGCGTGGGGCGCGGCGAAGGTCGCCGCCGATGGAGCCGTACGCAGCCATCGATCTCTCCTTCCCGGCCTCACAGAACCGGTTCGCCGGCCTCACGGGACCGGCTTTCAAGGGTGCGCGAAGCGTAGCACGGGGCTGCCCTCGGTCGACGAAACCGAGCTGAAGCACGGGCTGCTGCAGCGTTCACTTCACGCGCGATCGTGTACCGTGCGCCGATGACATCCCCATCCGTCCGCTCCCGTGCACGTTCGCGTCGGTTCCTGGCCGTCGCCTCGAGCGCCATCCTGATCGCGACGCTGATGGCCTCGGCCGCTGCCCCGGCCTCCGCCGCATCGATCCGCCGTACCTGGCAGGCACAGCTCGCGGCCGGCGGCGCGAGCGGCAGCGCAACCTTGACGGCGTACTGGACGGGCAACGGGGCACTTGGCCTCAACCTGGTCGGCCTCCCGCCGTCGGCGACCTACCCGGTCATCGTCTACCGGGGAACGTGCGCCACGCCGATCAAGATCGCGGGTCTCCCCGCGGCCGTTGCTGACGTGTCCGGCTCCGTCGCTACGACATCGCCGGTCACGAACGCCGTCATGAACGCGGTCTGGTCGGTCGCGCGGACCGGTCCGATCGCGATCAAGATCGGCACGGGGTCGTCCGCCCTGTGTCGTGGCCTGAGTTTCGCCGTGGCGACGCGGATCGCGATCCCGAGCCTGAAGATCGACCTTCCCATCGTCAAGCCCACCAGCAGCTACCCACCGTGCAACGTCGCGTTGTACCTACGAGAGTTGTCACAGCCGGGCGAGGCGGGTGTGGCCTTCATCTACGCCCACGCTCGGAAGGGGATGTTCCTGCCGCTGCTCGAGCGCTCGAAGGTCAATAACGGGGCCAGCATGCTCGGCATGACGGTCAAGGTCTGGACCAGCAACAACCTCGTGACGACCTACCAGATCACGAAAGTCCGGCGGCACGTGACGTCCCTGGGGAATGCACTCGATCTCGAGACCCAGCAGCTCTGGATCCAGACCTCGGAGGGTCCGAGCGGGACGGTTGGCAAGCTGATCGTCGTCGCGAAGCGGATCGGTGTCGAGGCGGCCAGCCAGGAGGCGGCCCACCCCATCGCGCGTCCGGTGACCTGCGGTTAAGGGGTGGAGTTGGTGAGCCCGGAAGGACTTGAACCT
>CAZOJS010000149.1:0-6833 GCA_964580175.1 uncultured Anaerolinea sp. | reverse complement strand
TGATGGCCGCCTCCTCGGCCTGGATGCCGATGGGGCGGCCATCGCCAGGGTTCGCGCTCGCCTCGAGCCCCGCTTCGGCGATCGGCTGGCGCTCCGTCAGGCGAACTTCCGGGATCTGGCCTCGGTGGCGCCTGAGGCCGGATTCGGCGCTGTCGACGGGTGCTTTCTGGACCTGGGGCTGTCGAGCCATCAACTCGTCGACGACGCCCGCGGTTTCGGCTTCAGAACGGGCGGTCCGCTGGACATGCGCTTCGACACCGGCCGCGGGATCCCGGCAGCCGAGATCCTGGCCTCGTTCGGCGCCGATGAACTGGCCGCGCTGTTCCGCCGGTACGGCGAGGAGCCGTTTGCCGGCCGGATCGCCCGCGCGATCGTGGAAGCGCGCCGGACCGCCCCGATTGGGACCGCGCAGGAACTCGCCGAGCTGATCGAACGGGTGGCGCCGTCCCGGGCCCCCGGTCGCCGCCGGATCCACCCGGCCACGCGCGTCTTCCAGGCACTCCGCATCGCGGTCAACGAGGAGCTCGATGCGCTGAGCGCGGGGCTGACCGCGGCCCTCGACCTGCTCCGCCCGGGAGGTCGGCTCGTCGTCCTGAGCTACCACTCACTCGAGGATCGGATCGTCAAGCGCTTCTTCCAGCTCGAGCGGCGCGGATGCGTCTGCCCGCCCGAAGCCCCGGTGTGTGTGTGCGGCCGCACGCCTCGGGTCCGACTCGTGACACCAAAGGGAGTCGTGCCCGGCGAGGAGGAGCTCGCCGTCAACCCACGCGCTCGAAGTGCCCGCCTGCGGGCCGCGGAGCGTCTCGCCGCCTAGTCATCGCGTCAACGGACCGGCGGGGAGGAGCCGCCGGACGGCCACCAGGGGAGGAGGGTCCCGTGAGCAAGCGTCATCAGGCCAGCCGTCGGCGCGCCTATGGGCGTCGTCAGCATGAAGTCCACGAGCGCCACGAGCGACGGGTCGATCGTGGCCGGCCCGAGGTGAACTGGGCAGAATCGTCTGACGTCGGCCAGGCCGATCCGTTGTCGTTCATGGATCCGAGGACGCCCCGACTGCGCTTCGGCATTCTCGACTGATGGCCGGCTACGCGGGCGCCCGACGCCGCGGCTTCGAGCTGCGGCGGCCGACGTTCGACCTCGAACGGCCGACATTCGGCCGGGGTCGTCGGAACGCCCGAGGCGGTCTGGTCCGTGCCGGACGCCCGACGAGCGTTGGCACGATGCTGGCCGGGATCGTCGTGGCCTTCGTGCTGGCGTTCATGTCGCTGAGCCAGAGCGTGCGTGTACAGGCCACGAGTTACGACATCGTTCGGCTCGGATCCGAGTACGAGCGGCTGGATGCCCTTCGACTGGACCTTCGTTCCGATCTCGACCGCCTCGGCTCGGAGCCGGCGATTCGCAAGATCGGGCTGGACAACGGCCTCGGCCAACTCGGCGCGCCCCTGATCATTCCGGCTCGATAGCGCGATCGGAGTTTCCCGATGATCCTGGGACGGACCGATTCGCGCGGCCGCCTGATCCTTCTACTGCTGGTCTTCACGCTGTTCGCCGGGGCCCTGGTGGCTCGGCTCGGCTGGTGGCAGATCGTGCGTCGCGACGACCTCGCCGCGAGCGCCCATCAGCAGATCTACCTGCGGACCGAGATCCCCGCGATACGAGGCGGCATCTACGATCGAAGCGGCACGGTCGCCCTTGCGGCGAGCCTGACACGGGACCGCCTGATCGCCAACCCGAGGCGCCTGTCACGAGACCATCGGGAGACGCTCATCACCCTGCTCACGGAGTACCTCGGCCTTGACATTGCCGCGGTGGTGAGCCTGCGCGAGCGTCTCGAGAGCGATCGGGCCTACGTCGTTGCGGTTCGGGATCTCGCGGCCGAGGACACCGAGGTGATCCTGGCGGCAGCACGCGCCAAGGGAATCGTCGGTCTCGCGGTGGAGTCGTCGCAGATCCGCCACTACCCCCAGTCGGGTGGTGGTCCGCTGACGTCCCTGGCGGCCCACGTGCTCGGGTTTGTCAACCGCGAGGGACAGGGTCAATACGGCGTTGAGCGCTACTACCAGGATCTGCTGGCTGGGACTGCCACGATCGTCGAGTCCGACCGCGATGCCAATGGGCAGCCGGTCCGGGAGACCCAGCACATCGTCGACGCCGGCACGCCGGGCGTGGATCTGTCACTCACCATCGATGCCGGCCTTCAACTCGCGGTGGAACAGGAACTGATCCAGGCCTGGCTCGCCGACAAAGCGCATAGCGTTTCGGCGATCGTCATCGACCCGTACACGGGTGCCGTCCTGGCCGAGGCGACCTATCCGTCCTACGACGCCAACAGCTACGCGGCGGTCGCCGAGAGCGACCCCGATCGGTTCGTGGACCCCGTCGTATCCGAGGTGTACGAACCGGGGTCGGTCTTAAAGATGCTCACCGTCATCGCCGGCCTCGAGTCGGGCACCGTGACGATGAAGACAGAGCTCGACGACACGGGCTCGCTCCGCCTGGATAACGGCCGGGCGAAGATCGACGACGCGGATCGCAAGGCCATGGGGCTGATGACCCTCGAGGACGCGATCGCCCTGTCCCGCAACGTCGTCGCGTCGAAGGTGGCCCTCGGGCTCGCGCAGACCGTGCAGGCCTCAGCCGTTGCGCTCCATGAGGTCTGGACACGTCTCGGATACGGGACCAAATCCGGCATTGACATCGCCGGCGAGGTAGCCGGTCTGGTTCGCGACCCGGCCGAGAAGCGGTGGCGCGAGATTGATCTCGCCAACGGCAGCTTCGGACAGGGCATCGCCGTGACGACCCTGCAGCTGGCGGTCAGCTATGCGGCGATGGTCAACGGCGGAACGTTGGTGACACCGCATGTCGTGGGTGCGATCGACGGCCAACCGGTCCTTGTCGCCGACCGAGGACAGGTGATCGATCCGAACATCTCGCCGCAGCTTACCGACCTGATGAATCACGTCGTGACGTCCGTTCCGTATTACAAGGATCGGACGCTCATCCCCGGCTATTACGTGGGCGGCAAGACCGGCACCGCGCAGATCTGGGATTCGGCCATCGCCAACTGGAAGACGGGCGTCTTCAACTTCTCGTTCGTTGGCTACGTCGGACGTCAGGTCGGCCATCCCGATCTCGTGGTGGCCGTCCGGATCAACGAAGGCAGACCCACCGTCCGGCGAGTTGGCCAGCTGGAGATGCCGGTCATGTCGTTCGAGCTGTTTCGACGGATCGCCACGGACGCGATGGGCGTCCCGGGGCTGCTGCCCGAGCTGCCGCCGCTCGAGGCGCCGTCCGGGCGAGTCGGCGATTGAGGGCGCTCCGGGCAGCCTCGCCCAACAGCCCGTGGGGGAGTGGCTGTGCGACACTTCGACACGTGTCCGACGCCTCGACGTCATCGCGAGCCGGTCGCGCTGCCTCTGCCGGCGGGACGCGACCAGAGGCTCTGGCGACGGCGGACATCGTCGATCTGACCGGCGGCCGGCTCGTCCGCGATTCACATCGCGCAATCCGCGGCGGGGCCGTCGATTCCCGCCAGGTCAGGCCGGGTGAGCTGTTCGTGGCGCTGCCGGGCGTGCGGACCGACGGGCATCGATTCCTGCGCGAGGCGGTGATGGCCGGTGCGGCGGCTTTGCTCGTCGCTGTTGAACCGGATGCCGCGGACCTCGCCGCGCTCGGCGACGTGACGATCGTCGTCGTGCCAGACCCGCTTGCCGCGCTGCACGCCGTCGCCGCCGGCTGGCGCGACCGATTCGACCCGCTGGTCGTCGGTATCACCGGGAGCATCGCCAAGACCTCGACCAAGGAGGCCGTCGCCGGTGTCATTGGGACCGTTGGCCGCACGCTCCGGACGGAGGGCAACCAGAACAACGAGATCGGCGTTCCGCTGACCCTCTTGCGGCTCGGTCCGAGCGACGCGCACGCCGTCCTCGAAATGGGCATGTACACCGGCGGCGAGATTGCCCTGCTGGCCCGCCTTGCCCGTCCCCAGATCGGCGTGGTGACCGCCATCCTTGGGGTCCACCTGAGTCGAGCCGGCACCATCGAGGCGGTCGAGAACGCCAAGGCCGAACTCATCGAGGCGCTTCCAGCGGATGGGGTGGCGATCCTTAATGCCGATGACGAGCGCGTCCTCGGGTTGGCCCGACGGACCAGGGCGCGGGTGCTCACCTACGGATTCGCGCGTGACGCGGACGTATCGGCCGATCGAGTTCGGTCCGCCGGGACGGCAGGGATGCAATTTCAACTGCGCACCATGACGCCACAGGGTCCGGTTGCGATCGCCGCCACGATCCCGACCCTTGGACGCCTCTCGATTCACAACGCCCTGGCGGCCGCCGCAGTCGGAAGCGCGATCGGGATGACCCCGGCGGCGATCGCGGTCGCGCTCAGGGCAGGCTGGTCGGCGCCGCATCGCGGTCAGCACTTCATGAGCGGGGGCGTGACCATTGTCGACGACAGTTACAACGCGTCGCCGGCGTCGATGATCGCCGCACTCGACATCCTGGCCGGACTACCGGGTCGCCGGGTCGCCGTGCTCGGTGAGATGCTTGAACTCGGTGACGCCGCCGCCGAGGGGCATCGGGCCGTCGGTCGTGCCGCGGCAACGACCTGCGCCCTCGTTGTCACGGTTGGCCCCGCGGCAAGAGGGATCGCGGCCGGTGCCCGTGCGGCGGGCCTTCCTCGATCGGCCATCGTGCAGGCCCCCGATCGAGGCTCGGCGCTCGCGGAGCTGCGCGCGCGGCTGGTGCCTGGCGATGTCGTGCTGGTCAAGGCGTCGCGCGGGGCCGAGCTGGATCGTCTGGTTGACGACTTGCGAACGAGCCTGCAGTGACCGTCGAGCTGATCCAGGGCCTGCTGCTGGCGTTCGCCCTGGTGGTGATCCTGATGCCCTCGTACATCCGGCTCCTTCGTTTCGCCGGCATGGGCAAGCGGATCCGGACGGAGGGCCCCGAGGCGCATCTTGCCAAGGGCGGTACGCCGACCATGGGCGGATTGCTCATCATCGTCGTGGTCCTCGTCCTGTTCTACGTCCTCCGCGGATTCCCGCAGCGCGCGATCATCGCCCCGCTCGCCACCTTGCTGCTGGTCGGCGTCCTGGGCGCCGTGGATGACTTCCTCAACGCCCGGACCGGTGAGGGGATCCGTGCCCGCCACAAGATCCTCTGGCTGGTCGTCGTGGCCGGCGTCGTGGCCTACCAGATCCAGTCCACGTATTCCATCGATGAGATCGCGGTCCCGTTCATCGGCGCTGTCGGGATCGCGCCCTGGATCTTCGTCGCCTTCGCGGCCTTCGCGATCATCGCGGCCAGCAACGGCGTAAACCTGACGGACGGCCTGGACGGGCTGGCCGGTGGAACGCTGATCTTCGCGTTCGTCGCGTTCATGCTGATCGCGCTGCTGAATGTCGTCCCGCAACCCGATGGGACGTTCGGAAATCAGCCGAACCTCGCCTTCCTGTGCGCCCTGATCATCGGCGCGCTGCTCGGGTTCCTGTGGTTCAACGTCCATCCGGCTCAGATCTTCATGGGCGATTCCGGCTCGCTCGCCCTGGGCGCGACGCTGGCCGTGATCGCGCTCATCACCGGCCAGATCCTGGTGCTGCCGCTGATCGGCCTCGTCTTCGTGGTGGAGACGGCGTCGGACATCATCCAGATCGGCTTCTACAAACTGACCAAGGGCCGGCGGGTGTTCAAGATGGCGCCGCTCCATCACCACTTCGAGCTGTCGGGTTGGGACGAGGAGAAGATCACCCTCAGGTTCTGGATCGTCGGGATCCTGGCGGGCCTGCTCGGTGTGACCCTCTTCCTGGCCTCGATCGATCAGCTGCAGTGATCGCGGTGACGAGCGACGCAGTGGCCGGACCGGGACCCGTGGACCTGGCCGCGCTGTCCATGGACGCGATCCGCGCGGGCGCGCTCCGAGGCCGGCCTGTCACTGTGCTTGGGTTTGCCCGGACCGGCATCGCGACGGCCCGCTTCCTGGCCGACGTCGGCGCGCTGGTGACGATCTATGACGGCCGTCCGGCGAGCGAATTCGAGGATGCGGTCAGTGCGCTCCAGGGCCGTCCCGTGAAGCTCGCCCTCGGTCCGGCCGTGGATCCAGCAGCTACCTGGGTCGGAGCGGACCTGGTGGTCACGTCGCCCTCGATCAGTCCCGACTTTCCGACGACGGAGCCGCGCCTCCGGGCCGCCCTGGGGCAGCTGGTGGCCGCTCGGATCGTCGCGGAGGCGACGGCCGCGGCGCCACTTGTCCCGGCCCTCGTGTCCGAGCCGGATCTCTTCCTGCGTCTCTGTCCCGCACCGACCATTGGAGTGACCGGCACGAAGGGCAAGACCACCACGGCGGCTTTCACCGCAGCCGTCCTCGCGGGTGACCCGAGCCATCCGGTGATCCTGGGCGGAAACATCGGGACGCCGCTCATCGAGCGCCTCCCGGACCTGCGGGCGGACCATCGGGCCGTCATCGAGCTGTCCGAGTTGCAACTCCCGACGCTGTCACGTGGCACGACCGTGGCCCTGTACACCAACGTGACGTCCGATCACCTGGATCGTCACGGCTCGTTGCCCGCCTACCAGCGGGTAAAGCGCCGGCTCGCGGAGCTCGTGGATCCCGACGGGGCGCTCGTGCTGAACGCCGAAGATCCGGTCGTGGCCGCATACGAGAGCCTTGGCACCGCGCGGTCGGTGCTGTACCGGCTGGAGCGCCCGGTGTCCGGGGGTGTCGGCATCGCTGACGGATGGATCGTCGGGGCCGAAGTGGAGCGTCTCCCGATCGCCGGCGGCGGTCCCGCGGCGACGGGTCCGGGTGGTCGAATCATGCCGATCGACGAGCTGGCG
>CAZOJS010000148.1:0-4016 GCA_964580175.1 uncultured Anaerolinea sp. | reverse complement strand
TGGAGCACCTCGGCGTCGTGGTCGGCGACACGTTCGACGCGTTCGTCGAAGCCCACAAGCCCGTCCTGACGGGACAGCAATTCCAGGGCCCGAACAGCACACCCAACCCCGTTTACATCTTGTTCGAGGACTTCACGCACGTGAAATTCTATCGACTGTCACTGCAGGCATCCGTCGAGCTCGATGCCGGCCGGGTCTTCGACGGGTTCTACCACGTCGACGACTGGGTCCCGCAGCGGTTGGTCACGGCGACGGGCCCGAACCCGCTGCCGCGGTGACCGACCCGCCTGGGCAATAATCCGACTCATGACCTGTGTGAGAGTCCCCGGGGCTATTGCCCCGATCACAGAACGGGTGTCTTGTGTCCCATCGGGCTCGGCGTGAACGCGGCCGGCCCAAGCTAGTCGCCCGTACGTTCGCTCAGTTCTCAGCTCACCGCTTTCTTCACGAGTGCGCCGATCCGTGCCTCGTCGGCGGCGGTCAGCTCCATCAGCGCGAAGGCGGTCGGCCATATGGCGCCTTCGTCGAGGGTCGCCTCGTCGCTGAAGCCGAACGTCGCGTATCTCGTCTTGAACTTCTGCGCGCTCTGGAAGAAGCAGACGACCTTGCCCTCCGTGGCGTACGCGGGCATTCCGTACCAGGTCTTCGGCCACAGGCCCGGCGCGGCGGCAGTGACGATCGTATGGAGCCGCTCGGCCATTGCCCGGTCCCGTCCCTGCATCGCGGCGATCGCCGCCAGCAGGTCGCGTTCCCCATCCGCCTTGTTCTTGTTCGCGCGCGCTTCCGCCTTCAGCTCCTGGGCACGAGCCTTCATCGCGGTTCGTTCCTCGTCCGTGAAACCCTTGGACGTCCTGTCGATCGCGGTGGTGCGCTTGGCGGACTTCTGCGTGTCCTTCATCTTCAGGATTCCTCTCCGCGAGATCTGGTCGGTCGACCCTGCCAATTGGGTGCAAACAGGCTAACAGTGGTCCGGGAGTTCCCGCGCACGTACGGCTCCAGATTCTTGACTTGATCTGTGATACTGGTGGGGAGTATCTCACCCAGATCGGATCAGGCGATGGATCACACGACGCATGGAGCCCATCACGAAGCCGCCGAGCCGGCGACCACGACCCCGGGCGGACCCGCAATCGAGCGCTCGCACGACGGGCATGGCGCGTCCGCCGGCACCGAGCGCGGACGACACGAAGGTCACTCCGTCGCGATGTTTCGCGACAAGTTCTGGCTGAGCCTGGCCCTTACGATCCCGGTCGTCATTTGGAGCCATGATCTCCAAGCCTGGCTCGGCTATACGGCACCGATCTTTCCCGGCTCCGAGCTGATCCCACCGGTCCTCGGTACGATCGTCTTCCTCTACGGCGGGCTGGTTTTTCTCCGCGGCGCGACGGGCGAGCTCGCCCAGCGGCAGCCCGCGATGATGACCCTCATCTCGATGGCGATCGTCGTTGCCTTCGTAACGAGTTGGGCAGGAACGCTCCGGCTGTTCGACATCGAGATCTGGTGGGAGCTGTCGTCGCTCATCGCCATCATGCTGCTCGGGCACTGGCTGGAGATGCGCTCAATCGCGCAGGCTCGCGGCGCTCTGGCGGCGCTCGCCGAGCTCCTGCCCGATACGGCCGAGCGGGTGGTCGACGGAGGAACCGAGACGGTCCCGCTCGATGCCCTGGCGGTTGGCGACGTCGTGCTCGTGCGCCCAGGCGCTCGTGTTCCGGCCGACGGAGTTGTGGCAGCCGGCTCGGCCGACGTCGATGAATCGATGATCACCGGGGAGTCGAAGGCGGTCCCGAAGGAGCCGGGCGCGAAGGTCGTGGCCGGCACCGTCGCAGCCGGCGGCAGTCTGCGGGTCCGGGTGAGCGCCATCGGCGAGGAGACCGCCCTGTCGGGGATCATGCGGATGGTCGCCGCAGCCCAGGCCTCGGCATCGCGGGCGCAGGCCCTCGCCGATCGGGCAGCCTCAATCCTCTTCTATGTCGCCCTCACCAGTGGCGCGATCACGTTTGCCTTCTGGTGGCTGAACGGTGACCACGTCGGTGCGCTGACCCGTCTGGCGACGGTGCTCGTCATTGCCTGCCCGCACGCGCTCGGCCTCGCGATCCCGCTCGTCATTGCGATCAGCACGTCGCTCGGGGCACGCAACGGCCTCCTGGTCAAGAATCGGATCGCCCTTGAGCGAGCACGCGAACTCGACGTGATCATCTTCGACAAGACTGGCACGCTCACCATGGGCCGGCCGGTGCTCGCCGCCGTTGCCGGCGACAACCAGGACGAGCTCCTCCGGCTCGCCGCTTCGGTCGAGGCCGACTCCGAGCATCCGCTTGCTCGGGCGATCGTCGAGGGAGCACGATCACGGGGAGTCGAACCGTCGCCCGCGACCAATTTCGAAGCCCTCGCCGGCCGCGGCGCCCGCGCCACAATCGACCGTCGGCAGGTGTCGGTCGGCGGACCCCGGCTACTCGCCGATCTCGGCCTCGAGCCTGACCCCGCGACCGAGGCATGGGCGCGCAAGGGTCAAACAGTCCTTCACGTAATCGCCGACGGTGCGGTCCTTGGCGCCATAGCGGTCGAGGACGGGATCCGGCCTGAATCCGCCGAGGCGATCAAGCGGCTCCACGCGATGGGCCTCAAGGTCGCGATGATCACCGGCGACGCCCAGGCAGTCGCGGATTCGGTGGCCAGGCAGCTCGGTATCGACGAGGTTGCCGCGCAGGTGCTCCCGGCCGACAAGGCCGAGGCGGTCAAGCGCTTCCAGGCCGGGGGCCGCAAGGTGGCGATGGTCGGCGATGGCGTGAACGATGCGCCCGCGCTGGCCACCGCCGATGTCGGTATCGCGATCGGAGCGGGCACCGATGTGGCTGTTGAGTCGGCCGGCATCGTGCTCGTACGGAACGATCCACGTGACGTTGTCGGCGCGATCGCGCTCTCGCGCGCCACTTACGCCAAGATGGTCCAGAACCTCGTGTGGGCGACTGCTTACAACCTGGTCGCGATTCCCGTGGCGGCCGGCGTGCTGGTTCCGTGGGGTCTTGACCTCCCGATGGCGGCCGGGGCGATTGCGATGAGCGCCTCGACGATCATCGTTGCCGCGAACGCCCAGCTCCTGCGTCGCCTACGCCTCCGGAGCGAGGACCTCGGGACGATCTTGACGCAATAGGCTGACGCCCCTGAAAGGTCCGCTCGTCCCAGCGATCCGGTTCCGGGCAGACTCTGCAGCTTGACGGTGATCGATCTCGGGCCGACGATGCGCGGGACCTTGCCACACCGAAATCGGCCAGGGAGGGCCAGCCCAGTGACAGACCTCGCGACTGAGCGCGACATCACGAGTGTCCCAAAGGTCGAGTTGCACGTCCACCTGAATGGGTCAATCACGGAGGCGACGGCCTCCGAGCTCGCCCGAAGGCACGGCGCGGATCCCGCGCAAGCGCTCAGGCTGATCGACGGCAGATACCCGGGCCACTACCCGAACTTCGGCGGCTTCCTGAACGCCTACCTCCTCGCCAACAGTTTCGTCCGGACGCCCGAGGATCTCGAGTTCGTCGCCGCGGAGTTCGCGCGCGGGCAGGCCGCCCAGAACATCGTCTACTCGGAGGCAATCTTCACGGCGATGATCTACATCCGCAACGGCATGGACCCTGCCGCTATGTGGGCGGCGCTGCGGAGCGGTCTTGCGGCGGGTGGGCCCGGGACCCGCATCGGGCTGGTGGTCGATGCCATCCGGGACTTCGGGCGCGCCGAAGCGGATGCCACGATCCAGCTCGTCGAGGAGGCCGATGCACCGATCGTCGGCCTGTGCCTGACCGGCGTCGACTCGTCCGAGCCGATCGAGGGATTCCGTGTCCTGCGCGAGGCGAGCACCCGACTCGGCATGGGCCTCGAAGTGCACGCCGGCGAGATGGGCCCTCCCGCGAGCATCATCGAGGCGATCGACGTCCTTGGTGCGGATCGGATCGGTCACGGCGTCGCTGCGATCCACGAGCCAGACCTGCTCGAGCGGCTCGTCCGCGAACAAGTGCCGCTCG
>CAZOJS010000147.1:0-8013 GCA_964580175.1 uncultured Anaerolinea sp. | reverse complement strand
CACGAGCGTGACCTGCGTTTCCAGCACCCGGCGCGTCTCTGGGAAGTCGGCGAGGTCGTACGAGGGGTGATTGGCGACGTTGCCGCGATCCGGATGTTCTCCCTGCGAGATGACCTGATTGGCTGCGACGTCCCAGGTGCTGATCACCCCGGCGTCGAAGCCGAGGGCAGTCGTCAGATGGCGTGCGATCAGCGCGCCGACCTGCTTCGGGACCAGGGTCTGGGCAAGTTCCTGGCTCATCTCGAGGAGCAGGCGCAATTCGGTGGCCATGGATCCCGTCCGGGTCAACAGGCGAGCCGACTCGAGGGCCGTCGCGGCCTGGTCGGCCAGGATCGTGAGCATCTGGAGATCGTCATCGTCGAACTGGTCGAGACCAAGCTTCGACAGGGTGATCACGCCGATGACCGCCTCGTCGTGGCGCATCGGGACGACCAGCATCGATTCGGGCACCTGGTCCGTGCCCTCGATCTGCATGCCTCGCGGGTCTGCGTTGGCATCGTCGATCCGCAACGGCGTGCCGTGGGCCGCGACCCAGCCGGTAAACCCCTCGCCGACCTTCGTCTGGAGCGCGCTCCGGTCGATGAGTTCATACGCGCCCACCTTGCCCTCGAACGCGATCGCGATCAGATCCTGGTTGGACTCCACGACGTACACCCGAGCGTTGTGGTAATGGACGATCGCCTCGACCTCCTCGACGATTGCCCTGCCCACCGCTTCCACCGTGGTCGCCCGGTTCATCCGGGCGGAGGCCGCCTGGACGACGGCCATCCGCGCCGTGCGGTGCTCGAGGCGATCGAACAAGTCGGCATTTCGAAGGGCGAGGGCGGCGTGTCCGCCGAGCGCGGTCATGATCTCGACGTCGTCGTCGGTCCACTGGCGGGGTGCCTTTGTCATGACGGCCAGGGTCCCGAGGATGCGCCCCGCGTGGCTCAGTGGGACGAGCAGGTCGCCGCGGACTGGTAGCAGCCCGGAGAATCGATCGGGCCACTCGCCGGGCGGCAGATCGAGGACGTCTGGGCAGACGAACGGAGTGCCGGCGGCGAGGATCTGGTCAACCGACCGGTCGCGGGTGGAAATCGGCGGCAATTGCTCCGCGAGTCCCTGGTCGATACCCACGCAATCCGCGATCCGGAGCGCGCCGTCGTGGTCGGTTCGCAGCAGGACGAAGTCTGCCCCGGACAGCTCGGCCGCCGCTTCAACCACGATCCGGTGGAGGGCTGTTCGATCGAATGACGTTGCGAGACGTTCGGCCGCCGCCAGCAGCGCTCGGTAGCGAGCGGTCGAGGGCGCGCCGGAGAACCGGCCAACCGGGCGCCGCGTAGCCATTCGGGCCCCGCTACGCTCGGTCACAGCCGTTTCCTTCCAATCGGAAGCCTGCGTGCGCACCTTGCAACTGTGCCATCGCACGGTGCGTCCGGGCACCCGCCGAAAGTACTGGTCGTATCGGCAGAGGTACCGCTCGTGTCGGCCCAGAGCCGGCGTCCAGTCGGCCATGTGTGCCGCCACGGGCACAACCTGGACGTCCGAGCCGGGTCCAGTCGGCCATGTGTGCCGCCACGGGAACAACCTGGACGTCCCACTCGTGAATTGAGGCCAGAGCACGTCCGGTCCGTCGGTTCTGTGCCTATCCCGACACCGGACCGACGCATAGATGGCACGACCTCTCGATTTCCCCACTCCTGAGCGGGTCGGCCGAACCGTGGACGGGCAAGTGCGTCGCAGTTGTGCCTTGTAGCGCACAACCGGCGGCTTTGAGCGCCATGCCTGGCGGGAGGCGGCGTCGAGCGCCATACCTTGGCCGGCCCCGCGCGCTCGCGCCATGCCTTGGCCGGCCCCGGCCGCGCGCGCCGGCTGCGTTGACCGGCCGGCCCCACGCTCCGGCCGCGTTGACCGGCCGCGCGCGCCGCGACTACACTCGCCCGGGTCCCCACGCGACGCTGATCGAACGGGTCACGCTGCGTTCGGATCGTCCATTGTTCGTGTCGGAGGAAGCCTCCCATCGTGGAGAACGGACCCAGTCCCGCGGGCGCGCGAACCGCGCCCGACCTGACGGTCCGGTCCGCCTCCCGGGCTTGACCCGCGGCCCTCGGGGCCCGAGCCACCCGGCGGCGGCCGGCCCGCCCGCGAGGTGGCCATGCTCTACCTGAGCCAATCGATCGGCCTGCCCGTGCTCGACGGGAGCGGCGAGGCGATCGGCAAGATCGCCGACCTGATCGTCGCCGTCGGCGATCGTTATCCGCCCGTCACGGGACTCGTCGTGGCGACCGACCGACGGCGATTCTTCCTGCCATGGTCATCGGTGGACAACCTGGACGCGTCCGGAGCGCGTCTCGGGACACTCACGATCGATTTCAGCAAGTTCAGCCAGCGACCCAACGAGATTCTCCTGCATGCCGATCTCATGGACAAGCAGATCGTGGACATCGACGGTCGCAAGGTCGTCCGGGTCAACGACCTCCGACTCGACGAGATCGAGGGGATCCTCCACCTCGTCGCCGTCGACGTCGGCGCGGCGGGCCTGCTTCGACGGCTCGGGATCGAACGCGGCTACCGAACCGTGGCCAGGAATCTGCGCCTGCCGGTCCCGGAGCACTACATCGACTGGGAGGATGTCGACCCGGTCGAAACGTCGATCGCGTCGATCAAGCTGCGCGTTCCGCATGCGGGTCTGGCGGAGCTGCACCCGGCCGACCTCGCCGACATCATCGACCAGCTGGCCCCGAAGGATCGCGCCGGCGTGCTCGCCTCGCTCGACGACGAGGCCGCCGCCAACGTGTTCGAGGAGATGGAGCCGGAGACCCAGGTGGAGGTGCTCGAGGACCTCGATCCCGCCCGCGCGGCCGACATTCTCGAGGAGATGTCCCCGGACGATGCCGCCGACCTGGTCGCGGACCTGTCCGACGAGACGCGCGAGGAGATCCTCGCGCTCATGGAACGGGACGAGGCCGAGGAGCTGGGCGAATTGCTCGCCTATCCCGAGGACACGGCCGGCGGGATGATGACGACCGAGTTCGTCGCCGTGCCCGCGTCGCTCAGCTGCGCCCAGGCCATCGACCGTCTCCGCGAGCTGGAGCCGGACGCGGAGACGATCTACTACGTCTACGTGACCGACGACGAGGACCGCCTCGTGGGCGTTCTTTCGCTGCGCGATCTGATCGTCTCCCGGCCCGAGACGCCGATTCAGCAGGTCATGCTGGCTGAGCCGGTCACGGTCGGCGCGCTCGCGGACGAGGATGAAGTCGCCGAGATCGTGGCGCACTACAACCTGCTCGCCGTGCCGGTCGTCGACGCCACCGGCCGCCTCGTCGGCATCGTGACCGTGGACGACGCGATGGACGCGATCCTCCCCGATGCCTGGCGGAAGCGGCTGCCTCGCCTGGCGGGACGGTCCTGATCAGCCGGGGCCGATTCGCGTGACCGACTCGTCCAGGAAGGACGAGCGCCGCCCGCGCCGCCCGTTGCCACGCATCGGGCTGTTGGAACGCATCCGTGATCGGATCGAGGCGGGCACCTGGTTGCGCCTGCGCGGGCGGTTCCGCGGCCGACGTGGTCTGGTCGCGTTCCTGGCGGTCATGGGCCCGGGGCTCATCGCCGGGATCGCCGGCAACGATGCCGGCGGTATCGCCACGTACAGCGTCCTGGGCGCCGAAACGGGCCTGGGGCTGCTCTGGCTGTTCCCGATCACCATGGTCATCCTGGCCATCGTCCAGGAGATGGCGGCGCGGTTGGGCGTCATCACCGGCCAGGGTCTGTCCGATCTCATTCGGGACCGCTTCGGCGTTCGCTGGACGGCCTTTGCGATGCTTGTGCTGCTCGTGGCCAACATGGCCAACACGGTCGCCGAGTTCTCCGGCGCGGCGGCGGCCCTCGAGATCTTCGGGGTGCCCCGCTGGCTCACGGTCCCGATCGTGGCGTTCGCGATCTGGGCGCTCGTGCTGTTTGCGTCATACCGGACGGTCGAGCGGGTCTTCCTCTCGGTGATCGTGGTCTTTCTCGCCTACATCGCCTCGGCGATCCTCGCTGAGCCCGACTGGACGGCCGTTGGCGCGGCGATGCTCACTCCGACCCTCAACCTCTCCCCGACCGTCTTGCTCCTCATGGTCGCGCTGGTAGGGACCACGATCACGCCGTACATGCAGTTCTATCTCCAGAGCGCGGTGGCGGAAAAGGGCATCGGCGAGGAGGAGCTCCGCCTCGAGCAGGCCGATGCCATCGGCGGGGCGATCTGGACGAACGTGATCGCGGTCTTCATCGTCGTCGCGACCGCGACGACTGTGTTCGCCGTGGGCGGCCAGGTCGAGACCGCCGAGGACGCCGCCCGGGCTCTCGGTCCGATCGCCGGTGAGCTATCCACTGCCCTCTTCGCGGTCGGGCTGTTCGGCGCGTCGGTGCTCGCCGCGACGATCATGCCGATCTCCACGGCGTACGTGATCTGCGAGGCGTTCGGCTGGGAGTCGGGTGTCGACAAACGGTTCGAGGACGCCAAGGCGTTCTTCGGGATCTACACCTTCGTTCTCGGTGTCGGAGCCCTGGTGGTGCTCATCCCCGGGCTGGATCTGCTCCCGATGATCGTCGCCTCGCAGTACCTCCAGGGCCTCCTGCTCCCGATCGTCCTCGTCTTCATGGTCCTGCTCGTGAACGACGAGCGGATCATGGGACGCTACCGAAACGGGCGGATCGCCAACATCCTGGCCTGGGGCGCGGTCGGGCTGGTGATCGCCCTGGACCTGATCCTGTTAGGCGTGGGCGCACTCGGGATGTTCGGCGTCAGCGTGGGCTGATCCGCGCGCCGATGGCCTGCCCAGGACTCGCCGCGCGCCCCGCCCGGCCCCGCCCCGCCCGCCGGCCCCAAAAGCACACGCGGTTCTTCGCTGAAGAACCGATCCCGCGAATCGAGTGCTCGCGACCGCCCCGAACTGGGCGCACGACAACCCGCGTGGGGAGCCAGCTCGTCTCTGGCCTGACGAGGAGCCTGACGAGGAGCCTGCCAAGAGCGCGGACTCACGATGGCGCGCCTCGGACGGCGCCCGTGGGACTTGGCGCGCCGGCACCGAGGTCCTCCGGGTCCGCAAGGCTCCCCCGTTCGTTCGCCGGTCGGCCATCCTCGAGATCTCGTCGCAGGCGATCCGCAGATAACCGCCATCTGGTCTGCTGTCCAGAACGCTGACCGCCGGATGCGTGACCCGTGCCCGCCCGAACGACGAGGAATCGCATGGCCACAACCGACACACGGATGAGTCGCAAGGCGACCTTCGAGGGCGACCGGGCCCTTCGGCGAACGGTTCGACGTTTCGGAGAAGACTTCCGCGCGCTGCGTGTCCGACTGGGCGTAAGCCAGGCGGCTGTCGCTCGCTCGATCGGTGTCGCTCGCTCGGTGATCTGCCGGCTCGAGGCAGGCGACGAGGACGTCGGCCCTCGGATCCGGGCGCGAGCGTGCGCCGCTCTCGGGGCAACCTACAAGATGGCGCTGTACGCGGACGCCGAGCCGATGATCCGCGACGCCGCGCATGCTCGTCTCGTCGAGACCCTGCTTCGGCTCCGCCACCCTGGCTGGCGCGCGACCATCGAGGCGATCGTCCCCAGCACGGTGCCGGGTCCGGCTCGCCGCTCCACCGACGTTCGCCTCGATGGAGCTCGGCAGATCGTGCTCTTCGAGATCGAGACCCGGGTTGAACGATGGGAGGAACTTGCGCGAGAGGCTCACGAGAAGCGCGCATCGGTCCAGGCGACGGCCCGGCCCGACGTCGACGTTCATACCGTCCTGGTTCTGCCGCCGACCCACCGGAACCGGGCGGTCATTCGCTCCCTTCCGGCCACCGTGCATGCCGCGTTCCCCGTGACCAGCAAGTCGCTCCGCGACGCACTCACGAGCCGGCCCGGACCGTGGCCCGGCGACGGGATCCTGTGGCTCCCCGCCAGCCGGCCCGGAGGGACAGGCGAGGTCGTCGGACACCCACTGGAACCGCCGCATCCGGGCCGCGGGTGACGAGGTCCGGTTTCGGGGTGCCGGTTTGGTCGGGCGCGACCTACCTGTTTGGTCGGGCGCGAGCTACCGGTTTCGTCGCGCCGCGAGCGCGAAGTGGAGAAAGTAGGCATCCAGGGATTCGGCGGTGGTTCGGTAGTCGTTGTCGCCGATCAGGAAGTCACACACGACTTCACGCGCCCGGGCGATCTCACGCAAGCGGGGGCCATGCCATCGCCGGTCGGCCATCGTGAGGTCGAACAACTCGAGTGCGCGTTCGAATCCTCCCTCGAAGCGCGCCGTGTCGTCTCGCGCGTGGGCACTGGTCGCACGCCCGACTTCGCTGCCGATGTTCCCGAGCTGTTCCGCGAGCGTAAGCGCCTGCCAGCGCCCGGCAGCCAGTTCGTGATGCACCGCACTCACAGCACGAGTCGCTCGACGATCGCCGCCACGCCGGCACGGGTGGCTGGGTCCTCGACACCACGTGACCGGTTTGCCTGGCTCGGGCGGATGTTGATCATCGAGTCGAACTCGATGAAATCCGCGCTCCCGTATCGCCCGGGGTAGAGATTGACGCCCCAGAGGTCGCGCTGGCTCGATCCCTCGCTGATCAGCAACGCTTCTTCATCGGCGTGAAGCTCGCCTCCGACCACCATGATCCCGGTACCGACATCGACGACTGCCTTGACCATGTCGCCGAACAGGCTCTCAGCGAGCTCGGTGAGACGCGACAGGCGAATTGGGTCGCGAACGATCTCCATGCAGTGCGTGAGCTCCTCGTCCGACGTTGGTTGCCGCTCCCGAGTCCTGCTCGTTCCTCGTCGAGCCAGTGTACCGGCACGCTACCTCCTCACCTCTCCGAGGGATGCCACGGCCGTGCCCGATCGGACCGCCGCATCGAACAGTCGCCGGTCGGCGGTGATCAAGGTGCCGCCGGTGCGCCGCGCGCACACGATGTAGCCGGCGTCCGGGACTCGCAGCCCGAGTTCGAGCGCGGCCTCGGCCGCGGCGGCAGCGAAGTCGCCGGGATCCGTCAGCTCGAGACGAAAGGCCTCGAGCGAACGCATCAGCGGGCCGACAGCGGACGACTGGAGGCGACCGCTCCGGGCAGCCGCGACGAGTGCCGACGCGACCTCCATCGGAAAGTGCGGCGGCTGACGAGGTTCGAGCAACCCGGCCTGGATCCGATCTCGAACGGCGAGGGCCTGGGCCCGATCCGTCTCGTCGACCAGCAGCCAGCGGAGGACGACGCTGGCATCGATGACGACCGCGGTCATCGGCCCTCGAGCCGATTGGCCCCGAATTCATCACGCACGGCGTCAAGGATGGCGTCCGCCGTGTCCGAGGTGCCGGACGGTGGCCTGCCATCGGCGGCAAGTCGATCCATCAACGCCGCCGCGCGGCGACGCTGTTCGGTCAGTCGATCTGGGGTGTCCGGCCACACCCCGGCCGCGCCGGCCGCGCCGGCCGCGACATAGTCGGCGGCGACCTCACCGATCAGTGGCGCCCCACGGTACGCATCCACCGGGATCCGCACGGAGCGACCGACGCGGGTGGCCCGGAGCCGGCCGATTGCGATCCAGCGCCGCACCGTACGAAGGCTGACGCCGAGCTCCAGCGCCACCTCGGCAGCGGTTCGATACGGTCGATCACCCATCCCGGGATGGTGCCATAAGATGCCATTCGTGTCAATGATTTGGTTTTGGCATCTAGTATGGCATTTCATGGCATGTCATGGGAAAGGGGCCTCCCTCGGTCGGAAGAAGACCGCGAAGCGCTACCGGCCGATGCGTGGCGCCGGGTCAGCGGACGTTGTACCGCTCAATCGGGCTCCAGACGCTGTTGGCGTTGTATGAGGGGGTCGGGTTGGCGATGCTTCGCACGTACCAGCTCCCGGCGCTCGTGAACTTGAACGTCGTGGCGGCATTGCCGAGCGAGTCGATGACCACGTCACGTGACGTGACGAGCGTCCAGGACCCTCCGGACAGCCTGTAGAACACGAAGGACACCGTCGCCTTCGGCAGCTCCGGGCGGGCCGGCCGGACCGTGGT
>CAZOJS010000146.1:0-2995 GCA_964580175.1 uncultured Anaerolinea sp. | reverse complement strand
GATTCGATCCCGACGAGCGCGAACCAGGAGGATCATGTATCGATGGGCCCGATCGCCGGGCGCCACGCGCGGACGGTGCTGAGTCACGTGGAGCAGGTGCTGGCCATCGAAGCCCTGTGTGCGGCACAAGCGCTTGATCTCCGGCTCGAGGCTTTCCCCGGGGTGGCGGCCGGGGCCGGCGTCGCCGAGGCCCACGCCCTCGTCAGGCGCGCGGCCAGCCGCCTGGATGCCGATCGCGAGCCCGGCCCGGACCTGACTGCCGCCGTGGACCTCGTGAGAGGAGGCGCGCTCGCAGATCTGGCGGGGCCACCGAGCCCGGCGCTGAGCGGCTAACACCGGGTCCGCATGGCCGACGTTCGAATCATTGACGTTCGCGACGCCGAGGGCTTTGCCCGGATCCCACTGTGCGCGGATCCTGGGTTCGATCACCGCAGCTGCGACTACTGGGAGGACGCCGATCGCGGGTCGCGCGCCGCCCGCCTGTCGTGGTGGGATCCGAGCGCCGCGCCCGAACGCCGTGCCCCCACCACGCGCAGCAACCCGTTCAAGCCCACCAGCCCGGCCGGACCGGCGTTCAATCCATTCGCCGTGGGCGCGGCGCGGCAGCCAGCAGGTAATCCGTTCGGGGACGATGACGCGGGCGTGGCGGCGGACAACCCGTTCGCTCCGCGGCGCGACACGGGCCCCCTCGTTGGCGCCGACCAGCCGCGGAAACTCCAGCTGCTCGGCCGAGGTCTGCGGGTCTTCGGCACGTACGCGAAGGTCCTCGAGCTGGACGGACGATCTGCGGTCTTTGCGCAGTTCGGGCCGCTGTCCGCGTACCCCCGGGCCCAACGTGTCCGGGAGCTGTATCCGCTGCTGCCCGCCTCCCCGCTGCCGGCCGTCATCACCTGTGTCGCCGCAACGGCCGAGGGCCGAGGCGCCGGGCTGGCCAGCCGGCTGGTCGGCGCCATCTGCGAGGACCTCGCCGCGCGCGGGTTCGCGGCGGTCGAGGCCTACCCCGAGCCGGGTGTCCGCGAGAATGGCACGAGCGCGGCAACGGTCGGGTTCTGGACTCGCTGCGGGTTCGCTACCGCGGTGGATGACGAGCGCTATCCGGTCATGCGGCGCGAGTTGTGATCCGCGCGAGTTGTGATCCGCGCGCCCGGTGGCGGAACCGAACAAGGTGGTTGGACCGTCTGCGCGGCATGTGGAGCGGCGTAGGCAGGAGGATCAGGGTGCATCACCTTCGCGGCGTGTTCATGGTGGCGGTCCTGGCCGTCGGCTTCGGGGTCGTCGGGTTGGCCAACCCGGATTGCGCCTACGCCTGCTCGTGCATCCAGCCCCGGCCCATCGCGGAGTACGGGGCCGAGCCTGGCACCGTGATCCTGACCGGCACGGTGACCGCTGTGGACCAGGACCAGCAGGGCCTCTTCCACGTGGAGCGCTGGTACAAGGGGACGAGCACGGCGGTCGATCTCCCGATCCGCGGCGGCAACGGGGCTGATTGCGGCGTCGCCCTGTCGGTGGGCGACCACATGGTCATGGTCGCCTACGTCGAGGACGGCGTCCTCCATTCGAGCATCTGCTCACCGTGGGGCGACCTGGCAACCCCGGAGGGCCGGCAACTCGAGGACGAGGCGCTTCTCGCATTCGGCGAGGGGACCGTGCCGGGCGACCCCGGGGAGCCAGCGGGCACACCCCCGGACACCTTTACGATCCCCTGGATCGTGGTCATCGGCGGGGGTGCGGTCGTCGTCCTGATCGTGGTGATCGCCGGAGCTTCGTACGTGTCCGGTCGTCGCGGGGGCTAGGAACCCGGTCGCCCGCGGCACCGTACGATGCGCGAGTGACAGATCCAACTCGCTCGGCGCCGGTCGCGGGGCCACGCCCCGTCCGGGCCCCACGCGGCTCCGAACGTTCCTGCCGCGGCTGGCAGCAGGAAGCCGTGCTCCGGATGCTCATGAACAACCTCGATCCCGAGGTTGCCGAGGATCCCGATCACCTCGTCGTCTACGGCGGGACCGGGCGGGCCGTCCGCAGCTGGGCGGCCTTCGACGCCATCGTCCGGGAGCTGCGGCGGCTGGCCGACGACGAGACGCTCCTCATCCAGAGTGGCAAGCCGGTCGGCGTGCTCCGGACGAACGAGTGGGCCCCGCGCGTCCTCATCGCGAACTCCAACCTCGTCGGGAAGTGGGCGACCTGGGACGTCTTTCGGGACCTCGAACGACAGGGCCTGATGATGTACGGCCAGATGACCGCCGGGTCGTGGATCTACATCGGAACCCAGGGCATCCTGCAGGGTACCTATGAGACCTTTGCCGAGCTCGCTCGACAGCACTTCGGCGGGACGCTCCGGGGCCGCGTGGTTCTGACCGCCGGCCTCGGCGGGATGGGCGGAGCGCAGCCCTTGTCGGTGACGATGAATGACGGGGTCTGCCTGGCGATCGAGGTGGACGAACAGCGGGCCCGCCGTCGTCTCGAGATCGGATACGTCGACGACCTTACCCACGATCCGGCCGAGGCCCTCGCAACGGCAAGGGCGTGGGCTGCGGCCGGCGAGGCGAAATCGATCGCGCTGGTCGGCAATGCCGCGGAGATCGAGCCCGCCTGGGCGAGGGCCGGGGAGCGTTTCGATGTGGTCACTGACCAGACCTCGGCGCACGATGCTCTCGGCGGGTACGTCCCGGCGGAGATCTCCCTTGCCGATGCCGCCCTGCTCCGTGAGGCCCAGCCAGCCGAGTACGTCAAGCGCTCGATGCGGGCCATGGCTGATCACGTCAGGGCGATGCTCGCGTTCCAGGACGCGGGCGCCGTCGTCTTCGACTACGGCAACAACCTCCGAGCGCAGGCCCAGGAGGCCGGTGTCGCGAACGCCTTCGATTACCCGGGCTTCGTACCGGCCTTCATCCGGCCGCAGTTCTGCGAGGGTCGCGGGCCGTTCCGCTGGGTCGCCTTGTCCGGGGATCCGGCGGACATCCTCCGGACAGACCGCGCGATCCTTGAGCTGTTCCCC
>CAZOJS010000145.1:0-15807 GCA_964580175.1 uncultured Anaerolinea sp. | reverse complement strand
CAAGCTCGATGTGCTGGTCGCCGGCGAGCCCGTGGACGCGCTCTCGATGATCGTCCACCGCGACAAGTCCGTCGCGCTCGGGCGGACGCTCGCGGAGCGCCTCAAGCGGCTGATCCCGCGCCAGATGTTCGAAATCCCGATCCAGGCGGCGATTGGGTCCACTGTCGTCGCTCGGGAATCCGTCCGAGCCATGCGCAAGAATGTTCTGGCCAAGTGCTACGGTGGCGACATCAGCCGCAAGCGCAAGCTGCTCGAGAAGCAGAAAGAGGGCAAGCGTCGGATGAAGCGGGTCGGGTCGGTCGAGATCCCGCAGGAGGCGTTCCTGTCCATGCTCAGAACGGACGAGAGCTGATCCCGTGGAGGACGGGCTGCGTGCACTCATCGCCTTCGGCCTGACCCTGCTGCTGGTGATGCTTCGCTTCGACGCCGAACGATTTGGCGCCGCGGAGTACGACGAGCCCGTCGGCGGACGCGCGCCCTCGATCCTCCGACGGCTGGCCTGGTACGGCCTCGGTGTTGCCGGCATCGTGGCGCTCCTGCTCGTCCATCCGGCCCCAACGCGGGATCTGTACTTCACGGGCGGTGGCGGCCAGGGCGTTCTGCTGGGTTTCGGGCTCGCCGCGGCGGGGGCCGGGATCGCGGTGGCCATCGCCTGGCGACGCTATCGCCATGTTCGCCTGCCGGGTCTGTCGCAGTACCCGGGCGCGCTCGTCAACGAGGTCGCAACCGCGTTCATGGACGAGGCCGTATTCCGCGGCGCGCTCCTGGGGTTCTTGATCGTCGGTGGCGTCGATCCCACTCTTGCTCTACTCGCCCAGGCGGCCATCTATACCCTGGCCACCCGACTGGGAGCGCCCGGTCGCGAGCCGGCCATGTTCCTGCTCGCGCTGCTGATCGGCCTCGTGGCCGGCTGGGCGACCCTCCTCACGGGCGGCATCGCGGCCGCAATCCTCGGCCACGGGGTCACCCGCGTGGCCGTCTTCCTGACCACCGGCCACGCGGGCCAGCCCGCGCCGCGCGGCACCGAGGTGGAAGAGGTCGAGCGCCGCCGCCGCGCCCCCGATGGCTGGCGCGTGGTCGCGGGTCGTGACCCGAACCGAGATCGCTGACGCGGCCGGCCGGGCCACCATCCGGAGTGCTGCGGCCGGCCCGCCGCGAGCGCTTTACCTCCACATCCCATTTTGCCTCTCGATCTGCCCGTACTGCGACTTCGTCGTCGTCGCCGGAGCCGCGACCCGGGGGCCACGCAACAAGATCGCCTCGTTTGTGGCGGCCCTCCGTCGCGAGCTGGAGCTTCGCGCCGACGTCGTCGATGCCCGATGGGGCGCCCCCGGGGCTCGCGGGCGCGCGCTCCTCGAATCCGTGTACCTGGGAGGCGGTACCCCGTCGCTCCTGCCCGCGGATGACATCGCCGGTCTGTTGGGGCTGGTCCGCGAGCGGTTCGGCATCACGGATGACGCGGAGGTAACGATCGAGGCGAATCCGGGTCAGGAGGAGCGCGGAGACGCCGCGGCGCTCGTTGTCGCCGGCGTGACGCGGATCTCGTATGGGGCGCAGGCACTCGACGACGTCACGCTTCGCCGCCTCGGTCGCCGGCATGGCTCCGACGATGTTGCTGCCGCGGTGGCGGCCGCACGCGCCGCCGGCGTCCCGTCGGTCAACCTCGACCTGCTGTACGACGTGCCCGGCGTGACCGTTTCCGCCTGGATGGAGACGCTCGACGCCGCGTTGTCTCTCGAACCCGATCATCTCTCGCTCTACGCCCTGACCCTCGACGACCCGGATGCGGAGGGTCTCACCGGCCCGGCCGGCGACCATCTGCCGGTCACCCCGGGTGCCCGCCGCTGGCGAGAACGGGCGAGCGTCGCCCAGGATGAGGATCGAGCCGTGGCGATGTACCACCACGCGATGAATCGCCTGGGCGAGGCCGGGTTTCACGGCTACGAGATCAGCAACTGGGCACGATCCGGCCACGAGAGCCGCCACAACCAGGCCTATTGGGAGCGGCTGCCGTTCGAGGCCGCCGGCCCGGGTGCCCACGCGTTCGACGGCGTCACACGCCGATGGACCGCGGCCAGGCTGGACGCCTATGTGGCAGCGCTCACGCCCGGCGACGGTGGGCCCGGTCGCCTGCCGCTCGGCGGCGAGGACCCGATCGACGAAGCCACCGCGGCCGCCGAATCGGTGATCCTCGGCCTCCGGACCTCACGGGGGATTGATGCCGGCGAGGCCCTCAGGGCGCCTCTCGCCGATCAATTCAAGTGGGCGCTCGCGGCCGAGCTGCTCGACGTCACGGCCGAGAACCGGATCGTCCTGACGACCCGCGGCAGGCTGCTGTCCAATGAGCTGTTCTCGCGCCTGGTCTAGCGACCATAGCCGGCGCGTCGCGCAGAGGTCGTGACGGACGGCGCCGATCGAGCGAAACCGTGATAGAGCGAAACCGTTGACGCTCCATCGCGTCGCTGCTACCATCCACTGCGAGTCGTTAGCACTCTGGCACGGAGAGTGCTAACCAACTGCCAGTACTGGGAGCACACGCCTTGGCGCGTCGAATTCGCCGCTCCACCGGCCCACTGGACCATCGCGCGCACGCGATCCTCCGGGCCGTCATTGACGAATACGTTGCCTCAGCCACACCCGTGGGCAGTCTCGCCCTCGTCGAGCGCTACGGCCTCGGCGTGTCAAGCGCAACCGTGCGCAACATCCTCGCCGAGCTCGAGCTGTCGGGCCTGCTGACGCACCCGCATACCTCCGCGGGTCGGATCCCGACGGACGAAGGCTACCGCTGGTATGTCGAGACGATCATCGAATCGTCGCTCATGCCCGAAGTCGAGCAGCTGATGATCCGGCACCAGTTCGGGCAGGTCGAATACGCCAGTGAGCACTGGTTCCGGCTCGCCGCCTCCACCATCGCGTCTGTGACCAGATCGGCCGGTATTGCCACCCCGGCCAAGCCGGCGGCAGCCCACGTTCGGCGGGTCGACCTCGTCGCCATCAACGAACGGCTCGCCAGCCTCGTTGTCGTGCTTCGCGAGGGTGCCCTCAAGCAGGTGCTGGTCACCATCGAAGATGGCACCAGTCAGGAATCGCTGACCGCCGCCGTCGGGCCGCTCAATGCGATCGTGGGTGGGCGGACCGCCCGCGAGATCGAGCGCGCGGTGGCCCGCCTGAAGGATGACCTCCCAAGCGTCGAGCTCATCCGCAGGGTGGGTGCACGGATCGTGAAGCTGCTCCGCGACTACGACACGGAAGCGGTCGAAGAGGTCTTCAGCGACGGGTTGCTCAACGTCATGGGCGCGCCCGAATTTGCCCACAGCGACAAGCTCCGGCGGGTCTTTTCCGCGCTGGAAAACCGCGCCTATCTCGGAGAGTTGATCGGTACCGTGGCCGCCTCCGGCGACGTGCGTGTCTTCATCGGGCACGAGAATTCGCCGGCGGACATGCGCGAGGTCGCCCTGGTCCTTGCGCCGTACGGACATCCCGGCCGGGCGGTGGGGGTGGTCGGGGTGCTGGGCCCGACTCGCCTGGCCTATTCGCAGGCCATCGGCACGGTTCGCTTCGTATCCGGGCTCATGAACGAGCTCATCGATCACCTGTACGCCTGATCAGACCCAGACTGCCGAGGACCCATGGACCGACGAACGCGCGCGCAGCAGCGCGCCGACGAGATCGACATCTCGCCGACGAAACTCCTCGCGGACATCGCGAAGTTGACCGGCGAGCGGGACGCTGCGCAAGTCGAGAAGGACGAGTTCCTCGCGGCGCTCCAGCGTGAGCGCGCGGAGTTCGTGAACTACAAGCGCCGAACCGCCGAGGAACGCCAGGCCATGTACGGTCTGGCCGGCGAGGCGCTCATCAGCAAGGTCCTCGCGATCGCCGACGACTTCGACCGGGCGATCGACGCGCGGCCCCCGACGATCGCGGATGATCCGTGGGTCGAAGGTATTGCCGCCATAGATCGAAAGCTCCGTCAGCTCCTCGAGAGCGAAGGCGTGTCGCCGATCGCAGCTGCGCCGGGTGTGCAGTTTGATCCGCGCGAGCATGAGGCGGTCGCGAACGTCCCGGGGACGGACTATCCCGACGGGGTGATCGTGGGCGAGCTCCGGCGCGGATATCGGCTTCGTGACCGCGTCCTTCGCCCGGCGCTCGTGGCCGTCGCCGTCGGCGCCATCGACCCAACCGCAAACACCCCCGGCGCGAACGCCGGACCAACCGACCATCCCGTTCACTGATCCAGGACAACGACAGGAGCCTTCCAACCATGGGAAAGATCATCGGCATCGACCTCGGCACCACGAACTCGGTCGTGGCCGTCATGGAGGGCGGCGAGCCCACGGTCATCGCGTCCGCCGAGGGCGGCCGGACCATCCCGTCCGTCGTCGCCTTCACCAAGACCGGTGAGCGGCTGGTCGGCCAGCTGGCAAAGCGCCAGTCGGTCACCAACCCGGAGAACACGGTCTACTCGATCAAGCGCTTCATGGGCCGCCGCTGGGACGACGTCGAGGTCAAGCGGAGCAAGGAGCTCGTCCCGTACACGGTCGAAAAGGACAGCAAATCGGACGGCATCCGGGTGAAGCTCGCCGACGGCAACAGCTACACGCCGCCTGAACTGTCGGCCATGATCCTGCAGAAGCTCAAGGCGGATGCCGAGGCGTACCTCAACGAGAAGGTGACCGAGGCGGTCATCACCGTTCCGGCCTACTTCGACGACACGCAGCGCCAGGCGACCAAGGACGCCGGCCGGATCGCCGGGCTGGACGTCAAGCGGATCATCAACGAGCCAACCGCGTCGGCCCTGGCCTACGGCCTCGACAAGAAGCACGACGAGAAGATCGCCGTCTACGACCTCGGTGGCGGCACTTTCGACATCTCGATCCTCGAGCTGGGCGACGGCGTCTTCGAGGTCAAGGCGACCAACGGCGATACGCACCTCGGCGGCGACGATTTCGACCAGCGCGTCATCGACTGGCTGCTCGCCGAGTTCAAGAAGGACCAGGGGATCGACCTCTCGAAGGACGCCCAGGCCCTCCAGCGCCTCAAGGAGGCGGCCGAGAAGGCGAAGATCGAGCTCAGTTCTACGATGTCGACCGAGATCAACCTTCCGTATGTGACCGCAGACGCCTCCGGGCCGAAGCACCTCGTGATGACCCTGTCACGGGCGAAACTCCAGGACCTCGTCGGGGATCTCGTCGAAAAGACCAAGGGGCCCGTCCTCGCGGCTCTCAAGGATGCCGGGCTCAAGCCTGTCGAGATCGACGAGGTGATTCTCGTCGGCGGGATGACCCGCATGCCGGCCGTCCAGGAGCTCTTCAAGAAGCTGTTCGGGAAGGAGCCGCATCGTGGCGTGAATCCCGATGAGGTCGTCGCGGTCGGCGCGGCCATCCAGGCCGGCGTGCTCGGGGGCGAGGTCAAGGATGTCCTCCTGCTCGACGTCACGCCATTGTCGTTGGGCATCGAAACGCTCGGCGGAGTCATGACCCGCCTGATCGATCGGAACACGACCATCCCGACCTCGAAGTCACAGACGTTTTCGACCGCCTCGGACAGCCAGAGCCAGGTGGAGATCCACGTCCTCCAGGGGGAGCGCGACTTCGCGACCGACAACAAGACGCTCGGCCGGTTCATCCTCGACGGGATCCCGCCCGCGCCGCGCGGCGTGCCCCAGATCGAGGTCACCTTCGACATCGACGCGAACGGCATCCTCGACGTCAAGGCCAAGGACCGGGCGACCAGCAAGGAGCAGCAGGTCCGGATCACCGCCTCGTCCATGCTGGACAAGGCGGCCGTCGACCAGATGGTCCGCGACGCCCAGGAGCACGCCGAGGAGGACAAGAAGCGCCGCGAGGACGTGGAGACGCGCAACCAGGCGGAGCAACTCACCTATCAGGCGGAGAAGACGGTCAAGGATCTTGGCGACAAGGTCTCGTCCGAGGACAGTGCCGACGTCGACACGAAGGTCACAGCACTGCGCGAAGCGCTCAAGGGGGATGACCTGGACGCCGTCAAGGCAGGCGCCGAGGCGTTGGCCGAGACACTCAGCCGCGTCGGCGCTGCCGCATACCAGGCGGCCTCGGCGGCCGGCGACGACGGCGGCGGCTTCGACCCCACCGGTCAGGGCGGCAAGGGTGCGTCAGGCGACGCCGGGCCCGATGGGTCGGGCGGGGCGTCGGGCGACGACTCCGGCGCCGGAGCAGCCGAAGACACCGTCGAGGGTGAGTTCAAGGAGGTCTGAGCCTCATCCGGCGCAGGGGCGCTCGTCGCACACGACCCAGGCCAGACTGGGACGAGCGCTCGACACGCGATGACCCGGTCGTCATCATGGTCGGCGTCGGGCGCACGTCGTGTGCCGGGTCGTAGGGAGGGAGATGACGCACATGCGACGCAACTACCTTTGGTCCGTCGCGGTCGTCGCGAGCGCGCTGCTGTTCTCGGCCTGCGGGGGCGGGGGCGGGAGCGTTCCCCAGGCAACCGGGCCCGTGACCCTCCAGGTGATGAACTTCGCGAACTACATGCCCGAGGACATCGTCGAGCGCTTTAAGGCCGCGACCGGACATACCATCGAACTGACCCTCACGTCATCCAACGAGGACGCCATCGCCAAGCTCGAGGGTTCCCCGGCCGGGACGTACGACGTCGTGTTCATCACGAATCCCTTCGCCGAGGGCCTCAACAAGGCCGGCAAGCTCGAGCCGCTCGACCACGCCAAGATCCCCAACGTCGCCAACCTCTACCCGGAGGCGATGCAGATCGCGACCGACCCGGGCAACAAGTACTCGATGCCCTACTCCTGGGGAACCACGGGGATCTGCTACCGCTCAGATCTCGTGAAGGACACGGTGATCGACAGCTGGAACGACCTCCTCGAGCCGAGCGACGAGCTCAAGGGCAAGATCACGATGATGGACGAAGAGCGCTGGCTGATGATCCCGGCCCTCAAGGTCCTCGGCTTCTCCGGCAACTCCACGAACGAGAACGAGCTCAACCAGGCCGCCGACCTCCTGATCAAGGCGAAGGCGACCCTGCTCGGCTACGACGCCGAGACCTTCTACACCAAGCTCGACAGCGGCGAGGCCTCTGCCGTCCACGCCTGGGACGGGTGGTGTAGTGCCGCGTCCGATCCGAACGTGGTCTTCGTGGTGCCGGAGGAGGGTTCTGACCTCTTCGTGGACACCATGACGATCCCGAAGGGTTCACCGAGGCTCGCGGCGGCCCACGAGTTCATCAACTTCATCCTCGAGGTCGAGAACGGCCAATGGGTCGCCGAGAACATCCTCTACAAGGTGCCGAACAAGGCCGCCATGGATGCGCTTGACCCGGGCTTTGTCGCGGGCGACCCAACATTGGGCATCACGCCGGCCGAGCTGCTCCTCCAGGAGTCGCTGCGTGACCTGGGTGCGGGCCAGACGACCTTCTCGACGGCGGCCACCAGGGTGAAGGCCGCGCCGTAGGGTCGGCCGGGCCCTGGGATCCGGCGCTGCCGTGAGCGGCCCGGCGGCGACGCCAGGTCAGGGCCCGGACCGTGCCATCGAGCCGGCGCGCGAGGCGCGCCGGCCGGTGGGCCGTTTCCGCGACGGGCGATGGACCCTCGTGCCCGCCTTCGCCTGGTGGGCGCTCCTCCTTGTCGTGCCGATCGGGCTGGTCTTGCTCAGCTCGTTCTTCCGGCGAGGGCCGTTCGGCGGCGTCGTCTACGACTTCACCCTCGACAACTACGTCCGGGCTCTCGACCCCCTGTACCTGGGGGTCCTCTGGTACTCCCTCCGAATGGCCCTCCTGACGACCGCGATCTGCCTCGTCATCGGGTTCCCGGCCGCCTACTTCATCGCCACGCGCTCGAGCAGCCGGGTCAAGAACGCCCTCCTGGTCCTGGTGTTGCTGCCGTTCCTGACCAACTTCCTGATCCGGACCTACGCCTGGATCGTCCTGCTGAACCGGGAGGGCGTCGTCAACCAGGCCCTCCAGGGCGCCGGCTTCATCGATGCGCCGCTGACCCTGCTCTACAACGACTTCGCGATCGTGATGGGGCTCGTCTACGGCTACCTGCCGTTGATGATCCTGCCCCTCTACGCGGCGCTCGAGCGCCTGAAACCCGACCTCCGCGAAGCGGCGCTTGACCTGGGCGCGCGCCCACTTCGGATCCTGCGGACGGTGACGATCCCGCTGATCCTGCCGGGCATCGTCGCCGGCTGCGTCTTCGTGTTCGTGCCGTCCCTCGGCAACTTCCCGGTCCCCCAGCTGCTCGGTGGGGGCCTCCGGATCATGGTCGGCAACCTGGTCAACCAGCAGTTCCTCGAGGCCCGGGACTGGCCGTTCGGATCCACGCTCTCCCTCATGCTCATGGGCATCCTCATGGTCCTGCTGGTCGTCCAGTCCAGGGTTCTCCGTCGGAGTCGGGAGCTCGGCCTCGATGCGTGAAGCTCGTCCCGGCTCGGCGGCGTGGCTGAAGGTCCACATGGGCGTCCTGGTCGCGTTCCTGTACGCACCCCTGGTCGTCCTCGTGGTCCTGTCCTTCAACGACGCACAGCGGGCGGTCGTCTCGTGGCGCGGGTTCACGACGCGCTGGTACGGCGAGGTCTTCGAGAGCCCCGAGCTCCTCGGCGCGCTCGGGACGACGCTCTTGATCGCGGCGATCGCCACGGCGATTTCGGTGGCGCTCGGGACGCTGCTCGCCCTGGGGCTCGAGCGCTACACCCGCAGCAGCGTCCTGGACAGCGCGGTCTACTTCCCGCTGCTCGTTCCCGACATCGTGCTCGGGATCGCCCTCCTGTCCTTCTACTCGACCATCCACGTCCCGCTCGGGGTCGCGTCGATCGTGCTCGCCCACTCGGTGTGGGGCACGGCCTTCGCCGCCGCGATCATCCGGACGCGCCTGCGTGGCTTCGACCGGTCCGTGGAAGAGGCTTCGCTCGACCTCGGCGTGAAGGAGATCCCGACGTTCTTCCGGATCACGCTGCCCCTGATCCTGCCCGGCATCATCTCGGCGGCGCTCGTCGTCTTCACCCTGTCGGTCGACGAGTTCGTGATCGCCTACTTCACGGCCGGGCGAACCGTGACCTTCCCGATCCAGGTCTACTCGATGATCCGCTTCGGAGTGACCCCGGCGATCAACGCGGTCGCCACACTCCTGATCGTCTTCAGCATGGCCCTCGTCGCGGCCGCGCTCTACCTGAACCGCGGCCGGTCCGCCCGTGAGCCGGACCTCGTGGAGGCCGCCGCGTGAACGTCCAGCCGGCCGGCGCGACCGTCATCGACATCGACCATGTGACCAAGGCCTTCGGATCTGTCCTGGCGCTCGACGACGTGTCGATGACCATTCGCGAGAACGAGTTCTTCGCGCTCCTGGGCCCCAGCGGCTGCGGCAAGACGACGCTCCTTCGATGCCTCGCCGGGTTCGAGAGCGTGACCTCGGGCCGGCTCCTGCTCGACGGACGAGACCTCGTCGGGACCCGGCCGTACGACCGGCCGGTGAACATGATGTTTCAGTCGTATGCGCTCTTTCCGCACATGAACGTGTGGGACAACGTCGCCTACGGCCTGCGAGCCGAAGGCCGCCCCCGGGAGGAGATCCGCTCGAGGGTCGACGACGTCCTCGGGACGGTGGGGATGGCGACCCTCGAGGACCGCCGGCCGAACCAGCTGTCGGGTGGCCAGCGTCAGCGCGTGGCGCTCGCCAGGGCGATCGTCAAGCGACCCCGCGTCCTGCTCCTCGACGAGCCCCTGGCTGCCCTCGATCGCAAGCTCCGCCAGGAGATGCAACTCGAGCTGAAGCGCCTCCAGCACGAGGTCGGAATCACCTTCGTCGTGGTCACCCACGATCAGGAAGAGGCGCTGACGATCGCCGATCGCATCGCCGTGATGCGTGCTGGACGGGCCCTCCAGATCGGGACGCCGGTGGACCTCTACGACCACCCCGTGAACCACTACGTCGCGGCGTTCATCGGAAAGATGAACTTCCTGCGGGGGACGGTTCAGGCGGGTGGGATCGTGGTTGCGCCGTACGGCCTCGTAGCGGCCCCCCCGACCGATCTCGCGGCCGGCACGGCCGCCTGGCTCGCCGTCCGGCCGGAGGCGACCGTGCTGCTCCGAGCCGACCAGACGCCTGGATCGGCCGCGGTGGCCCTCCCCGGGGTCGTCGAGGCCGTCGCGTTCGTCGGTTCGCAGCTTCACACCCACGTCCGGATCGAAGGCAGCGAGGGCCTGTTCGTGGTCACCTCGACCCGGCGGGACTGGTTACCCACGCTCGGCGAGCACCTGCGGGTGACGTGGGCGGTGGACACATCCCGGATCCTCGCCGGTTGAACTGGAAGGACATGCAGCAATGAACGAAGGCGGCGCGGGCGTCTACCGCTCCCACATCGGGACGAGCGACTGGGAGCCCGACGACGATGTCGGGGGCCTGGGCCACATGCTCTTCGATCACGGCGAGACCAAGGCCGGCCTGTGGAAGGCCTCCCCTGGCCATGGTCGGCGCATGGTCGAGGTGGAGATCCCGGCCCGGGAGACGCTCCTCGTGCTTGAGGGCGATGTACGCGTCGGAATCGACCGACGCGAGACGCACGAACTCAAGGCCGGCGACATGCTCTCGATCCCGGCGGGCGCCCTGGTGGGCTGGGACCCCTCGCCCGATTGCGCGGTCTTCTGGATCTACTCCTGAGCGAGGCCGGCGCCGCGCCCGACGCCCCCGGTCAGGTCAGCCTAGGAAGAGGTCCAGGGACGGCGCGACGGCGGCGGCCAGCAGGACCGTGCCGTACGCGGCGAGGAGGAGCATTCCCGCATAGGCATGGACCTTGATGTTCACGCCCATCACGGCCATTAGCCCATAGGGGTTCTCGTAGTTGGGCCCCAGGCCGTCGTGGACGCGCCGGGCCATGGGGATCGTCACGAGGACGAGCAGGGCGGGCAGCGGCAGGTAGCCCGAGGCCGTGCCGATGACGATCGCGGCATAGGCGAGCGCCACCGCCGCGTCGTAGCCCCGGATGACCGCCCGCCGCGAGAAGCGCACCGGAAGCGTCCGCTTCCCGGCGAGCGCATCTCCCCGCCGATCGGGAATCTCGTTGACATACAGGATGACCGCGACGAGCAGGGCGATTGGGATCGAAGCCACGACCGGTCCCCAAGACAGGGCACCACCGGTCTGCACGACGTACGCACCGAGTAGCATCAGCGGCCCGAATCCGAGCGCGACGGCGATCTCGCCGAGCCCGCGGTAGACGAGCTTGAGCGGCGGCGCCGTGTAGCCCAGGCTGACGACGAACCCAACGACACCGATGACGAGGAGCGCCTGCGAGCCGCGGATCGACAGAAGCACGACGCCGATCGCCCCGGCGAGGAGGTAGAAGACAGTCGCCAGCGTCGCCATCTGGCGCAGGCTAGCGAGTCCGTACTGGATGACCCGAGAGCCGCCGCTGTACATCGTCGGCGTGACGTTGGCATCGTCGGCCCCCTGGGTCGAGTCGAAGACATCGTTGGCGACGTTCAGGCCGAGCTGGACGAAGGCCGCTCCAACCACAGTCAGGAGGGCCGTCACGGCGTCGAAGGCACCGTCGGTCGCGGCAATGGCGATGCCGATGAGGACCGGCACGATCGTCGCCGTCAGGAAGGGCAGGCGGGTTGCCCGGAAGGCCAGCCAGCCTCTGGAGAGCCTAGGCTTGACCGGCGTGCCACGCTCCGCCGAGAGCGCATCGAAATAGCGTCGCGACTGGCCGAGCGAACGCTCCGCGTACTCGAAGAATGGAACCTCGGCCTCGTCCCAGCCCCACGCGCTCGCGCCGCGGAGGGTGGTTCGACCGTCCGGCCCCGCGACGATCCGCCCCCAGACCGTCACGTGCCGACGTTCGTCATAGCCGTAGCCGGGCTGGGGCCGGATGTGCGACCCGGTCACCGACACGTCGCGATCAGTGGGCACGGTCAGGCCGGCCGGCGCCGGAAACGTGGCAGTGCTCGCCGACGGGTCGAACTCGGCGACGATCGCCACGCTAACGGGGTAGCCCGCCTCGTCGACCCAGCTGAGGACGTGATGCGGGTAGGTCTGCAGCCGCTCGAGCCCCTGCCGGGCATCGAGGCCCTGCGTTCGGCGCATCACGCCGCCTCCTTCACAAGCTCAGTGATGACCGGCGCCGTGGCTGCCGATCCGTCCGGCCAGTAGAGGACCCGCCGGGGCACGATCTCGATGAGCGAGCGCTCGAAGAACAGGGGCAGGGCCACGCGCATCTTGAGGAACGCTACGATCGCGGGCTCCTTCCGCTCCCAGATGGCGAGGAGCCGCTCCCAGCCGCGATGTGGGTCTTCCTCCACGATCAGGGCGTCGCCCTGGATCGTGGCCCGATCGGTCCGGCCACCCACGGCGATCGGGTCGGTCACCGACACGGAAACGCGCCCGTCGAGCTTGATGTGCTCGAGCTTGCGGCTGAACAACGTCGACGACGTCATGTAGATCCGCCCGCCATCCCAGAGCGGGATCAGCGGATACGTGATCGGCCGGCCGCGGGGATCCACCACCGTCAGCTCGCCCACGAGGGCGATCTCGAGGAGCTCCTCGACGGGCGCTGGAAGGGTCGTCATCTGCCACCTCCACATAATAATGCTACTGCACTATAGCACGTTTATTCGGGCCGTCGCGGAGGCGGCTGTCGGGCTGCGATACCATTGCCGCCCATGTCCCAAGGCACCCCGGCGTGGCCATTCTGTGCGGCCTGACCACGCCAGGGTCGGCGCGCTTGGTCCGAAATGTCCGTCGGAAGCTCGCGGCATGACCACGCCCGAGTTACCGTCCGGGTCAGCGCACTGGGCCGCGCGGTACGCGGGGCTCGAAACGCTCCGGGACGAGATCGTCGAGTGCCGGAGATGTCCCCGGCTGGTGCTGTGGCGCGAGCAGGTGGCCCGGGACAAGGTCGCCCGGTTTCGTGACGAAACCTACTGGGGCCGGCCGGCGCCGGGATTTGGGGATCCTGCCGCCCGTCTCCTGATCATCGGGCTCGCTCCGGCGGCCCATGGAGCCAACCGGACGGGCCGGGTCTTCACCGGCGATGCGTCGGGAGACTTCCTGTGGGCGGCGCTCCATGCCATCGGGCTTGCCGACCGTCCGTCGAGCCAGCGCGCCGACGATGGGTTGACCCTGTACGGCGTCCGCATCGTGGCTGCCGTCCGATGTGCTCCGCCGGCGAATAAGCCCACGATCGAGGAGCGCGACAACTGCGCCCCATTTCTCGGGCGGGAGATGGCCCTGCTGAGCGACGTGCGCGTCATTCTTGCCCTTGGCCAGTTCGGCTGGGACGCGGCCTTGCGGGCGCTCGCGGCGGCGGGCGAACCGATCCCCACACCGAGACCAAGGTTCGCGCACGGCGCCGAGGTCGGAATCGGGGCACGGATCCTCGTGGCCTCGTTCCATCCCAGCCAACGGAACACGTTTACCGGGCGATTGACCGTCCCGATGTTCCAGTCCGTGCTGGCTCGCGCACGAGATCTCGCCGCGACTTGACCGGCCCCCGGACAACACCGGATTCCGTCGCTGCGCCGACCTCCCGTAGACTTCCGGCTGCATGGCAACCACGACCGACTACTACGAGGCGCTCGGCGTCGACCGCGGTGCCACCGATGGCGAGATCAAGAAGGCGTTCCGGAGACTCGCCCAGCAATGGCACCCGGACGTCAACAGCGATCCCGCGGCCCACGAGCGGTTCAAGTCGATCAACGAGGCCTACCAGGTCCTCGGCGACCCCGAGCGCCGCCAGCGCTACGACGTGTTCGGGAGCGCCGGCGTCGAAGGCGACCCGAGCGCGGCGGGGTTCGGTGGATTTGCGGACATCTTCGATGCATTCTTCGGCGGCGCGGCTGGCGGGGCCGGGGCACGGCGCGGTCGGCCGGCGGCGGGCTCGGACCTGCGCTACGACCTGCGCATCTCGTTCACGGAGGCCATCCTCGGCGTCGACAAGGAGATCGAATTTCCGGCCCTCGGGCGCTGTGAAACCTGCGCGGGTTCTGGAGCCAAGGACGGTAGCGAGGCGATCGCCTGCACCCAGTGCAACGGTCGGGGCGAGATCCGTTCGATCCGCCAGACGATGCTCGGACAGATGGTCAACGTGACCGCCTGCCCGCGCTGCCACGGCGATGGAAAGATCGTCGAGACGCCCTGCGCCACCTGTCGCGGGGACGGCCGGACCGAGCGGAAGCGGGTGCTCCACGTGTCGATCCCGCCCGGGATCGATGAAGGCCACCAGATCAGGCTGTCCAACGAGGGCGAGGTCGGTCCGCGGGGTGGCCCGGCGGGAAGCCTCTACGTCGCCGTCCACGTGGCGGCGCATCCGTCCCTCAAGCGCGACGGCACCGAGCTCTACTACGAAGCCTCGGTCGGGATCGCCCAGGCTGCGCTCGGCACCCGCATCCTCGTCCCGACGGTTGAGGGTGAGGAGGACGTCGAGGTCAAGGCGGGGACGCAGCCCGGGACCGAGATCCGCCTGCGGGGACGCGGCGTTCCCCACCTGCGGCGAGCGGGGGCGCGCGGCGATCTCCACGTGATCGTCGACGTGACCGTGCCGACCCGGCTGTCCAAGGCCGAACGCGAGGCACTCCATACCTATGCCGACGCATCCGGTGAAGTCGTGGCGGAGGGCGGAGGCATCCTCGGTCGGGTTCGCGACGCGCTCGGTTGAGAGCGAGCGGACGATGCCGGCCCTGAAGGGCCAGGCCGCCTGGCTCGAGCTCGCGGTCGTGGCCGACCTCGAGGCCGTCGAGGCGGTCAGTGAAATCCTCGGTCGGTTCGCCCCCGGCGGTTCCAGTGTGGAACCGGCGTTCGAACTCGTGGATGAAGGGCTGGGCGCCCGCCTGGATCCGACTCGCCCGGCCGTCGTCCGCGCCTACGTACCGGCGCGCGATGCCGCATCCGCGCGGCGGGCCGCTCGCGATGCCGAGGCGGCCCTGTCCCACCTCCAGGCGTTTGGCCTCCGCCCAATCGGAGAGCTCCGGACCCGCCTGGTCGATGAGGCGGACTGGGCCGATGCCTGGAAGGCGCACTTTCCGGTCATGCGGGTCGGTCGGCGCCTCGTCATTCGGCCGACCTGGCGCCGACATCGGGCGCACCCGGACGACATCGTGCTGGCGCTCGATCCCGGGATGGCGTTTGGAACCGGGTTGCATCCGACTACCCGGTTGTGCCTGGCCGGGATCGAGCAGGCTGCCGACCGGGGTGAGATGGCCGGCGCGCGTGTCCTCGACGTCGGGTGTGGGTCCGGAATTCTCGCGATAGCGGCTGCCCGGCTCGGCGCAGGTTCCGTGCTGGGCGTTGATATCGATCCCATCGCCATCGAGGCGACGATCGCGAACGCCCGCCGGAACCGCCAGACCCGCCGAATCCGGGTCAGCCTCGGATCCCTGCCGAGCGGGCAGCCGGGCCATGACGTCGTCCTGGCGAACCTGATTGCCTCCGTCCTGATCACGCTGGCGATACCCCTGCGGGAGGAGCTGCGGCCCGGTGGTCTGCTGCTGGCGTCCGGGATCTTCGTGGACCGGGAACGCGAGGTGGGGGAGGCGTTCGGGCGGATTGGACTCAGGGTTGAGGGCCGGACCGTAGAAGGGGACTGGGTCGCCCTGGCGGTTCGACGGCCGATCTGACGGGCACCCCTACAATTCCGGGTGATGCCAGCCGTCCTGTTTCCGTTCGTGCTCATCGTGCACATCGTGCTGGCCGTTTCGCTGTTCCTGCCCTCGATATTGCTGCCGTTCGCCTTGCGGAGGCAGCGGGCGGCCACCGAGTCGACGAGCGGGACCGTCCGTGCCCTGCTCACGCTGCAGGCCCGCGGCACGGTGGGCATCGGA
>CAZOJS010000144.1:0-5735 GCA_964580175.1 uncultured Anaerolinea sp. | reverse complement strand
CAGTTCTCGCTCTTCGTCGCCTCCGGGGACACGTCCAGCGCCCACGTCCTGAGCACGATCCGACCGGACGTCCTCAAGAGCTGGAACTGGGATTTCCCGATCGGGGCGGGCCGATATCACGGCCTCTTTCCGAGTGCGTGGTTCGACTACGACTGGGATGAGCTCCCCGTACGAGTGACGCAGCGGCAGTTCTCCCCGGTCATCCCGGGCAACTATCGAGAGAGCTCGTATCCGGTCGGGCTATTCGAATGCCTCGTCGAGAACCGGAGCCAGGACGTCGTCACGGTCGGGCTCATGTTCACCTGGCAGAACCTGGTCGGAGGGCACGTGGGCCTTGACCGGAGTGGAGGACATCGGAACCGTACAATCCGCGGCGCTGAGTCAACAGGCATCCTCCTCAGCGGTCCGGACGATTCGGCGGGCGAAGCATGGGCCGGCAGCTTTGCCGTGGCCGCCGCGCAGGAACCCGGCGTCTTCCTGAGCTCGCGCAACCGGTTCGACGCGGACGACGGGGCGGACGTCTGGGCGGATTTCGCGACCGATGGCCGCCTTGACGACACGGACGATCCCACCCCGAGCCGGCCGGGCGAAGCTATCGGCGCAGCCATTGCGGCCACAGTGACCGTTCCCGCGGGGGAGAGCCGGACCGTGACGTTCGCGCTTGCCTGGGACTTCCCGGTGACACGATTTGGGAGTGGCCGTCGCTGGGCAGCGCGCTATACGCGCTGGTTCGGGACCGGCGGTCAGGCCGCCTTCGAGATCGCTGCCGAGGGGCTCGCCCATCGCGCCGAGTTGCAGGCCGCGATCGACGCGTGGCAGGCACCGATCCTCGCCAACCCGGACTGTCCTGACTGGTACAAGGCCGCGCTCTTCAACGAGCTCTATTTCCTCGTGGACGGAGGGACACTCTGGGCAGACCACGAGGTCGAAGGCGAGACGGCGATCGGAACCGGCCCATTCGCCCTGCTCGAGTGTTTCGACTACCCGTTCTACAACACCCTCGACGTGTACTTCTACGCGTCGTTCGCGCTCGTCGACCTTTGGCCGGAACTCGCAAAGCGGGTGATCCGCGACTTCGTGGCCACGGTCGACGTTGACGATCCCGAGGTTGTACCCGTCTATGCCACGGGCGGATCGGCGGTGAGGAAACGGGCCGGCGCCCTCCCGCATGACGTCGGCGGGCCGGCAGATGACCCGTTCGTCAAGCTCAACCATTACCACCTGCAGGATGTGAACTCCTGGAAGGATCTCGACTGCAAGTTCGTCCTGCTCGTCTGGCAGGCCGTGGCACTCCTCGATGACGCGGACCTCGTCGCGGAAGCCTGGCCCGCGGTCGTGCGCGCGCTGCGCCACCTGGCCGCCTTCGACCGCGATGGCGATGGCCTTCCCGAGCACGACGGCGTGCCCGACCAGACGTACGACTCGTGGCCCATGCTCGGCCCGAGCGCCTACGGAGGGTCGCTCTGGCTGGCCACGCTGCGAGCCGGGGTGGCCCTCGGGGAGCGGATCGGGGACACCGATACCGTCGCGTGGTTGCGCGATCTGCTTGCCCGTGCCCGCCCCGCGTTCGAGCGAGAGCTGTGGACCGGCTCGCACTACCGTTACGACGCCGGGGGAGGGCCATCCGGCGACTCCGTCATGGCCGACCAGCTTGCCGGGCAGTGGTGGGCGGACGCAACCGGCCTCGGCGAGATCGCGCCCGACGATCACGTGCGCCTCGCACTCGAGACGATCTTCGAACGCAACGTCCGCGGCTTTGCCGACGGTCACATGGGCGCCGTCAATGGCACGCGACCCGACGGGACCGTCGACACGTCCAGCGAGCAGTCGCAGGAGGTCTGGACGGGTACCGCCTTCGCCCTGGCGGCGTTCATGGTCCACCGTGGCCTGATAGACCAGGCTTGGGTGACTGCTGCCGGCGTCGACCGGGTCCTCGAGGAGCGCGGCTACCGCTTCCGGACGCCGGAGGCTTACGACCTCAATGGTGACTTCCGGGCCACGATGTACATGCGCCCACTGGCGATCTGGTCGATCGAACACGCGCTACAGGGTTCCCGTGGATGACGGTCGCCGACTGCAACGCACGACTCCGCCACGCGTCGCGAGGGCCTCGTGGCCCTGGCTGCTGCTCGCGATTGGCGTTGTGAGTGCCTGCGGCGCTGGCGGGCAGCGTTCGACGCCACCTGCCTTGCCGAGTCCAGAGCCCCCGTCAGCGACCCCGGTCGCTCCAAGCTCTGAGTCGCCAACCCTCAGCCCAGGGCCACCGGTCTGGAGCCTGGTCTGGAGCGATGAATTCGACGGACCTGCCGGGACGCCTCCCGACCCGAGCATCTGGGGCCGCGATCTCGGGGACGGCACCGGGATCGGCAACGCAGGCTGGGGCAACCAGGAAAAGGAGTACTACACGGACGGTGCGGAGAACGCCGCGAGCGATGGAGAGGGGAATCTAGTCATCACGGCACGAAAGGCGGACGGCGCCCAGGCCTGCTACTACGGCCCGTGCGAATACACGTCCGCGCGACTCCTGACCAGGGATCGGCATGAGATCCTGTACGGCAAGGTCGAAGCCCGGATCAAGGTACCTGGTGGCGTCGGGCTCTGGCCGGCGTTCTGGATGCTCGGCACGGACATCGAGGAAGTCGGCTGGCCGGCGTCAGGCGAGATCGACGTCATGGAGTTCGTGGGCCGCTGGCCCACCTACGTCCTTGGGACGATCCATGGACCCGGCTATTACGGCAGCAGCGGCTTCAGCAAGACCCTTGATCTCGGCGTCCCCGTCGCTGATGACTTCCACACGTACGCCATCGAGTGGCGTCCCGGCCACATCGCCTGGTTCATGGACGGTGCCCAGTACCACGAGGCAAGCGCCGCCGACGTTGCGCCGGGCAAGTGGGTGTTCGATCACCCGTTCTTCCTGCTCCTGAATCTTGCGGTCGGTGGCACGCTCGGGGGCCCGGTCTTCCCCGATACGACGTTCCCGCAATCGATGGCCGTCGACTATGTCCGCGTCTACAGGGATGTGGCCCCGTGACCGCTCCAACGATCCGCCTCGGGGCAGCGGTCTTTCAGTCACCAGATGCTGCGGTGACCGGCGGCTTCGTGACGATCGACGACGAGCGGTACACCCGCATCGGCAACGTGGATCAGATGGCGCCGTTCCTCATGAGCGTTGTCAGTGACAGCGACGTCTGGCTGTTCGTGGGCTCGAACGGCCCGTTCACCGCTGGACGACACAGCCCCGACACGGCCCTCATCCCGTACCAGACCGTTGACAAGATCCTCCGTGACCCTGCGTCTGGTGGGGCGCGCACGATCCTGCTCGTCTGCCGCGGCGAGGACACAGCGCTGTGGGAGCCGTGGCAGGACACCGCGAGCGTCTATCGGATCACCCGAAACCTGTACAAGCGGGTCGACGGGACTGCCGTTCTTTTCGAGGAGATCAACCACGACCTCGGCGTCAGATTCCGATGGAGCCTCTCCGCATGCGAGCAGTTCGGACTCGTGCGCCGCGCCGAGATTCTCGAGTTGACGGGACAGAAGGTCGACATCCGCTACCTCGACGGGTGGCACCAGGTCATCCCGCCCGGCGTCGACCAGCAGACCTACGCGAGACTCAGTTATCTGGCCGCCGCCTACATGCGCAACGAGCGACTGCCCGGCGTTCCGCTCGCTATCTTCTCGCTCAACGCGGCGATCTCGGATAGGGCGGAGCCGTCCGAGTCGCTAAGGGTCGCGGGTGCCTGGTCGATCGGCCATCCCTCCCCGGTCATCCTGCTAAGCGACCGTCAACTGCCGGCTTTCCGCCGTGGCGAGGATGTCGGGGCTGAGTCCGAGGTTCGCGGCGAGATCGGCGGGTATCTCGTCGCCGACCGGATCCTCGTGCAACCTTCCGGGCGGCACGCATGGCACACCGTCGGCGACACGGGTCTCGACCACGCCGGAGTTGTCGCGCTGCATGACTTGCTCCAGGACCCGGAGCGAGCCCTCGCCGCGCTCGAGGCTGCGGTCGCTGCCGACAGGCAGGGTGTCCTGCGCCGCGTCACGGGGGCCGACGGACTCCAGTCGACCGCGGACGAAGCCGCGTCCACAAACCACTTCTCGAACGTCCTGTTCAACATCATGCGCGGCGGATCCTTCGACCGCGGGTACGAGATCCCACTCGGTGATTTGAGGACGTATCTCCACCTCCAGAATCGGGCGGTGGCTGAGCGCCACGGTGCGTGGCTGGAGCAGTTGCCGACCGGGCTGACGCTGCGGGCGCTCAGGAACGCGGCGGAGGATCAAGCTGACGCGCAGCTCACCAGGTTGGTCCGCTCTTACCTGCCGCTCACGTACAGCCGCCGGCATGGCGACCCGAGTCGACCGTGGAACCACTTCGCGATCCGCGTCCGGGACGACAACGGAAACCCGGTCTATGGCTACGAAGGGAACTGGCGGGACATCTTCCAGAACTGGGAAGCGCTCGATCAGAGCTTTCCCTCGTACCTGCCGCAGTCCATTGCCGTCTTCCTGAACGCGTCGACCGCCGACGGCTACAACCCCTACCGGATCACTCGATCCGGGATCGACTGGGAGGTGGTGGATCCGCGCGATCCATGGAGCCACATCGGCTACTGGGGAGATCACCAGATCGTGTATCTTCTGCGCCTCCTCGAGAGCTACGAGCAACACGAGCCGGGGGCCCTGGCGAGGGGCCTGGGCGAGCGGATCTACGCCTCCGCACGCGTGCCCTACCGGATCGCGGACTTCGCCACGATCCTGGCCGATCCTCGGGCGACGATCGAATTCGATCGGGCCCTCCACCGCAATCTCCTCGCCGCGAGCGCCGACCTTGGCGCAGATGGCAAGCTCGTCCCCGATACGGCCGGGAACGTCCGGCTCGTCGTCCTCCTCGAGAAGCTCCTGGTGCCCCTCCTGGTCAAGCTCACGAATTTCGTGCCGGGCGGTGGAATCTGGCTGAACACGCAGCGTCCGGAGTGGAACGACGCCAATAACGCGCTGGCCGGTTGGGGGCTGTCGGTCGTCACGTTGGGCGCAATTCGGCGCTACCTGGCACTCCTCGGCGAGCTCGTCGTCGGCGACCGAGAGATCCCTCTGTCGGGCTCCGTTGCCGCGCTGCTGGCTAGGACGACGGAGATTCTCGAGCGAGCGGGCGGGCCCCTGGACGACGCCGCCCGTTATCGGATAGTGGTCGAGCTCGGCTCGGCAGGCGAGGCTCACCGCCGCGCAGTCTACGCTGGGGAGCACGGGGATGACGTCCCTGCTTCGCTCGCGGCCGTCCGGCGGCTCTGCGCCGCTGCAACTCCGATCGTTGACGAGACGCTCCGGGCGAGCCGTCGTAAGGATGGGCTCTTTCATAGCTACAACTTGCTGAGGATCGACGGCCAGCGGGCCTCAGTTGGCCACCTCGGGCCAATGCTCGAAGGCCAGGTCGCCATCCTTGATTCAGGCCTTCTAAGCGACGCCGAGGCGATCACGGTGCTGCGGGCACTGCGCGCAAGCGAGCTGTATCGAGCGGACCAGCACAGCTATCTGCTCTATCCGGACCGACCCCTGACGCCGTTTCTCGAGCGGAACTCGCTCGGTCGCAAACCGCCGATCGATGATCCGTCGCTCTTCGTTGAGGACCGGAGCGGTTCATGGCACTTCCAGGCGGACCTCAGCACCATCGCCGACGTCGAGCGCCGGCTCGCACTTGCCAAGGCGACTCCGGAGGTCCAGGCCGCGGTCCTCAG
>CAZOJS010000143.1:0-4254 GCA_964580175.1 uncultured Anaerolinea sp. | reverse complement strand
GACCGCGTCCTTGACCGGATCAGGCTCCCTGGCAGGAACGACCGCGATGACGGTTGCGCCCGTGAACCCGGCGCCCTCGACGATCGCCGTCAACAGGTCCGGCGGCAGGTCCACCGCGATGATCACGCGAATTTCGGGCAGGTAGCGCAGCGCAAGTTCGATGTCCGCGCGCTCGAGCGGGCGCTCAGCGGTTCTGAGGATCGCGGCGTGCCCCACTCCGTCGGCGGCCATTCCAATCAGGGTCGCGTCGCCATCCGACCCGTCCGGGACGATCCCCACGACCTGCACGGCGGCTCCGGCCGCGGCCGCCCGGCCGGCGATGGCGAGCGCGGCGCGGTCGCGCCCGCCCAGCGTTCCCAGTGCTCCGCACACCACGATCATGTGCCAAGCGTACCCGAGCGTGGCTGGCTGCCGGCTGATTGGCCGGCCGCAAGGCGACGGAGGGCCGGGCGCCCGACTGCGGCGATCGAGGTAGCCACGAGCGTGACGATCGCGCCGGCGGCGAGAACCGTCGGGACGCCGGTGCTCTCGGCGATCGCGCCGGCCGCGAGGTTGCCGATCGGAAGCAGGCCGATCGAAGTCAGGACATACAGGCTGTGGACGCGGCCGCGGAGCCGACTCGGGACACGCATCTGGATGAGCGTGTTGGTCGTGGAGTAGTAAGCGACCTGACTTGCCCCGAGCACGGCCAGGGCGAGTAGGGACAACGGGACGAACCGCGACGTCGCGAAGGCGAACAACGAGATCGCGATCGCCGTCAAGCCCGCGAACAACAGTCGACCACTCCCGCCGACCGGCCGTCGCGCGGCCATCAGCAGGGCGCCGGCAAGCGCTCCAATCCCGATTGACCCGGTGAGGAGCCCGAGGCCCGGCGCTCCGATGAGGAGGATGTCCCGCGCGAAAACGGGCAGGAACGTCAGGTACGGCAGGACGAACAGGGCCGGTACCAGGGCGAGTAGCACCAGCGTGGTCAACAGCGAGTCGCGGGCCACAAAGCGAACCCCGTCCTGGAGATCGCCCCACATCGCAGCGGTCCGGCGGTCAGCGGTCGGAGTCCTGGGAATGCTGAGCCGCGCCACGAGGATCCCGACCACGACGAGCGCGAGGGCATTGGCCCAGAAGCCGAGGGCCAATCCCCCCGCGGCAATCGACAGGCCGGCGATGGACGGACCCACGATGCGGGCGAGGTTGTACTGCGCCGAGTTGAGCGCGATCGCGCCGCCGAGTACCGATCGGTCGACCATGGACGAGACGATCGCCTGGCCGGCCGGCATCTGCACGGTAACCACGATGCCGCCCAGCAGGGCGATGATCGCGACATGCCAGTACTCGACGATCCCAAGCGTTGTCAGGAGGGCCAACAGCGCGGCCAGGGCCGCGGCGACAAAGTAGCCCCTGACCAGCAATCGCTGCCGGTCCATGCGATCGGCCATGACCCCGGCCACCACGGCCAGGAACAGGGTCGGCAGTCCCGCGATCGCCCCCACCAGGCCGAGCAGTGCGGGCGAATTCGTCAGTTGGAGGACGAGCCAGCCCTGGGCGGTGGCCTGCATGAACGATCCGAGCGTCGCGAGCATCGTCCCGAGCAGGAACCGCCGGTAGATCAGCGACTCAAGAGCGGGAAAGCGCGACGCCACGCGAGGCCGGTCAGGCGGAATCGACGTCGGACGCCTCCGGAGCGGAAACCTCTTCCCGCTCGACGGTGACGGGACCGAGCCCGGCCCCTTCGAGGGCCGCCAGGCAGGCGTCGGCATCGCCGACGAGGACGATCGCGGCCTCGTCCGGCCGAACATGCGCTCGCGCGGCTGCCAGCACGTCGTCCGCGGTCACCGCCTCGATGGACGGCCGATAGCGTGCCAGCTCATCGTCCGGCAAACCCTGGATGACGAGCCCGCTGAGGGCCCCGACGACGGCCCCGGGAGTCTCGAAACGCAGCGGGAACACCCCGACCAGGTAGTCCCGCGCCGCACGAAGCTCGGCATCGTCGACCATCCCGGTCCCGATCCGTTCGAGCTCGTCGACCATGTCCTGGATTGCCGGGACGGTGACGTCCGTGTTGACCGCAGCTCGTGCCGCGAACGGTCCCGCGCCCCGCCGAAGGTCAAATCCGGCACTGGCGCCGTAGGTGTAGCCCTTCTCCTCGCGGAGCTTCCGGTTGAGGCGCGAGTTGAACAACCCGCCGAGCAACGCGCTCATGACCGAAACCGCATGGAAGTCCCCGATGATGCGCGGCAGCCCCGGATGCCCGATCCGGATCTCCGTCTGGACGGCGCCCGGCCGATGGATGAGCCGGATCCGCCGCGCCGTTGCGGACGCGGCGTCGTCGACCGCGACCGGGGCTGTGACCAACGGGTCCCGACGCCAGCCTGCAAGGCGATCCGCCGCGAGGGCGTGCACGTCGATCCCGGTCAGGTCACCCCCAACGACCAGCGTCATTGCCGCGGGGTCGAACCCGCGGGCCAGGGTTCGCCGCAGGATCCCCGCATCGAGCCGCTGCACCGTCTCGCGGGTGCCGGACGCTGGGCGCCGGTACGGGGACGCGCTGGAGTAGATCGTTTCGACGAAGGCATCCTCGGCGCGTCGGCGCGGGTCGGCCCGAGCCTGGAGGAGATCGTTCAAGCGCTCATCGCGAAGCCGCTCGACGTCGCCAACCGGGAAGGTGGGATGGGCCACGACCTCGGCCACCAGGTCCAGCGTCGCCGCCAGGCGCGCGGCCGGCACGTCGAACGAGACGGACAGCGCGTCCCAGCCGGCCTCGGCGTGGATAGATGCTCCAAGCCGCTCCGTGGCCTCGACGAACTCGATCGCGTCGTAGCGCGTCGTGCCCTCCGTGAGTGCCCGCGCCATCAGGACCGTCGCACCGGCCTCGTCGTCGGGTTCATCGGCCGCGCCACCGAGGGATACCAGGACGCCCGCCAGGAGTGGTCGGCTGGGCAGGTGGACCGCGACGACGGCCAAGCCATTGGCCAGGCGCGTTCGAGTGAACGGCGGGAACGCGTACGGGCGCGGTTTGCCCGCCGACGGCCGCGTGGCGGCCGGGATGGTCCGGGCCGCGGTCATGCCGCCGGCTCCGCTTCTGCCTGGCTCGGCGCCGCCGGCAGGTAGGTCAGCACGAAACGGTTATCCGGCCGGAAGACGGCCGCGCAGGCGTCGCGGATCTGCTCGGCCGTCACGGACAGGTACCGTGGCAGCATCTCGTTGACGACGCCCGGATCGTCGAACAAGGTCGCGTACATGGACAGGCGATCGGCCCGTTCCTCGACCCGCTGCAGCGCGCCGAGCTCGTCGGCCTCGGTCAGGGCCTTCGCCCGTGTGAGTTCGTCCTCGGACGGCAGCTCGGTCGCGATGCGCTGGAGTTCCTCCCAATAGACGGCCTCGAGTCGCTCGAGATCCACGCCCGGCCGGGCCGTCGCCCAGCCGGCGGTCACGGACGCTCCGCCGATCAGACCGAGCGAGAAGAGGCTGACATCCTGTGCCAGCTGCTCCTTGCGGACCAGTCGTCGGTGGAGCCGACTGCCCTTGCCACCGGCCAGGATCTGACCGGCCAGGTCGAGTGCGTCGAGCCGCGGGTCACCGAACACTGGCGACCGAAATCCCCAGTAGATCCGCGGCAGGGGCACCTGGTCCATGACGGTCTCGCGCCGCTCGCCACCGAGGGTCGGCGGGAGCGACAGGTCCCCGAGCGGGACCGGCAGCGCGGGATTGGCGGGAATTGGCATGAAGTAGCGCTCGACCCACGCCCGGACCTGGCCCGGATCGACGTCCCCGACGACGCTCAAGACGGCGTTGTTCGGGGCGTAATGGGTCCGAAAGAACGCACTCACATCGTCGAGGGATGCGGCGTCGAGGTCCGCCATCGAGCCGATCGTCGGGTGGTGATACGGATGCTCGGGCGGGTAGAGGCCGGCGAGCAACTTCTCGTTCCAGGACCCGTACGGCCGATTGTCGTACGACCAGCGCTTCTCGTTCTTGACGACCTCGCGCTGGTTGTCGAGGTTCTCCTGGCTCAGCGCGTCGAGCAGGGTGCCCATTCGGTCCGCCTCGAGCCAGAGCGCGAGCTCGAGCTGGTTCGCTGGCAGGATCTCGAAGTAGTTCGTACGGTCGGTGGTCGTCGAGCCGTTGAGCGTGCCTCCGGCTCCCTGCACGAGATTGAAGTGCTGGTCATCGGCGACGTGCTCGGAACCCTGGAAGAGCATGTGCTCGAAGAGGTGGGCGAAGCCGGTGCGTCCGGGCTTTTCGTGCTTGGAGCCGACG
>CAZOJS010000142.1:0-5732 GCA_964580175.1 uncultured Anaerolinea sp. | reverse complement strand
GCGGGCGCCAGTGCTGCCCTCAACAATGGCAACTTCGTGCTGCTCGCCGGGATCGCCGGGCTGCTGGCCGGGGCCTTTTCCATGGCGGCCGGGGAATACATCTCCATGCAATCTCAGCGCGAATTGTTCGAGCGCCAGATTGCCCTCGAGAAGGCCGAGCTGGAAGCGATGCCCGAGGAGGAGGAGGCCGAGCTCGCCGCGGTCTATCGAGCCAAGGGGTTCACCGACGACGAGGCGCGAGCCATCGCCCACCGGATGTTCTCGGATCCGGCCCACGCCCTTGACACGCTCGTCCGCGAGGAGCTCGGCCTGGACCCCGATGAGCTCGGTTCGCCATGGGGTGCGGCCTTCGGTTCCTTCGTCGCATTCGCCGTCGGCGCGGCCGTTCCCGTGCTGCCGTACCTCTTCGGCGTGGGGGCCGGCGCGTTCATCGCGGCGCTCGTTGCGTCGCTGCTCGCCCTGTTCGTCGTCGGCGCGGGGGTGTCATTGCTGACCGGTAGAAGCCTCCTGTTCTCGGGCGCTCGGCAGGTCGGGATCGGCGCGATCGCGGCCGCCGTGACCTACCTCGTTGGCAGCGTGATCGGCGTCTCGGTGGTGGGCTGATGCCGGACCTGCGGGCCATCGTCATAGCGCTCGGGGTCGGGATCGGCATCACGGCCTACACGACGCTGTGGTGGGACTGGCCGCTCGCGCTCGGCGGTGGGGCCGGGATCATCCTTGCCGGCCTCGCGCTCGTCGGATCCCTGTCCATCGGGATCGACCCGGCCAGGGCGGACGCCGCGTGGCGCGCCGCAGCCCCAGAGTTCGAGGACCCCCCGGCGTCCCCGCTACCGATCGAGCCGACGGCGGGCGAGCTGGAGCAGCGCGATGGGCCGGGCGCTTGATTGCCGGCGACCGTACTGCGCCCGGCCGAGCGTTCGACGGGCAAGGAAAAGCCCCCGGGTGAGCGGGGGCTGTTGGGCCTTGCTATCGGCGACGCGCGATTCGCAACATGCGATGCGCACCGGCGCCGATGGTCAGGGGGTCCAGCGCGGCGTGTCCAGCGTTGCGTCGAATGCGTTGAACCGGCGGCGCCGATCTTCGCCGAGGAGCGCGCTCAGCAGTGAGAACAGGGCGAGCAGTCCAAATCCGGAGTAGGCGAGCATCATGAGTACCTTGTGGCTTTCCCGCATGCCGTCGGACCGGCGGTTGACCCGCTCGATCCCGTCGCCGCTGCGACGGGTCCCGGCACCAGAGATATGACCTGATATCCGGACTTTACCATAAGATTGTTAGGCTGGCAAGTACATCTGCTTATGAGATCGGTGCAATGACGGACAAGACCACGCTAGATCGAATCGATGTCCAGCTCCTGGCGCTGCTGCAAGAGGATGGGCGCCGCCCGTACGCCGAGCTCGGTGCCGCGGTCGGCATCAGCGGCCCTGCGGCGCATGAACGGGTCAAGAAGCTCGAGGCGCGTGGGGTGATCTCCGGCTACACGGTCAGGGTCTCCGCGGAGGCCATCGGTCTGGCCATCCTGGCGTTCACCTGGGTCACCCAGGCACCCGGGACGGTCGCGACAGACCTGACCGGCGATTTCGCCGCGATCCCCGAGATCGAGGCCTGCCATCACATCACGGGAGAGGCCGACTACCTGCTCAAGATCCGTGCTCGTGACACACGAGACCTCGAGCGGGTGATCCGGGCGGTCCAGGCGACTCGCCATGTCTTCTCGACCGAGACGGACGTGGTGTTCTCGACGGCCTTCGAACGGCGCCCGATTCGGCCGGCACCGCCGCCGGCGAACTAGCGCTCCGGGGAGACCGCCGAATCGCGCGACTCGTGTGCGGGAGAACCCTCGACTACCATCAGCTCGTCCGGAGGCGGTGCGAATCGATAGGCCCGGTGCTCGAGGAGGACACGCTCGACCGTCGCTGCATCGACGGGTCGGCCGCGGGCCGCGAGGCGCTCGCTGATCCAGCCGGCCTCCGCGGGTAGCTCCTCATCCTCGATGTCATGATCGCGTCGCGCGCCATCCAGGTAGACGACGGCCACGATGCCGCCTCCGGCGACCAGCCCGAGGAGCAGCAGCCACCACTGGAATTCGGCCATCAGACCCGCTCGGCTCGTGCGTTCATCGACGGGAGTCTACGGTGATCGCGGACCCGCGTACACTCCGGGACCATGATCAATCTTGCGGTCGACCCGATCGCCTTCCAGCTGGGACCGCTGCCCGTCTACTGGTATGGAATCGCCTACGCCGTCGGGCTGTTCGTCAGCTACACGGTGCTTGTGCGCCAGGCACGTCGGTTCGGCCAGGATCCCGAGCTCGTCGGCAACGGGCTGATCGTGATCGCGATCGCGGCCCTCGTCGGCGGTCGGCTCTACCACGTCATCGACCAGTGGGCCCTGTACCAGGACGACCTGCTGTCGATCATCCTTCCGCCCTATTCGGGCCTGGGCGTGTACGGCGGCCTGATCACCGGTGTCCTTGCATTCATGGCCCTTGTCCGCTATTACCGGATTTCCGCCTGGGTCTGGGCCGATGTCGTGGCGCCGGCCCTGTTCACGATGCAGGCCGTCGGACGCTGGGGGAACTTCTTCAACCAGGAGCTGTACGGTCCGCCGACCGATCTCCCGTGGGGCATCGCGATCGACTGTGTCCACCGCGTCGCGGCCTATCCTTGTGCGACGTTTCCGGAGGCCACGACGGCCTTCCAGCCCCTCTTTCTGTACGAATCCGTCTCCGGCCTGCTTGGGGCAGCGCTGCTGATCTGGTTGTCGCGCCGGCGACCGTACCCCCTTCGAGCGGGCGATCAAATCCTGATCTTCTTCATCTGGTACGCCGTGGTGCGGTTCCTGCTGGAAAACCTTCGGACCGACAACTGGTTCGTGATTGGCATTCCCGCGGCCCAGTTGATGTCGATCCTGTTCGGCCTTGGAGCGTTCCTGTTGCTGGTCTATCGACACCGACGCGCCGACGAGTCGCCCGACGTTGATCCCGACGAGTTCGATGCGGAGGACCAGGACGACGACGATCTCGAACCCGACGACGTACCCGACAACGTACCCGACGACGAGCCCGCACCCGCCCGGCGGCCGGGTGATGCTTGAGCTTGCGCATCGGTTGACGGAGCGTTTCGCTGCTCTCCTCGGTCCCGTTGTGTCGGAGCTCCATTCACCCACACGTTGCTGACAACGACCGTGGCCGCAGGCGCCCGCCGCGCTAACCACGCGGTGGCCGCCGTGATCGACCTGACTCATCAGAATGGCTGCGTGTGAGCGTGGCGATGCACCATATCCGTCGATTCCGCCGTTCTGCCGAGCGTCGCTGAGTCCGGTTTGATGAACCACGTCGATCAGCCCCCGGGAGGCTCCCCGGTCCACGCCGTGTCGGGGGTTACGCATCGCTCCAGCGGGCGCCCGGTCCTGGACCCGTCGGGCTATCCTCCCCGGATGCAGTACGCCGAATCGATCCTCGATCTCGTCGGCGGGACGCCGCTGGTTCGACTGACCCGGGTCACTCGCGACCTCGGCCCGCCCGATGCCCAGCCGCTGATCCTCGCGAAGCTCGAGACGATGAACCCGGGCGGTTCCGTGAAGGACCGGATCGGGCTGCCCATGATCGAGGCGGCCGAGCGGGCTGGACTCCTGAAGCCGGGCGGCACGATCATCGAGCCGACATCCGGCAACACCGGCCACGGCCTGGCGATCGCGGCCGTACTCAAGGGCTATCGCTGCATCTTCGTGATGGCGGACAAGCAGTCGCCCGAGAAGCAAGCATTGTTACGCGCGTACGGCGCGGAGGTCGTGCTCTGCCCGACCAACGTGGAGCCCGACTCCCCGGAGTCGTACTACTCCGTGGCCGCCCGTCTCGCCCGGGACATCCCGGGCGCATACAAACCGGACCAGTACTGGAACATGGAGAACCCTGCGGCCCACGAACGGACCACGGGCCCCGAGATCTGGGAGCAGACCGAGGGCCGGATCACGCACCTGATCGCCAGTGCTGGGACCGGTGGCACGATCAGCGGGATCTCGCACTTCTTGAAGGCGCAGAACGCTTCGATCACGGTGGTCGGCGCGGATCCCGAGGGCAGTGTCCTGTCCGGCGATGTCGCGCGCCCCTACCTCACCGAGGGAGTGGGGGAGGACTTCTTTCCGGGGACGCACGATCCGACCGCCGTGGACCGCTGGGTCCGCGTGTCGGACCGTGACTCCTTCCTGATGGCCCGTCGGATCACCCGCGAGGAGGGGATCCTGGCCGGCGAATCGTGCGGGACCGCGGTCGTGGCCGTCCTCGACGAGGCGCGCCGGGTAATCGGCAGGGACGGTGCCGCCGCCAAGGACGCCGTGATGGTCGTGATCCTCCCCGATGGAGGTCGAAACTACCTCTCGAAGCTGTACAACGACGAGTGGATGCGTGCGAACGGGCTCCTGGCCACGACCGGCGCCGTGGTCCGCGTGGGACAACTTCTCGCCGACCGCCACCGCGGTACGGACCTGCCGGACGTCGTCCTCGCCCGGACGACCGATCGCGTCGGCGAGGCGATCGACACGCTCCAGCGGTTCGGAATCAGCCAGCTCCCCGTGTCGCAGGAACCTGAAGGCGACGCGCTCGAGGGCATCGTCGGCTCCGTGAGCGAGCAGGGCCTGCTCGATCGCGCCTATCGCAACCCTGAGATCGTGTCTCGGACCGTCGGCGAGGTCATGGACCGGCCGCTGCCGACCGTCGCTGTCGAGGCGTCGCTCGACGACGCGTTCGCGCTCCTGGCCGGCGGAACCTCCGCCGCGCTGGCGGTCCGGGCCGGCCGCCCGGCGGGGGTCATCACCAAGCTCGATCTCCTCGAGTACCTCGCGCACAACCGGGGGTAGGCGGCGGGTAGCCGGACGCGAGTTGGCGTGTTGACGGCGCCCATGCGTTGTGACAGGATGTCACTGTCATGACAGAGACACAGGAACTCAGCGTACCCGAGGCGGCGGCTCACCTCGGGCGGAGCGAGCGGACGATCTGGCGCCAGATCAAGTCAGGCGAGCTCGTCGCCGTCCGCCGCGGCCGCCGGGTCTTCGTACACGTCTCGGAACTGACGGTCCCGGTCGCCGCGCCCGTGACGGGGCACCGCCCCGGTGAGGCCGTCGCGGCATATCGCACTTCGGATGACTGGACCGTGGGCGACTTCCCGTACACCGCGGAGGTCGTCGAGCGCCACCGGCGCGCGAAGCTGGAGCGACGTCGCCGGGCGTTCGCAGAGATGGACCGCCTCGCGAGGCTGTCGCGGCCGGACCCGGACGGCCTGACCGGCGTCGACTACATCCGAGCGTATCGGGACCACCCACGGGCGCTCGAGGGTGGCGATGCCGCGGACCGCGCGCTTGATGAGCTGGCCCGTGAACGACGTCGTCATCGATAGCAGCGTCGCCGTAGCCTGGATGCTCGCGGACGAGCCGCTGCACGAAGCGGCCCGGCGGTTCCGGGCGACCCTGGAGGCCGGCGAGCGCGGCCCGATCGTCGCCGAGCATTTCGGCTTTGAGGTTCGGCATGCGCTGATCAGGGCCGCGCGCCGGGAGCGCATCGCCTGGCTCGAGGTCAGGGAAGGGTTCGCGGCGCTCGACGCATTCGAGCCGACAGTGGTCCCCCTGCGACGGCGCGACGATCCGATCCTCGATCTCGCGCACCAGTTCGGGCTCACCTGGGGCGACGCACACTGGGTTGACGTGGCGATGCGGCTGGACCTGCCGCTTGTGACCGCCGA
>CAZOJS010000141.1:0-2516 GCA_964580175.1 uncultured Anaerolinea sp. | reverse complement strand
GCCAGATGGGTTTCAACGATCTGGTAGTACGCCTTGCGTCCGTCTTTCTCGCTGGTCATGAACCCGCACCGTTGCATCAACCGCAGGTGTTCGGAGGCCATGTGGCTGGGAATCTCGCACGCCTCGGCCAGTTCCCCGACCGTGTAGCGGCCCTGAAGGAGCATTTGCACCATCCGAAGCCGATGGGGATGGGCCAGCGTCTTGAGGCATTCCGCCGCTTGCGCCAGGGCGCTCAAGGGCGTGAGCTTGGGCAGTTTCGGGGTTTTCGTCTTGGCGGTCATTCGTGTGCCTCCCTGTACTCCAATATATCGGAATGTTCCGACGTGTCAATGAGTATTTCTTTGAACGGTCAAGAAAAGCGAGCGCCGATGCGGACTTGCGCTCCACCAACTCGATGCGTTGCCGGTCGGCGGGCGTTTTTCGGAGTTCTTCAAATAGGACATTTGTGACTGCCATCTTCAGATAACCTCAGCAATCAGGCCGATTTCTCAATTGGCTTCGCTGCAACGCCCATCAGAAGAATGGCAGCGATCAGGGCCAGGACCGCTCCCCACCCGAATGCCACCAACGGCCCGCAGAACTGATACAACGCCCCGAAGATCAGACTCGACGGAAGCGTGGCAATTCCGATTGCGAAATTGTACCAGCCATAGGCCAGTCCCTTGCGTTCGGTTCCGACAAGGTTTGCTACCAACGCCCGCTCCGCAGGCTCAATCAAGCCGCAAACAAGGCCGTAGGCGATGAAGAAAATCCAGATGTCTTGGGCGCTCGTCGCCAAGCCGAAGGCCAAATAAACCCCAGCGAACGTGAGCCAGCCCAAGAACAAGGCAGGCCGGGAGCCGAAGCGGTCCACGGCACGGCCCAGGACCAGATTGCTCGCACTCTTGGCAACGTGGCAGACGCACCACAGAAGAGGCAACATCGCCGGAGCTATGTCGAGTTCGCCCGCTCGTACCAGCAAAAAGGCATCGCTGGAATTGCCGAGCGTGAAGACCACCAAGGCCAGCAAGTAAACTCTGAAGTTGCGGTCGAACGGCTTGAGCGTCAAACGCAATCGTTCCTGCGGTGGATGGGCGACGGGTTTCTCCCGCAGTCCGAAGACCAGCAATATGACGACCAGGATGCCCGGCACAAAAGCGACGAGGAAGAGTATTCGCAGTTCGTGCGGCCACAACCAGAGGAACCCGGCAGCCAGGAGTGGCCCGATGGCTGCGCCGAGATTGTCCATCGCCCGGTGGAACCCGAACGCTCGGCCTCGGATAGAATCGTCGGTTGAGTCGGCAATCAGGGCGTCCCGTGGCGAACTTCGGACGCCTTTGCCGATGCGGTCCAAGACCCGAATGGAGAAAAGCTGCCACGGAGCGACGATAAGCCCGATCAGAGGACGAACCAGAGCAGGCACGCAATAGCCGAAGACGATGAACCCTTTTCGCTGCCCAGCCTGATCGGATTGGTCGCCGGACCACAGTTTCACGAAGCTGGCGACCGAATCGGCGATCCCCTCGATCACACCCAGGTAGAAGCTGTTGCCTCCCAGGACTCTGAGCAAGAAATGGGGAAGGAGCGGATAGATCATCTCGCTGGCGGTGTCGTTGAGCAGGCTCGCTGCGCCCACGACCTTGACGCTGCGAGGAAGCGCCTTGTTTGAGGAGACATCGGTGGTCGGTGTGGACTCATTCACGCTAATGCCATCCATTACGCCCTTACTTCCCCGGCAGCTTCCCGACGAACTTCACCGCCTGCCTAATCCAGCCCTTCAACTGGTCGTCGTCCTCGACACCCTCCGACTCGACCACCACCCAATTCCTCATCGGCCTGCCGGTGATGTCGAAAGCTCGGACGTGCGGCTCCCGCAACGCCGCTTCTCCTTCGTCGGGGCCGAGGCGGGCGATCAGGCCGTCCTTCCAGACCCCCACCAGGGCGTTGCCGTTGAGAAAGAAGCAGATGCAGCCGAACATCTTCTTCTCCTCGATGTTCTTCTTGCGGGCCAAGGTGTCACGGATGCGGGCGGCGAGGGTTTCATCGAAGGCCATGCGTCACTCCAGCTACTTCTGATTCACTTCTTCTCAACCGTTTTCAACGTATTATCGGCGACCACGCCAGACGGCCCCTGCACATCGACCACCTTCGACTTGGCATCGGCAGATGTCGCCGTGTTGCCGAAAACATGAGCCGGGTTCTGGCTGTCCTTCACGATGATCGCAGTCCCCTGGAAGTTCTGGATGGCGTTACCCGTGATGACCACGGTGGACTTCGCCGCATTCACCGCCGCCCGGTAGCCGTCGAAGGAGTTGTCGGAAATCGTTGCCGTCGATTTCTCCCACACCCACACGGCGTTGCCTTGGCCCTTACCGGCCCCGGCGAACTTGTTGCTGTTGATCGTGATTTTGCCCTGCACCAGAACCGCCGCCACGCCGCCGCCCTTGATGCGATTGTCACGGATCGTGGCGGTGGAACCGTCCTTCACGACAATGATCGGGGGTTGACCTCCGGTGCGCATCCCTTTGAAGCTATCA
>CAZOJS010000140.1:0-35146 GCA_964580175.1 uncultured Anaerolinea sp. | reverse complement strand
CCGGGCTCGCCGGCCTGATGGTCAACGCAATGAGAGCGAACGCCAGGACGCATGGGTTCAACGCGCTGATCGCCTGTGTTCGGCCAACCGAGAAGCATACCTACCCGCTCATACCGATCGAGGAGTACGCGTTCTGGGTGCGTCCCGACGGTCAGCCGTTCGATGCCTGGATTCGGCTCCACGTCCGGTTCGGCGGCCGGATCGTGCGAGGGTCGCCCCGCGCGATGACCATTCGCGGAACCGTCGCCGAGTGGGAGCGGTGGACGGGGATGCTGTTCCCGGGCACGGGCTCGTACCTCCACCCGTTCGGCGCGGCCCCGATCGAGATCGACCGCGAGGCGGACCGGGGCGTCTATTTCGACCCGAACGTCTGGGTCGTGCATGACCTCCGCGCCGCCGATGCAGGTGCGATGGTCCCGGGCATCCGTTAGGCTCCCCCGATGACCTGCTCTACGTGCGGAACCGAGAACCGGCCGGGACGCAAGTTCTGCGCCTCCTGCGGTGCAGCGCTCGCCCTCGGGTGTCCAAGCTGCGGCGCCCCGAACGAGTCAGGCGAGCGGTTCTGTGGGGAGTGCGGCAAGCCCCTCCCGGGAGCGGAAGGAAGTGCCGCCGGCCCGGCCGGCTCCGGCGCAGCCCACCCCGGCGTGGCGAGCACCGGTGACGGATCCGCGGCCGAGCGGCGGCTCGTCACGATCCTCTTCGCCGACCTCGTCGGGTTCACGCCTTTTGCCGAGGAGAAGGACGCGGAGGATGTCCGTGATGTTCTGACCCGCTACTTCGCGCTGTGCACCGAGGTCATCGAGCGCTACGGCGGGAGCGTCGAAAAGTTCATAGGCGACGCGGTCATGGCGGTCTGGGGTGCACCAGTCGCCCACGAAGATGACGCTGAACGTGCGGTCCGAGCCGGGTTCGAGCTCGTCGACGCGGTCCGCACCCTGGGGCCCGGGATCCAGGCCCGCTGCGGGATTCTGACCGGCGAGGCGGCGGTCACGATTGGTGCAACGAACCAGGGTATGGTCGCCGGGGACATCGTCAACACCGCCGCGCGACTGCAATCCGTCGCTCCGCACGGCCGGGTCATCGTCGGCGAGAGCACCTACCAGGCCGCCTCGAAGGCGATCGTCTTCGAGGAGGCGGGCGAGCAGGTCCTCAAGGGCAAGACGTCTCCGGTACCCGCCTGGCTGGCGCTGCGCGTCGTCGCCGAGCGCGGCGGGCGCGGACGTTCTGGGGGCCTCGAAGCCCCATTCGTCGGCCGGGACGACGAGCTCCGCCTCCTCAAGGATCTGTTCCACGCTGCGGCGCGCGAGCGACGGGGCCGCCTGGTCTCGGTTATCGGTCCGGGCGGCATCGGTAAGAGCCGGCTCGCCTGGGAATTCGAAAAGTACCTCGATGGAATCGTTACCACCGCGTGGTGGCACCACGGCCGGTCGCCGGCCTACGGCCAGGGGATCTCGTTCTGGGCACTCGGCGAGATGATCCGGGGCCGGGCCGGCCTCGCCGAGATCGATGACGAACCGACCACTCGATCAAAGGTCGCCGACATGCTCGCGAAACACGTGCCCGACGAGACCGAGCGACGCTGGATCGAGCCGGCGATGCTCACGCTCCTCGGCCTCAGCGGGGGCGATCTGCCCGCCGATCAGCTCTTCGCGGCCTGGCGGACGTTCTTCGAGCGGTTGGCCGCAACCCGTCCGGTCGTCCTCGTTTTCGAGGATCTTCATTGGGCGGATCCCGGCCTGCTCGACTTCATCGACCACCTGCTCGAGTGGTCACGGGATCAGCCCATCTACGTGCTGACCCTGGCCCGGCCCGAGCTGCTCGAGCGCCGGACGGACTGGGGCGCCGGCCGCCGCAACTTCCTGAGCCTGGGTCTCGAGCCGCTGTCCGAGGAATCGATGCGCGAGCTCCTGGCCGGTCTAGTGCCAGGACTTCCAAAGGCGACGGTCGATGCCATCGTGACGCGTGCGGACGGAATGCCGCTGTATGCGGTCGAGACCGTCCGTATGCTCGTCGCCGACGGAAGGCTGCGCGAGGAGGGCGGTGCCTATGCCCTGGTCGGGGATCTCACCACGATCGCCGTCCCGGACACGCTCACGGCGCTCATTGGCGCCCGCCTAGACGCTCTGGACCCTGTGGACCGGGCCTTGCTGCAAGACGCTGCGGTCCTGGGTCAGAGTTTCACGGTCGCCGGCCTCGCGGCCGTGTCGGGCCAGGATGCGAGCGAGATCGAGCCGCGGCTGGCCGGCCTCGGCCGTCGGGAGATCCTGTCCGTTCGGTCCGATCCCCGGTCGCCTGAGCGCGGCCAGTTCGCGTTCGTCCAGGCCCTCATCCGGGAGGTTGCCTACAACACGCTGACCAAACGCGACCGCCGGGAACGTCACCTGGCTGCGGTGCGATTCTTCGAGAGCCTCGGTCTCGATGAGCTGGCCGGAGCCCTCGCCGGCCACTATCTCTCGGCGCACGCCAACAGCCCGGCCGGGCCGGAGGCAGACGCGCTCGCGATCCAGGCCCGCATCGCGTTGACCGGCGCGGCGGACCGGGCGACCGCGCTGGGCTCGCCGGCGCAGGCGCTCGCCTTCCTCGAGCAGGCGCTCACGATCGAGGTGGACGCGGCGCACCAGCCGGAGCTCCTCGAACGGGCGTCCGCCGAGGCGATGGCGGCAGGCAGGTACGCCCGATGCGAGGAGCTCGCCAGAGCTGCCCGGGGGCAGTATGTGGCGCGCGGCGACCGGCTCGGCGAGGCACGCGTCATTGGCCTGGAGACCCGCGCCGTGGCCAGCCTCCTGCGGACGGACGAGGCCAAGGCGATGCTGACCGGAGTCGTGCCGCTGTTCGACGACATCGTGGGTACCGCGGAGCACGTGAACCTCGTTCTTCGGCTGGCCAACATCTACTGGATCGATGACATGACCGAGCAGGCCATTGCGTGGGCCGATAAGGCGCTGGCCGAAGCAGAGCAGCACGACTTCGTCGCGAGCATCGTGGACGGGCTCATCGTGAAGGGCGGGGCTCTCGGGTACCTGGGTCGAGGCTACGAGGGCATCAGCACCATGCGCGGCGCGTATGCCCTCGCGGAAGCACACGGCAATCAGGTGGGCATGGTGCGTGCCCTGACCAATCTCAGCGACGCGCAGATTGCTCGCGACCCCCGCGCCGCCCTCGAGACCGCCCGGACCGGCCTTGAGCAGGTCAAGCGTCTCGGCCGCGCCGACTTCCTCGGCATCCTCGTTCTGAATGGCACCTATCCGGCGCTCCGAACCGGCGATTGGGACTGGGCGGTCCAACAAGGCCATGAGCTCGAATCCTCCGCCGCTGACGAGCGCGACCGGGCCCAGGGAACGGTCGCCCCCCTGGTCATCGCCGCCGCCCGCGGCGAGGACGTGACCGATCGACTGTCCGAGGTGGAACGCATTCTCGGCGAGGGCACGGACAATCAGGCGCGGGCGATGGTCCGCGACACGCAGGGCGGGGTCGCGTTTGTCGAAGGTCGGCTCGATCAAGCGTACGAGGCCGAGATGGCGGCCGGCTCGATGATCAGCTGGTCGGCGCCGACGGCCTACCTGACGGCGGCCCGCGCAGCCCTCTGGCTCCGCGATGCCGTTCGTGCCAGGGCCGCGCTTGAGCGGCTTGACGCCACCACCCATGGGCCCGCGATCTCGGCGGCGCATGCGGAGATCGAGGCCGGGCTGTTGGCGCTCGCCGGCGACACTGGCACTGCGGCCCTCCACTACCGCGACGTGCTTGATGCGTGGCGTGATCTGGGACTGCCCTGGGACGTCGCGCTGACCGCGATCGACATGGCCGTGCTGCTCGGTCCCGCTGGGCCAGGCGTCGCAACAGCCGCCGGCGCGGCTCGCGACATCTTCGCCCAGCTGGGCGCCGTCCGACTCTCAACCCGGCTGGCGGCGGCGATGGGCACGGGGGACGGGGGTGATGGGGCCCCGGCGTCACAGGAGGCCGCGGTTGATGAGGCCACTGCCAACGCGCCCGATGGGGATCGCGTCGCTCCCTCGGCCTGACGCTCGCTGCTATCCTCGGCGGCGGAGAGGTGCCGGAGTGGCCGAACGGACCTGTCTTGAAAACAGGCGGGTGAAAGCCCCGTGGGTTCGAATCCCACCCTCTCCGCCATCATCCGTCCCCCGGTCGACCAAGGAAGGACGTGACCATGCCGCTCTGTGAGCACTTCGACACCGGTGTCGAAGTCGACGCGCCGAGCAGCGTCTGCCAAACCTGTGTCGACATGGGCTCGACCTGGCATCACCTCCGCCAGTGTCTGAATTGTGGCCAGACGCGCTGCTGCGACAACAGTCCCAATCGACACGCAACGGCGCACTTTCGCGCCGATGGGCACCCCATGATCCGGTCCGGCCAACCCGGCGAGGACTGGCGGTGGTGCTACCCGGACGAACTGTTCTTCATCCCGGGACCAGACGGTTATGAGGTCGCCGAGGGCTGAGGTTCGGCCTGTGAATCGCGCCGACGGGCCCTCGCGACGGCGCGTCTAAGAGGTCCCGCGCACGTCGGCCAGGATCGCCGCGCACCGATCAACGTCTGGAAACGATGCCTGTGTTCCTGGCCGCAGGACACTCTCGGTCGCGCACGCAATCCCGAGACGAACCGCGTCCGGCTCCGACCACCCGAGCGCAATGCCCACGGCGAACGCACCGACGAAGGCATCGCCGGCGCCAGACGTATCGACGGCCGCGACCGGGCGCGCCGGCAGCCGCGTGACCGAGCCATCGGTCCCCACCAGTGCCGCGCCGCGCGCGCCGAGCGTGACGATGAGCCGCGTCCCCATCCGCTCCGCGAACGCGCGCATCGCGTCGTCGGCCACGTCGCCGGTCGCCCCGGCAAGGATCCCGAATTCAACCTCGTTGGGCACGAGCCAGTCTGCCGCGGCCAGGAGATCCGGGAAGATCGATGCCGCCGGCGCGGGATTGAGGATCGTGACCGCTCCCCGCGTCTGGGCGGCCGCGAACCCGGCGGCCGTCACCGGCTGCGGGATCTCGAACTGGCCGACGCACACGTCGACCTGCGCCACGGAAGCCAGGGCGGCCGCCGCGTGCTCCGGGGTCACGAGCTCGTTCGCGCCCGGGACCACGATGATCCGGTTCGTGCCGTCGGCCTCGACCCAGATCGGGGCTACGCCGCTCGATCCGGCGACCCGCATCACCCCGGCGGCGTCGATCCCCAGACGCTCGAAGTTCTCGAGCGTCATGGCCGCATACGAATCGTCGCCCAGCGCGCCGATGAACGAGACCTCGGCGCCGAGAAGTCGGGCCATCGCCGCCTGATTTGCGCCCTTGCCGCCAAACCCTGACTCGAACCGCTCGCCCATGACGGTTTCGCCGGGACCAGGGGCGCGCCGCGTGTAGGCGATGAGGTCCATGTTCATGCTCCCCACCACCACGACCGCAGGCGCCCGGTCGGCTCTTGCCTTGTGCACAAACCCCTCCGTGCTCATCGAGATGCGAACACGATACCGTGGCGGCATGCACGATCGATGGCCCCCAGGGACGGCTGGTCGAGTTCGTCTCGGATGGTTCCGGGCGGTCGCCCCCGCGGCCCTCGCCCTCGTGGCCATCGCGGCCCTCGTTGGCTGCGATGGACTTGCGGGATCATCGGCGGGCGTTGGCGCGAGCACCCTGCCGTCCACCCCAGTCCACAGGATTGCCGTCGCGTACGACATCTCGGGTCGCGGTGACGGCGGCTTCAACGACATCGCCTACAACGGAGCGAGGCAGGCGGCCGCTGAGCTCGGGGCCGAGATCCGGGAGGTCACGGCCAAGCTCGACGACACGGACGACGACCGGGCCGAGCGATTGCGGCTCCTGGCGGGTGCCGGGTATGACCCGATCATCGGGGTCGGCTTCAGCTACGCGCTGCCGATGCAGCTGGTAGCGGCCGAGTTCCCGAACGTCCATTTCGGGATCGTCGACGACGCCACGGTCAATGCGCCCAACGTGCAGGGCATCAACTTTGCCGAGCACGAGGGATCGTTTCTGGTCGGCGCGGCGGCCGGCCTGAAGACGAGGACCAACGGGGTCGGGTTCATCGGCGCGGTCAAGATCCCGCTGCTGCAGAAGTTCGAGGCCGGCTATGCCGCCGGTGTCAGGGCCGCCAACCCGGCCGCGACGATCAAGGTCACCTACCTGAGCCAGCCACCCGACTATTCCGGCTTCGGGGATCCGCCCCATGGACGGGAGGCTGCCCTGGGCATGTATGACAACGGGGCGGACATCATCTTCGCGGCGGCCGGTGGCTCTGGCTCCGGGGTCCACGAAGCGGCCGTCCTGTCCGATCGCTGGTCCATCGGCGTCGACGCGGATGAGTACGTCCTGGCACCCGTGACGGTCCGCGGCCACATCCTGACCTCGATGCTGAAGAACGCCAACGTGGGCACCTACCAATTCGTGATGGCGGTGGCCGGCGGAACGTTCGTGGCCGGCAATCGGACGTTTGGTCTGGCGAACGGCGGCGTCGGGTACTCGCTTTCGGGTGGCTTCGTGGAGGACATCCAGGCACGCCTCGACGGCTTCGCGGAACAGATCATCAACGGCACGATCGTCGTTCCCGAAACACCCTGACGGGCTTGATCGTGGCCCGACTTCGCAGCACGGGCCTGCTCCTGGTTCCACCGCTCGCCGCGCTGGCGCTTGCCCTGGCCGTAGCCGGGGGCATCCTGGCGATGGCCGGTGTCGACCCGATCGCGACGCTGCGCGACGCACTTGCCTACGGCCTCCGGCCGGCGACGCTCGTCGCGATTGCGAACAAGGCAATCCCGTACTACCTCGCCGGGATCGCGGCGGCGGTCGGATTCCACCTCCGGCTGTTCAACATCGGCATCGACGGTCAGTACCGGCTAGCCGCCTTCAGCGCGGCGGTCATCGGGGCGGCCGTGACCCTGCCGGCACCGCTCCACATCGCCCTGATCGTCGGGGTCGCCCTCGTCGTTGGCTGGGGCTGGGCGGCGATCGCGGGTCTCCTCTACGTCCGGCGCGGGGTCAACGTGGTGATCTCGACGATCATGCTCAATGCCATTGCGACTGGGATCATTGCCTATCTCCTCTCGCCCCTTCGGCTCGCCCAGCAGGCGGCCGGCAGCAACAACGTGACGACCGGCGCGATCCCGGAGAGCGGCTGGATCCCCGGCATTGCTACGCCGGCCGGCGAGCTCAACGGGCTCGTGATCGTCGCGATCCTCGTCGGCATCGGTTACTGGCTCGTCCTCAATCGCACGACGGTCGGCTTCGAGGTCCGCGCGCTGGGCCTGTCCGGGCGGGCCGCGGCCGTCGCGGGCATCCGTGCGCCGCGACTCGCTCTTCTGACGATGGCGACTTCGGGTGCCATCGCCGGCCTGGTCGGGCTGCCGCAGCTCATGGGCGCGTCGCACCGGTTCGGGCTCGACTTCCCGGCCGGGCTCGGGTTTACCGGGTTGTCGGTCGCGATTCTCGGGCGGAACCATCCCGTCGGCGTGGCCATCGGGGCGTTCGTCTGGGCGTTCCTCGAGCGTTCGGCGCAGGTGCTCGATCTGTCCGGGGTCAGCCGGGAGATCGTCACGATCATCCAGGCGGTCACCGTGCTGTCGATCGTCGCTGCCTACGAACTGGTGCGCCGCTGGCGAGCCCGCCAGCAACGCCAGTACGTGGCGCGGGCCGTCGAGGGTGGCCGAGCGTGACGACGGCGTCGATGCTCCGATCCGCGCCGCGCTCAGCCTGGCTCGGTGGGCCGGTCACCCGGGTCCTCCTTGGTTTCGCCGCGCTGTCGCTGCTGAGCGCAGCGTTCGACGCCCCGGACTTCTTCTCCCGCGGCGGCATCTCGGCCACGCTCCGCTTTGCCGCCCCGATCCTCCTTGCCGGTCTCGGGGCGCTGTGGGCCGAGCGGTCCGGGGTCATCAACATCGGCCTCGAGGGGATGATGATTGCCGGCACCTGGTTCGGGGCGTGGGCGGCCTGGCAGTGGGGTGTTGAGGCGGGATTGATCGCCGGCGTCATGGCCGGGACAGCGTTCGGGCTCATCCACGCGCTCCTGTCGGTGTCGTTCGGAGTGGACCAGGTCATCTCCGGGCTGTCGCTCAACATCCTCGCGGCTGGGCTGACGCGGTTTCTGTCCTCGATCTCCTTCGCCACCGTCCCAGGGGGGTCGATCACGACTTCTCCGCCGGTGCCCGACTTCCCGACCGTGAGCCTGCCCGGGATCGAGTCAGTCTTCGCGCCGGTTGAGCGGGCCGGCATGCCGATCCTGAGCGACGCGGCAGCCGTCGTCCTCGGTCTCGTGACCGACGTGTCGATCTTGACGGTCGTCGTCATCGCCTTGGTGCCCCTTTCCTGGTGGGTGTTGTGGCGGACGCGACTCGGTTTGCGGATCCGCGCCGTCGGTGAGCACCCGGAAGCGGCCGACAGCCTCGGTGTCCGGCCGTGGCGGTACCGGTTCCTGGCGCTCGGCGTTTCGGGCGGGCTCGCCGGCCTCGGTGGTGTCTATCTCGTGACTGTGGCGTCCAGCCTGTACCGGGAGGGGCAGACAGCCGGGCGCGGGTTCATCGGCCTGGCAACCGTCATCTTCGGCAACTGGAATCCGTGGTCGGTGACGGTCGGGTCGCTCGTATTCGGGTTCACGGATGCGTTGCGGACGCGTCAGGAGTCGACGGTCGGCGTGCTCCTCGTCGGCCTCGGCGTGCTCCTTGCGCTGCTTGCGCTTCGGCGCGGTCTCGGGCGTGACTGGCGCGGCGCGCTGCTGCTCGGAACGCCGGCAGCGGCGCTGCTGGCCTGGTTCTGGCTCGTCCGGGAAGTTCCGGCCGAGTTCGTGAGCTTTGCGCCCCACCTGACGACGTTGCTGGTGCTCGCGTTCGCAAGGCAGCGCCTCCGGCCACCGGCGGCGCTCGGGGCGCCATATGAACGGGATGTCGCGAGGTGACGAGATCGGGCCGAGTCGGTAAGGTGCATCCGAACGTCCACTGCTCGACACCGAGGTACACCCATGGCCGATTACCCGGATCTGTACGCCGACGGCTTCTCGCTGACCGCGGGCCCGTTCGGGGTCACCCTGACACTCCACCGCAGCAACCCGACCGGCGAACCAGGGCCACAGCAGGACCCCACTGAGTCCGTCGGCCGGGTACGGTTCAGTCGCGAGTTGGCCAGGGTCCTGGCCGACCAGCTGAACCAGATGCTCGCCGCGTCGGCGCAATCACAGATGTCGTCGTCAGCCAAACACTAAAGCCGGACGGAACGCCCCGGACGTCTCATCATCTTGACGCTTGACACTTGACGCTCGCGCCGAAGCCCGCCTAGACTCCGCGCCTAACTGAATACGGGCTGTGAACGGGACGAGTACCCGTCGAGCGTCGGCACAGAGATCCGGTGGCTGGTGGAAACCGGAGCGACGGCGGCAGGGAATGGACCCGGGAGCCTCCGGACCGAACGGCGACGGCGCGGGACCACCCCGCGACTGACCCCAAGTAGGCTCCGGCGCAGAGCGCCAGCGATAGAGGGCAGCGCCGATCGGCAGCTCCACGGAGCGCCCGTCGGTCACGGAGTGCGGCACATCGCCGAATGAGGGTGGCACCGCGGAAGGCACGGCCTTTCGTCCCGGGGGACGAAGGTCGTTTCTTGATTCAACCGGCGCGTTCTGCCCGATCGGGTCAAACCCGGAGGCGTTGTCAGCGATGAACAGCAGCATGGACCCGCTCAGCCTGCACGAGGCGAAGCGCCTGTCCGCGACCACGGACACCGTCCTGCTGCGCGCCACGCGATCCGCCGATCTCGAAACTCCGATCGGCGCCTTCCTTCGCCTCGACGACGGCACCACCCCGGCCTATCTGCTCGAATCGGTGGAAGGCGGCGAACGCCTGGGCCGCTACTCGTTCCTCGGCGTCGGGCCGCGGCGGCTCCTGGAGGTCCGCAATGGCCGGGCGACCATCCAGGACCGCCCGGTGGGCGTGACCGCCTACGCCCCCGATCTCCCGATCCGTGCCTTCGAGGCACGCGATCCGTTGCAGGCCCTTCGCGAGTTCATCCCGCGCCGACGGGTCGCCCCCCGCGAGGGCATGCCGCGCTTCACCGGCGGTGCCGTCGGCGCGCTGGCGTACGACGCGGTCTCGATCTTCGAGCCCACCGTCCCGCTCCCGGCGGCCGACCCGGTCGCAGTACCCACGGCCGCGTTCATCGAGACCGATCTCGTGATCGTGTTCGACCACCTGACCCACACGCTCTCGGCGATTGCGTCGCTCCACACTGAGGCCCCGGACTTCGAGGGTCGCTACCGGATCGCCGAGACGGCGATCTTCGAGGCACTCGAGCGAACGTCGCGGCCATCGACTGCGGAAATGGCCGCCAGCCCGTCCCGCGGCCGTCCGGTCGCCGGACAGGAAGTCGCACCCGGAACACTGAATCCCGCGGCGATCGAATCGAGCCTCGGCCGCGACGAGTACATCCGCGCCGTGGAAGTCGCGAAGGACGCCATCGCCGCCGGGGAAGCGATCCAGGTCGTCCTCGCCCGGCGCCAGTCGTTCGACCTGCCAGGCGACCCGGCAACCGGAAAGCAGCTCGACGGGATCGGCTTGTATCGAAGCCTTCGACGGGTCAACCCCTCGCCCTACCTGTTCTTCACGCGCGTCCCGGCGTTCGAGGTCGTTGGGGCGAGCCCGGAGCTCCTCGTCCAGCTCGACAACGACAAGCTGACCACCCACCCGATCGCGGGTACGCGTCCGCGTGGCGCCGACGCGAAGGAGGATGCGATCCTGGCCGAGCAGCTCCAGCGCGACCCGAAGGAACGCGCCGAGCACGTCATGCTCGTGGATCTCGGTCGCAACGACCTCGGCCGTGTGGCCCGGGCCGGCACCGTGTCCGTCAGCAAGTACATGGAAGTCGAGCGGTACAGCCACGTGCTGCACCTGGTCAGCCACGTCGAAGCGCGCCTGAAGCCCGATCTCGACGCCCTCGATGCGTTGCGGGCCGTCTTCCCTGCGGGCACCCTGTCCGGCGCACCCAAGGTCCGGGCCATGCAGCTGATCGCGGCTGCGGAGGGCGAGCGCCGGGGCCTCTACGGTGGAGCGGTCGGCTACCTCGGCTACGACGGCAACCTCGATACCGCCATCACCATTCGGAGCGCGGTCCTCAAGGATGGCCGGGCGCATATTCACACGGGCGCCGGGATCGTTGCGGCCAGCGTGCCCGAGAGGGAGTTCGAGGAGACCGACCACAAGGCCGCCGCGCTGCGGCGCGCCATCGAACTGGCGGCAGCCCCCAGCCAGCGAGGCCCGGCCGCAGTCCCGGCTGCCGCGACCGCAGCGTCCGGAGATCCGCCGACCGCACCACCGTCCGAGGCACCCGGATGATCCTCGTCGTCGACAACTACGACAGCTTCACGTTCAACCTCGTTCAGGCCCTCGAGGCCAGCGGGGCGAACGTGACCGTCCTCCGCAACGACGCCATCGACCGAGCCGGTATCGAGGCGATGGCGGATGATCCGGCCGCGAACCTCAGGGGGATCGTGATCTCTCCGGGGCCGGGCGATCCCACCGCTGCCGGCGTGTCCATGGATGCGGTCCGGGTCGCGGCCGATCGCGAGATCCCGTTGCTCGGCGTGTGCCTCGGGATGCAGTCGATGGCCGCTGCCTACGACGGCCGGATCGTGCGCGCACCCACGCTCGTTCACGGCGAAGCGTCCGAGGTCAGCCACGACGGCGCTGGCCTGCTGGCCGGCATGCCACCGAGCTTCATGGCCGCGCGCTACCACTCTTTGTGCGTCGATCCTGAGACACTCCCGGCCGACTTCCGGGTGACGGCGATCTCCGAAGTCGATCGCGTCATCATGGGGATTCGCCATGTCGCCTTGCCGATGGAAGGCGTGCAGTTCCACCCCGAAAGCGTGCTCACCCCGCAGGGCCCGCACCTCCTGGCGAACTTCCTTCGACTCGCCGGGGACGGGGATCCGTCCCTCCTCGACGACGCGTCCGGTTCGTTCGCGACGTCTGGGCTTGCCGAGCCCGACCGATGAGCGGACAGGTTCGCGCGGCCCTGGCGGCCGTTATCGAAGGGCGGACGCTCGACCTCGATGAAGCACGTGTCGCCATGGGCGAGGTAATGGACGGCGGCGCCACGCCGGCCCAACTCGCCGCGTTCCTGGTGGCACTCCGGATGCGCGGCGAGACGGTCGATGAGCTGGCCGGATTTGCCATGGCCATGCGCGAACGCGTCATCCGGGTCGAAGCGCCGGAGGGGACGGTCGACGTTGTCGGGACTGGCGGCGATGGGTCGGGCACGTTCAACATCTCCACGACCTCCGCGCTGGTCGTGGCGGCGGCCGGGGTGCCGGTCGCGAAGCACGGCAACCGGGCGATCACCTCGCGCTCGGGTGCTGCGGACGTGCTCGAAGCCCTCGGGGTTCGAGTGGATCACACGGCAGAAACCGCGGCCGCCGACCTGCGTGCGTTCGGGTTCGCGTTCCTGTTCGCGCCGACATTCCATCCGGCGATGCGCCACGCTGGTCCAACCCGGCGGGAGATCGGTGTCCGGACGGCGTTCAACCTGCTTGGGCCGCTCACCAATCCGGCCGGCGTGCGGCGCGCGCTGCTCGGGGTCGGCGATGCCTCGGCCGCCCCGCGGATGGCGGAGGTAGCCAGGCGCCTCGGCACGGACTGCACCCTCGTCGTCAACGGCTACGGCGTGGACGAGCTCCCGCTGGACGGCAGTGGCGTGATCCGTGCGGTCACGCCCGATGGAGTCCGCGAATCGGCAGTGGATCCGGCCAGCCTTGGCCTGCGTGCCGCCTCAACCAGCGAGCTACATGGGGGATCGGCCGAGGAGAACGCCGTGATGACGGTCGGCGTCCTCGATCGCGCTGACGGCGCACGCCGGGACGTGGTCCTCCTGAATGCGGGCGCGGCGTTTGTCGCCGCGGGCAGGGCGGCCAACCTGCGCGATGGGATCGGCCTGGCCGCGGACACGATCGATACCGGAGCCGCGCGGCAGCTACTCGAGCAGTTGCGAGATGCGCGGCGGGCATACGAGGCCGCGGCCGAGGCGACTGGAGGATCGGGCGCGTGAGGGGGACGCTGCCTCGTCGGGCGGGCGGGCCGGACCTGCGTCGTGCCCGCGCCGGGGTCGTCGCGGAGATCGCCGCGCGACGTCGTGCGGATGTCCGTGCCGAGCTGGCGAGCCTCGATCGGTCGGAGCTGCGACGCCGGCTGAAGACAGCCCCGGACCCGCGGCCGATCGCCGAGCGGCTTGCCGCACCAGGCCTGCACCTGATCGCGGAGATCAAGCGTTCTTCGCCCTCGGCCGGCGCCATCGCAGCCGCTGGCGAGGACATCGTTGTTCGAGCCCAGGCGTATCAGCGCGGTGGCGCGGCCGCGATCTCCGTGCTCTGCGAGCCGCACTGGTTCGGGGGTTCGGTTGGGGATCTATCGGCCGTGCGCGCGGCCGTGTCCGTGCCGGTCCTGGCCAAGGACTTCGTCGTCGAAGCTCGCCAGCTCGAGCTGCTCCGCGCGGCCGGCGCCGATCTCGTGCTGCTGCTGGCCGTGCTCCATCCGGGTCCGCGCCTCGCGCGGCTGGCCGATCGAGCGCTCGCCCTCGGGCTGGAGCCGCTCGTCGAGGCGCACGATGAACGTGAGCTCGAGTCGGCTCTCCAGACGCGAGCCCGCCTCATCGGGATCAACAACCGGGACCTGCGGACGCTGGATGTGGACCCGGAGCGAGCCGCTACGCTGCGCGCCCTCGTGCCGGAGGATCGGCTGGTCATCGCGGAATCGGGCGTCCGGGAGCCCGCGACCGTGCGAGGGTGGCGCGCCCTCGGCTTTGATGCCGTGCTCGTCGGAGAGGCGCTCGTTCGCTCTGTTGATCCCGAGGCGGCTGCCCGGGCGTTCGTGTACGCGGGTCGGTTTCCGACCGACCCGGCAAACCAGGATCGCGTCCCGTTCGTGAAGATCTGCGGCGTGACGGACGCCGCCGGTATCGACGCGGCAGTCCGTTCCGGCGCCGATGCCGTTGGGCTGAACCTCGTGCCGGGGACGCCTCGCGCTCTCGGGTTGCCTGAGGCAGTGGCGCTCGCGTCCCGGCTGCGAGCCATCGCACCGGCGGGCTCACGTCCGGCCATCATTCCGATCACGGTCGACCTGTCGGCCGACGAACTGAATCGCGTCGGGGCAGCCCTCGACGCCGACGCGATCCAGTTGAGTGGTCACGAACCGGTCTCCCTTCTTGCGAGCCTCACGCGACCGGCCTGGAAGGTCCTGCATCTTCCCTCCGCCGGGGCAGGCATCGGCCACGAATCGACCGCCGCCCGGATCGCGGCGGCGGTACGTTCCTACGTGGCGGCGGGAGCCGAGCGGGTCATGCTCGACACCGCCGGCGGGCTATACCCTGGAGGGACCGGCGTCCGCGTCGATGCCCGGCTCGTGACCGCCATAGCCCGCGAGGTCCCGGTCATCCTGGCCGGTGGCCTGGACCCGGCAAGCGTCGGGCCCGCCCTCCGATCGGCCGCGATCGTCGGCGTCGATGTCACGTCCGGCGTTGAAGCCCCGCGAAAGCCCGGCAAGCGACCCGTCAAGGACCCGTTGCGCGTGGCGCTGTTCGCGAAGCGAGCCCGCGCGGCCCGGATCGACCGCCCGAACTTGGCGGTCCGCCCGACCCCTGTGCACCCAGGACTCCTCGAGACCGACGCCCACGGCCGCTGGGGGTTGGAGCGCGGTTTCGGCGGTCGGTACGTCCCCGAGACGCTGATGGATGCGCTCGAACAGCTCGAAACGGCATACGACGGGATCCGCCACGACCCACGCTTCTGGGCCGAGCTCAACGAGTTGCTCGGCCGTTTCGCCGGGCGTCCGACGGCACTCTATCGAGCCGATCGCCTTGCCGCGGCGGTGTACGCCGAGGCACTCCGGCTCGCCGAGGCGCTCCGACTCGCCGCGGGGAGCGCGGGTCGCCGAGGAGCCCCGACCGACCTGCCCACGATTCGCCTGTACCTGAAGCGCGAAGACCTTGCCCATACCGGCGCCCACAAGATCAACAACGCCCTGGGCCAGGCCCTGCTGACTCGCCGGCTCGGAAAGTCGCGGGTCATTGCCGAGACCGGGGCCGGCCAGCACGGCGTGGCGACCGCCACGGCCTGCGCCCTGCTCGGGCTGCCCTGCGTCGTGTTCATGGGCGAGGAGGACATCCGGCGCCAGGCTCCCAACGTGCTCCGCATGCACGCCCTCGGCGCGGAGGTTCGATCCGTCACCTCGGGGACCGCAACCCTCAAGGATGCGGTCAACGAGGCGATGCGCGACTGGGTCACCAACGTCGAGACGACCCACTACGTCCTGGGCTCCGCGATGGGCCCCCACCCGTATCCCACGATCGTGGGCGACCTCCAGCGGCGGATCGGGGACGAGGCGGCCCGGCAGCTCGCCGATGTTGAGGGTCGGCTCCCGGACATGGCGCTCGCCTGCGTCGGTGGGGGATCGAATGCCATCGGTCTCCTGGCCCGGTTCATCGGCGAGCCCTCGGTCCGGCTGGCGGTGGCCGAGGCGGCCGGCGACGGGGTGGAAACCGGACGCCACGCGGCGGCGATTACCGGCGGGACCCCCGGAATCCTCCACGGCTCTCGGTCCCTGATGCTCCAGGATGAGGACGGTCAGGTGGTCGAGGCACACTCCGCGTCGGCTGGTCTGGACTACCCGGGCGTCGGCCCGCAGTTGGCCGCCCTCGCGGAAGCGGGACGTCTCGAAGTGGCAACCGCCACGGATCGGGAGGCAATCGCGGCCATGCGCAGCGTGACTCGAACAGAAGGGATCCTTCCCGCGCTGGAGACGGCCCATGCCGTCGCGGCGCTGCCAAAGCTCCTCGCCGGGCTCGAGGGCTCTGGCCAGCCACTCCCGGACGGCGCCCTCGTGCTGCTCGGTTTCTCAGGGCGGGGCGACAAGGATATGGCCGCGCTGGAGCGTTTCGCCGACGTCGAACCATGGCAGGGCATCGGGTGACCGCCCAAAAACCAGCGACGACCAACGACACCGTCGGCGCCCGTCGAATCGCGGCGGCCTTTGCGGCTGCGAGCGCGGCGGGCCGGGCAGCCCTGATCCCGTACGTGGTCGCGGGGTATCCGAGCTACGACGTCTCGTTCGCGGCGGCCTGCGCAGCCATCGACGCCGGGGCCGACGTCCTGGAGATCGGCCTGCCGTACTCGGATCCGCTCGCGGATGGTGCGACCCTCCAGCGAGCGTCGCGCGGGGCATTGCTGGCCGGGGCGACCCTTGATCGATCCCTGGACCTGGTGACTCGCGTCGTCGCCGCCCGACCGGCAGTCCCGATCGTGACGATGGGATACGCGAACCAGCTCATCGGTGGCGGCGATGGCAGGGACCGGGCCATCGCCCTCGCGGCCGCCGGCGCTGCCGGCGTGATCGTGGCGGATCTCACCCCGGACGAGGGAGCGCCCTTCGAGGCGGTGGCTGCCGAGGCCGGCCTGGCGGTCATCTATCTTGTCGCGCCGACGACCGGAGTCGCGCGGCGTGCGGCAATCGCCGCCCGGAGCGGTGGCTTCCTGTACTGCGTGAGTCTCGTTGGCGTCACCGGCGCCCGAGCCAGCCTGCCTTCCGGCGTCCGCGCCCTGGTCGCGGACGTGCGCGCCGTCTCGCCGGTGCCCGTCGCGGTCGGCTTCGGCGTGTCCAGGCCCGCCCACGTGAGGGCCCTCGCCGCCGCGGGCGCCGACGGGGTCATCGTGGCCTCGGCCCTCGTGGATGCGCTCGGGCCGGACGGCACCGACGTGGCCCGGATGGGCCGGCTCGTGGCGACGCTCCGGTTCGCCACGGCCCGCTGAGCTGCCGGCATGACCGCGCTCCTCGCCCTCGCCCTTGAGACAACTCCGAAGCGGGCGTTCGCGAGCGCGATCGACTGGCCCGGCCTCGCCCGGTCCGGCAAGACCGAATCTGGCGCGATCGACGCGCTCCTTGCCTGCCTGGACCGCTATGCGGAGGTAGCCCACGCCGCCGGGGCCGTGCCCCCGACCTTCGTGGTCGTGGCCGAGGTGGTCGAAGCCGGCGCCGGGGACGCGAGTACCGACTTCGGCGTCCCGGGACGGCTGCGGGACGCCGATCGTCGGCCCACCGGCAAGGCCGAAGCAGAGCGTCTCGCCGCGATCGTGGCGGCCGCCTGGGCGCGCCTGGACGAGAACGCTGGCGCTGCGCCCGAAGCGCTTCGAAAGGGTCCGCGAGGTGGCGGCCGCGACACCTCCAAGATCGTCGAGCACGCCCTCATGTCCGACTTTGCCTACGCGCGCGAGATGGGACTCGGGTACCCAGTCCCGAGGACTGCCGACCCAGCATCCACCCAGGCTCTCCGGGATGCGATGCTCGATATCCTCCGCACGCCGTCGGACGGCTCAGCGCTGGCCGGGCGCAAATGGACCGTCCGCTACGCAGCCCACCGGATCGCCTGGCACGCCCTCGACCACGCCTGGGAGATCGAGGATCGGACGGAGCGGCCGACGGGCTGAGGTCAGGCCCCGACGGGTGCGACGAGCCCGAGCGCGATCGAGGCACGCTCCCGAATGGCCGTGCTCGTGACTCCCTGGCCCAGGAGTTCCCGGACGGCGGTCGCACCGTCTGCCTTCGAGAGCTTGCGGCCGTCCGGCCGCCGGATCAACGGGTGGTGCAGGAACCGCGGTGGCACCGCCCGGCCGAGCAAGCGGCCGAGCCTGACCTGGGCCGGTGTCGCGGCGATGAGGTCTTCGCCGCGGACGACCAGGTCGATGTCCTGGCCGAGATCGTCCACCACGACGCACAGGGCGTACGTCCAGTTGCCGTGGCGGTCCCGGATCATGAGGTCGCCGCCGGTCGCCACCGGCCCCGATTGCGACCCGAGGACCAGATCGGTCCAAGCCTCGCTGCGGCTACCCAGCGCCACACGCCAGGTGACACCGGCCTCGTCCCTCGCCAGCCCGCGCGCGAGGCAGAGGCCCGGGCAGCCGGACCCCGCCCACGGTCGCCCGCGCGCGGCGGCCCAGTCCAGGAAGGTCGAGCGGCTGCAGTCGCACCCGTAGACGAGGCGCCCGGCGTCCAATACAGCAACCGCAGCCTCGTAGGCCGGGCCGTTGTCGGATTGGCGATGAGACGTCGTCGCTCCGGATCGAAAGACGTCGAGGGGAGGTTCGTCGGGCACGAAGCCGAGCGCCTCGAGATCGTCGAGCAGCGCCGCCTCGTAGGCGGGCCGACATCGTTGCCGGTCGTGGTCCTCGATCCTCAGGACGACCCGTCCGCCCGTGGCCCTCGCCACCGCCCAGGTGACGATGGCATTGGCCACGTGCCCGAGGTGGAGATAACCCGTCGGCGCCGGCGCGAACCGCGTCCGGAGGCCATGCGGGAGCTCGCGGATTGCGGCCGAGAGCGACCCCTGGAAGCCACTCCCGACGGCGAAGACCTCAGGCGTCGCCCTTCCCCCGTCGTGCGCGGTCCGCCTCTTCGAGGGCCCGCGTCGCTGTGAACAGCCGGCGATACAGCGCCAGGAGATCGGCCTGGGGCAGCGGCCCGTCGTTGCCCATCGCCACCCGGATCAGGACTTCGCGCTCGCGCTCCAGATCGCGGATCGCACGCCGACCGACGGCCACCTTTGCCCGTCCGACCTCGAGAGCCAACGTCGCCCGCTCGTTCAGGAGCGCCACAATCCGCCGGTCGAGCGCATCGATCTTGGTCCGAAGCCGGCGCAACTCGAGGCTCTCCGGCGTGCTCCGGGACCGTGGGCGCTCAGCCACTCTTGCCTCCAAGATCCACAGCGATCCGCTCGAGCGCAAGGTGGTAGCCGCGCGCCCCCTGTCCGACGAAGGACGCCAGCGCAACGTCAGCCAGGAAATTCACCCGGCGGAACGGCTCGCGGGTTGCCGGGTCGGATAGATGAACCTCGATGAACGGTTTCTGCACGCCCAGGAGGGCGTCCCGGAGCGACACCGACGTATGGGTCAGGCCGCCAGCGTTGACGATCGCCACGTCGAAATCGCGTTGATGCAGCCGATCGATGAGCGCGCCCTCGTGATTCGACTGGAAGAAGTCCACGGCCAGACCGAGTTCCGCCGCGCGGCGGTTAATTCCGTCCTGGAGCTGGTCGAGTGTCTCGTAGCCGTAGATTTCGGGCTCCCGCGATCCAAGGAGATTGAGGTTCGGCCCCTGGAGCACGAGCACCCGGGTCATGCCGCACCGCCGACGGCTGCGGGCATCAACAACCCCGCGGCCACGTCGCGAACGAGATCGTCGGCGATGTCGTCGCGGACGACGTGGCCGTGGTCCGACGGGAGGACCCAGCGGAGTCGCCCGCCACGATGCTTCTTGTCCGTCCCGAGGTGTCCGAGCACCGCATCCAGCGGGTAGGGGAGGATGCCGGGGCCGAGCGCGAGCGCATCGAGCAGGCGCTCGATCCGTGCCGCCCGTTCCGGCAGCGTTGCGCCGGTCGCGACCCCGATCCGGCAGGCCGCCCGCAGCCCGAAGGCGACGGCCTCGCCGTGGCGAAGGTCGGCGTACCCCCCGGCGGCCTCGAACGCGTGACCCAGCGAGTGGCCAAGGTTCAGCGCAATCCGCACCGCTTTCTCCTTCTCATCGGCGGCAACGATCTCGACCTTGGCCCAGCTGCAGCGCTCCACGAGCTCGGCAAGCGAACCATCCCGCACGGTCGATGGATCCCCGGCGCCGATCGCAGCACCCCTTGTTTCGAGGAGCTCGAACAGCCGTTCATCCCCGAGCGCCGCCATCTTGACCGCCTCGCCCAGGGCGGCGCGGCGCTCGCGCTCCGGCAGGTCGGCCAGCAGGCCGATGTCAATCACGATTGCCGATGGCTGATGAAACGCTCCCACCAGATTCTTGCCCTCGGGCAGGTCCACCCCGGTCTTTCCACCGATGGACGAATCGATCTGCGCCACGAGTGTCGTCGGAACCTGGATGAACGGGACGCCACGCAGGTACGTCGCGGCGATGAACCCGGCCGCATCGCCGAGGGCTCCACCGCCGACGGCGACGATCGGTTCACCCCGCTCCACGCGGCGGCCGGCGAGTTCACGCGCCGCCGACTCGACCACCGCCAGGGTCTTGGCTGCCTCGCCCTGTGGCAGCACGACGACCTCGATCTCGAACCCGCCGCTGCGGAGGCCCGCCTCGATGGCCGACCGAGCCGCGGCCCAGGCGCCAGGTTCCGTGATGATGATTGCGCGCCGGGCGCCGAGACGATGAAGCTCCTCGGCCAGGATCCGCCCCGCGATGCCCTCTCCCAGAATCAGGTGCCCGATCGTCGTGTCGGCGCGCAGGAGGATGGTTCCGGTTGCCGCGTGCGCCTGGCCGGCCGCGCGTTCGACGGAGTCCACGACGCCGACCAGCTCGGTCAGGCCGGCGATCCGCGTTGCCGCGCCGTAGAATCGACTGCGGGCCGCTGTCAGGTCCCGCAGCGCACGAATCGGGTCACGCCCGGAGATCAGTGGGCGAATGTTCGGACTGTGGCGGAGCCGCTGGGCCAGCACCTCCGGGCGCCCGTCGAGCCAGACAGGGAAGCGGCCCCGGTAGAGCTGCCACCGGTTGCGTGGATCCACCACCGCACCACCACCGGGGGCGATCACGCGCCGAATCGTCGCCGAGGCGTCGGGTTCGCCGAGTCCCGCGATCGCGACCCGTTCCCGAGCGCGAAATCCGGCCTCGCCCTCGGCGGCGAAGATCTCCGGGACCCGCGCTCCGGCCTCGCGCTCGACGACCTCGTCCAGATCGATGAACGACGCACCGCGTCGCGCCGCGAGCCGACGCCCCACGGCGCTCTTGCCGCTACCCGGAAGCCCGATCAGTACGACGTCCATCGCCGCGGTCCCTAGTCGTCGCCGCCGGAACCGGCCTCGTCGCCGCCGGCGGCGGAGGGCCGGCCACCGATGGTCGGGGCGGCCGGGAGCGTCGCCATCAGGCGTCGGTGGGCCGCCATGCGTTCCTCAATCACGTCCATGCGGTCGCCACCGAGCGTCTCCATGACAAAGCGCGCGAGCGTCAGCATGACCATCGCCTCGGCGATCACGCCGGCCGCCGGGACGACGCTGATGTCGCTCCGCTCGTAATGCGCCTTGTCGACCGCCTCGCCGGTGATCAGATCCGCGGACGGGAGCGGACGCGCCAGCGTCGAGATCGGCTTTACCGCGCCTCGAACGACGATCGGCTCACCGTTCGAGACCCCCGCGGTGAGGCCACCGGCGTTATTCGAGCGATGGATCCAGCGGCCGTCATCCGCCCGCCCGTCGATGACATCGTGGACTGCTGAGCCGAATCGTCGCGTCTGCTCGAACCCGAGGCCAAACTCGACGCCCTTGACGATGTTGATGCTCATCACGGCCGCTGCGAGCGCGCCGTCAAGGCGCCGGTCCCAGTGGGCATACGAGCCGAGCCCGATCGGCAGGCCCTGGGCGACCACCTCGAAGACCCCGCCGATGGTGTCGCCGTTGGATCGCGCCTCGTCGATCCGCGCCATCATCCGTACCTCGGCGTCGGGATCGGGGCAGCGCAACGGCGAGGCATCGGCCTCCTCGCGCGAGCGGCTGGACCCGGCCGGATCGATGGCCACGCCGCCGACCTCGGCCGTGAAGGACCAGACATCGATCCCCAGGGCCCGCAGAAATGCCCGGGCCACCCCGCCGGCCGCCACGCGCGCCGCGGTCTCCCGCGCGGAGGCGCGTTCGAGCACGTTGCGCACGTCCGAGTGGCCGTACTTGAGCGCTCCGGCGAGGTCCGCGTGGCCGGGCCGGACCCGCGTGACCGGCGTCGCCCGTTTGACACCCTCGGCGACCGATGTCTCGAGGGCGACGGCCTGCTGGTCGGTCAAAGAAGCCGCCTGCATCACCGCGCCCCAGTTCTCCCAGTCGCGGTTCGCAACCAGCAGCAGAATCGGTGACCCGAGGGTCAGCCCGTGCCGAACTCCACCCCGGATCTCGGCGCGGTCCGTCTCGATCGTCTGGCGCGCACCTCGGCCGTAACCGCGCTGCCGGCGGGCGAGATCCACCACGAGATCGTCCTCGCTGAGAGCGAGGCCTGCCGGGACGCCCTCGACGATCACACCGAGCGTGGGCCCGTGTGATTCGCCGGCGGTCAGGAACCGGAATGCATCGGACATGCTGCTGGCTCGATCAACCGGCCGGCGCGCCGGCCGGTTGATCGCCGGCCGGTTCGCCTTCGGCCGATCGGAGGCCCCCGGCACGCGCCGCGGCGAGCGCATCGGCCATGACCTCGAGGGGGGCCGCCTGCCCGGTCCACAGGGTGAATGCAGCGGCACCCTGGTTGAGCAGCATCGTTTCACCATCGTGCCCGGTGCTCCCGGCAGCTTCGGCGTCGCGCAGCAGCCGCGTTCGGCTGTAGATGAGGTCGAGTACCAGCAGGTGCTTGCCCAGGATCTCGGCCGGGATCGGTGTCTCCTCGGCAACCAGCCCAATCGAGGTGGCATTGACCAGCAGCTTCGTCTTGGCCAGTTCCGCTTCGATGATCGATTCATGCCAGGGCATGGCGCGCAACTCCATATGCGCCGCGCTCCTGCCGAAATGCTTGACCAATCCCTCGGCCCGGTGAAGGTGGCGATTGAACACCACGATCCGCAGAAAGCCGGCCCGGATGAGCCCGTGGACGACCGCTCGCGCGCCACCGCCGGCACCCAGAACGACGGCCTGCCGAGGCAGCTTGGCGCGCCCGACCAGGCGGTCCAGCGCGACCGAGAAGCCGGCCACGTCCGTGTTATGACCGACCAGACGCTTGCCTTCACGGGTGATGGTGTTCACTGCGCCCGTGGCCTGGGCCTCGTCGGTGAGCCGGTCGATCATCGGCACGACCCGTTCCTTGTGGGGAATGGTCAGATTCGCGCCGAGGAACGCCTCCGAGCGAAGCTCCTCGATCGCATCGGCCAGGGCGATCGGTGCCCGGTCCCAGAGCTCGTAGCGGGCATCGATCCCGCGGGCGTCGAAGGCTGCCTGCTGCATCGCCGCGGACAACGAGTGAGCAACGGGGTGGCCTATCAGGACGACGCGTTTGGTCATGCTCGAATCCTTTCGAGGTCGTGAAAGAAACCGGGGTACGAGATCGCTGCGCTGTCAGGGCGGCCGACGCCTGTCGCTCCTCGAGCGAACAATCCGGCGATGGCAAAAGTCATGGCCAGGCGGTGGTCGTCGAGGCTGTCCGTCATCGCGCCGATCAGAGGGGTCGGGCCGTTGATGACGAGGTCGTCGCCATCGACCGTGATCCGGGCACCAAGCGCGGTCAATCCGCGGGCGATCCCGGCCAGACGGTCCGATTCCTTGTGGCGCAACTCGCCGGCCCCGCGGATCGTTGTCCGGCCATGGGCCTGTGTGGCGGCCAGGCACAGGACCGGGATCTCATCGATCGCCCCGGCAACTTCGGAGGGGCCAACCTCGATGGCCTGCAGCTCGGACGAACGGACGACCAGGTCGGCGGTCGGCTCCCCGGCACCGGGCTCGGCCGCACGGTCCCCGACCCGGGCGGCGAATTCGATCATCGGCCGTTCCTCGATCCGGGCCCCCATGCGCAACAGCAGGTCGAGAATGCCGCGTCGGGTCGGGTTGACGCCGACTTGCGTCAGGGTCAGCTCCGCATCGCCATGCAGCGCGCCGGCAACCAGCCAGAAAGCAGCCGCGGACGGATCGCCGGGGACCTGCTCGTCCAGCGTCTGCACCGATGCCCCTCCGTCGATCTCGATCACCGCACCCGCCTCACCGTCAGCAAACGTACGCACGGTGACCCCTCGCGCGCGCAGCATCCGTTCCGTGTGATCTCTTGTCGCGACGCGCTCGCGCACGCGGGTCGTGCCGTCGGCGCCGAGTCCCGCCAGGAGGATTGCCGACTTCACCTGGGCCGACGGCACCGCCGATGTCCAGTCAATCGCGTTAAGTCCCGATCGGCCAATGATGACCACCGGCGGCCGGGAGTCGTCGTCAGCGGCTGTCACCTGCGCGCCCATCGCGCGCAACGGCTCGATGATACGAGCGACCGGACGGCGTCGCAGTGATTCATCGCCATCGAGTGTGGCCGCCACCGGGCCGCCGGCCAGGATTCCGGCAAACAGGCGCAGGCTCGTCCCGGAGTTGCCGCAGTCGAGCACCGCGGACGGTCGCCTGAAACCGGACAGTCCGGGCGACAGGATCCGGTAGTCGACCGACCCATGCTCTCCGGCCGTGCGTGTCACCGTCGCCCCCAGCGAGCGGGCGATTCCCGCCGTGGAGCGCACGTCCGCGCCGTCCCCGGCGCCCTGAATGTGGCTCTCGCCGCTGGCCAGCAGCGCGAACATCAGCGCCCGATGGCTGATCGACTTGTCGCCCGGCATGCGCAGCTCGCCGCGAAGGCGCCGCGCCGGTTCGACCACTGCGGGATCGGCCAGGGCGCTGCCTGTCGAACCGCGTGTCGAATCGCTTGTCGAACCGCGTGTGGAATCTCCCGCCGCCGTCATTGGACTCGCACCCGGTTAGTGCTTCGAGAGTTGGCCGCCGCCGCTGCCGACTGCGGCATCGTCGACGAGGGGATTCCGGTGGAGGGAGCCGACGTACGCATGGACCGGCACGAGGGTGGCCATCAAGTCCGCGAACTGGGCGGGATTGAGCTGCTGCTCCGCGTCGGACAGCGCGGCCTCGGGGGTGGGATGCACCTCGACCATGACGCCGTCGGCGCCGACCGCCACGCCGCCGATGGCGAGCGGCTTGACCAGCCAGCGTTTGCCGGTCGCGTGGCTCGGATCCACGATGACCGGCAGGTGGGTGAGGTGATGGAGGAGCGGCACTGCCGCCAGGTCCATCGTGTTGCGGGTATAGGTCTCGAACGTCCGGATGCCGCGCTCACACAGGATCACGTTGGGATTGCCGGCGGCCACGATGTACTCCGCGGCCATGAGGAGCTCCTCGATCGTCGCTCCGAAGCCGCGTTTCAGCATGACCGGCCGGGCCACCCGTCCCGCGGCGTTCAGGAGCGAGTAGTTCTGCATGTTCCGGGCCCCGATCTGGAGGATGTCCGCGTACTCCGCGACGATGTCCACCTGGTTCGGCTCCATGACCTCGGTGATCACGGGGAGGCCCGTCCGATCGCGTGCCTCGGCGAGGTAGCGAAGCGCCTCGACCCCGAGGCCCTGGAAGCTGTAGGGGGAGGTTCGCGGCTTGAATGCGCCGCCCCGCAGAATCGTCGCGCCGGAAGTGAGCACCGAGTCCGCTGTCTCAAACAGCTGATCGCGGCTCTCCACGGAGCACGGTCCCGCCATGACCGTGAGGCCACCGTCGCCGATCGTCGCGTCCAGGACCCGGATCACCGTGTTCTCGGGATGAAACTCCCGGGACGTGAGCTTGAATGGCCGCGAAATCGGGGTGACGGTCACGACCCCGGGCAGTCCGCCGAGCTTGCTCATCAGCTCCTGCCGGCGAGGCCCGACCTCACCGACCACCGCGATCACCACCCGATCGGCGCCCGCGTGCTCGTACGGCGTCATCCCCTCGCCGAGGATGTGGCTCTTGACCCCGAGGATCTCGGCCTCGGTCGCGGTTCGCGCCATGACGATGAACATCGAGCGTCCTTCCTGTGGACGGCCGGACCGGAAAGAAAAAAGCAGAGGTCTGCACCTCTGCTTCGCCCCGGCACGACGCGTGCGCCCGGCCTCAATGGCCGGGAACGATCATGCCGGGTCGGTAAACCAATAGAAGCGCGTCATCTCAGTCGAGCGACGGTAGCCGAGGCCACATACGATGTCAACCGGCTCGGCCTCGTGGTAGCCTATCGCCCGCCGCGGACGGAGAGGTCGCATAGAGGCCTAGTGCGGCGGTTTGCTAAACCGTTATGGGGTTACACCCATCGGGGGTTCGAATCCCCCCCTCTCCGCCAGATTTCGTCGTCGGCATCGCGTGCGCCCGTAGCTCAGCGGATAGAGCGTCAGGTTGCGGACCTGAAGGTCGTGGGTTCGAGTCCCGCCGGGCGCGCCAACAGTCGATCGGGATGACCAGCGGAGAGGGGTCGGGCATGCCGGGCCAGCGTACCGGTGGGACACGAGGGCGCCGTGTGGTGGCGATCCTCGCGACGCTTGCCTTCGCCCTCGGCGGGTGCGAAATCACAGGATCGTCCGCGACGCATGGCCCGGTCGAATCCGGGGCCCCGACGCCGAGCCCAGTCGAGTCCCGGGCCCCAACGCAGAGCCCGATCAACTTCGGTGTCCCGAGCGCGGGTCCGTCGGCCACGGCCCGGCCTACCGCGAGCCCGATCAACTTCGGTGCACCGACCGCAGGTCCGTCGGTCTCGTCCAGCGCGACCCCAGCCCCGCCGGCACCTGGCCAGCTCATCCGAGTCGCCTTGGCATCGTGTTTCCGGCACTCAGCTGACGGCCCCGCTCTGATCGATCTCCTTGCAACAGATCCGGACCTGCTCTTGTGGCTGGGCGACAACATCTACGGCGACAGCAGGGACATGGCCACGCTTCGCGCCAAGTACGAGGTCCTCGGCGCGAACCCCCGCTTCAAGGCGCTCGACGCGATCCCCGACACGATGGCGATCTGGGACGACCACGATTTCGGATGGAACAACGCCAACCGGACCTGGCCGTTTCGCGACGCCGCCAGAGATGAGTTCCTGCGGTTCTGGGGCGCCGCGTCGGACGACCCTCGCTGGGTGCAGCCGGGCATCTACACCTCGCGAACCTTCGGGAGCGGCGACAGGACGGTCCAGGTGATCCTCCTCGACAACCGCTACAACCTCGATCCGTACGACTACGCGGGGTCCGACCCGGGGCGCACGATCCTGGGGGCGACCCAATGGGCCTGGCTGCGCGAGCGCCTCGAGGAGCCCGCCACGATCCGGATCATCGGCAGCGGCATCCAGGTCCTCCAGGACTACGACATCGACGAGGAGTGGGAAGGCTGGCGCGACACGCCACTCGAACGCGATCGACTCTTCGCGCTGATCCGGGACCTCGAGGTGCCGGGCGTCATCTTCGTCTCCGGTGACATGCACTTCGCGGAGCTCACGCGTCTTCCCGATGCGCTCGGGTATCCGACCTATGACCTGACTGCATCAGGCCTCGACCAGATCGAGACCTGGGCCGAGGGTCAGTGGATCAACCCGAACCGGATCGGCGAGTTGCTCAACAGCGATCGCAAGTTCGGGATCGTTGAGATCGACTGGGGCCATCAGGACCCCGAGATCCACCTCCAGATACGAGACGGCGCCCGCATCCACCTCGATCACGTGGTCAGGCTCTCCGAGCTCCAATCCGGCTGACCAGCCAGCCCGACGCGAGACGTTGCAACAATCGTCCCGTCGACCCGTCGCGGTACGCTGGGTCGCGATGACCTCTACCTTTCCACGGCTTCGACTCCGTGATCCCGACCCGGAATTGCTCGCGCTGCCCTGGGAGATACCTCTCGAGGCCTGGACTTCGGACGCGCTCTCGTTTCGCGACCTGCCAGTCGGCCCGTCAAGACACCTCGTCCGCTTCCTCGAGACGGAACGCGGGCTCGTGGCGCTCAAGGAAGAGCCGGCAGGGATCGCCGAGCGAGAGTACGAGATTCTCCGCCACCTCGAGGGTGAGGGCCTGCCCGCAGTCATCCCGATCGGCGTGGCGGCCGCTCCCGACGGCCACAACGCGATCCTGGTCACCCGATACCTCCCGAACTCGCTCCAATACCGACGGCTGTTGTCACGTGTTCCGACCGGCCCCGGGCACCTACGCGACCAGCTCCTGGACGCGATGGCCGGGTTGCTCGTCGAACTCCACCGAGGCGGCCTCTATTGGGGGGACTGTTCGCTTGCCAACACGCTGTTCCGTCGAGACGGCGACAAGGTCCAGGCCTATCTCGTGGATGCTGAAACCGGCGAACAGCACCCATCGCTATCGGACGGGCAGCGCACCTACGATCTCGATGTCCTCGTGGAGAACGTCGCCTTCGGCCTCGCAGATCTGGCGGCCGCCCAGGATCGGGAAGATCTGTTCGATGATGCGCTGGCCGCCGCCGAAAGCGTCCGCGACCGCTACTGCGTCCTGTGGGAGGAACTCACCGTGGAGCCCGAAGTGGGTGGGGACGAGCGCTTTGCTGTGGCCCAACGAGTGCGCCGCCTCAACGACCTGGGATTTGCTGTGGACGAGATCCAGCTGGTCACCGGCGAGGGTGGCGGTGTCCGCATGAAAGTTGCCGTCACCAACCGGCGGTTCCACGCAAACGAGCTCGAGCGGCTGACTGGGCGACGTGCGCTCGAGGGGCAGGCGCGGCTGCTGCTCAATGACCTTCGCGAGTATGGTGCCTGGCTGGAGCGAACCGAGGGCCACCAGTTGTCGCTCGTGGAAGCCGCAGAGCGCTGGAATCGGGAAGTGCTTCGACCCACGCTCGTACGTCTCCGCGCGGTCACGGGTCGGTCCGGCGATACGATCCAGGCGTACTGCGATGTCCTCGAAACCAAGTGGCTGCGCTCGGAAGGAGCCGGCCGGGACGTGGGGCTTCGCGCGGCGCTCGACGCCTATCTCGAAGCCGGCGGCCCGCCACCGGAAATGAGCGGGTCGATGGGCGGGCCTGCGTGACACGGGATCCGGGCGAACTCGTCGGGGAGACAGCGCTCGGAGATGCGCTCGCCCGACTGCGTGGGGTGGTCATGCCTCGCGCCGAGGTGAGGGGCTGGGCGACCGTGGAGCTCGACCGAGCGCAGGCCGAACTCGTCGCCCGGCCCGACGAACGGGTCGCTGAACAGGTCGCCGAAGGCGTCGCCGAACCCGCAGACGATGACAGCATCCTCGGCGCGCGGTGTCGCCTCCTCTGCGCAGCCGATGGCCGGACCGTGGTGCTCATCGAGGCATCGACGGAAGGGCTTCTTGCGGCGGCTCTCGCCCGGTACGGCGAGGGAATCCTGGCCCTCTATTTCCTCGTTGGTCCGGACGCGCCCGCGCGTGCCCGCGAAGCAGGGTTCTCCCTGACCAGCGAGAGACCGGGCCCGTTCGGGCCGCAGCACCTGGTCATGACGGAACCTCGCTTCGGTCCCTTTCTCCTCCTTGCCGGTCTCGACTGACCAAGCGCCCCCTCCCGGGGTACGATCGGCCGCGCTCCGGCGGCGCCGCCCAGTCCTGGGTCCTCACGAACCGAAGCGGCAGGATGCTCGAGAACGACTATCTGCTTGGCTTCATTCGCGAGACTGTCTGGCCTCGAGGGCTGAGGTCGGGCTAACCGCCCAGGCCGACCAGCAACATTGGTGATCCAAGCCGCCCGTCGTACCGGGGCCGAAAGCGCTCGACGTTATACATCTTCTCGACGTCGACGCGGCGCGCCGCGACACCGGTTGACTGGAGCTCGACGTAGGCGTACTTCCCATCGCGGATGCCGACCATCTGCCCGAAGATACCGTCGGCCACCAGGTCCATGGCCACGTTGGCGAAGGTAGAGGCGACGATCTGGTCGAGGGCGTCGGGCTGGCCGGAGCGGAGATCGTAGGTGAGCTCGATCGCCAGCGATTCGATCCCCGTCCGCGAACTGAGCTCGCTGGCCAGCGTCTCCCCCACGTTCGCCTTGCGTCGATGCCCGAAAGCGTCGGCCGGCCCGAGCTCCGGGATGTCCGCACCCTCCCAGATCGCACCCTCCGCCGTCACGACGATCGCGTAGTGGCTCGGGGAGGTCCGATGATCGTCGGCGATCACGTCGGCCAGGCGCGCGATGTCGTAGCGTACCTCGGGGATCACGCAGCGAGCCGAGGTGACATAGGCCGCGAACAGGGCCGAGAACCCGGCATCACGACCGAAGATCCGGAAGACCCCGATTCTCTCGTGGCTCCCGAGCGTCGTCCGCTGGCGGTCGATGAGTTCCTTGGCCCGCGTGATCGCGGACGAGAATCCGATGCAGTACTCGGTTCCGGGTGCGTCGTTGTCCATCGTCTTGGGGATGGCCACGAGTGGGACGCCGTTCCCCGCGAGGATTCGCGCGAACGACAGCGTATCGTCGCCACCGATCGTGACCAGGACGTCGATGCCGAGCTGGTCGAGATGGTCCAGCACGATCGAGGTGAGATCGTACCGATCCTCGCCGATCTGGAGTCTCGCCGCCTGGGCCGGATCGAGCCACGCCGGCAGGGCCTGGCGCGGCATCTTGGCCGGGTTGGTCCGGGAGGTGTGGAGGATCGTTCCACCGGTCCGATCGATCGTCCGGGTGTTGCTCCGATCCAGACGTCGGAGATAGTCCGGATCGAGTTCGCGACCCGGCTGCACGTGGGTCAGACCTTCCCAACCCCGGCGGATGCCAACGACCTCGGCACCCAGTTCTGTCGCCCGGTAGGTGACGCTCTTGATGACGGAATTGAGACCAGGCACGTCGCCGCCGCCGGTGAGGATCCCGATCCGCTGCGCCTGCTTCATCAGGACGCATGCTAGCCCGCCGTGCGGATCCGTGACGGTCGTACCCGCTTGCGCCGGGCATCGTCCCAACCCGCTGGACGATGCCGCAGCTCGGCGGCCGCGTATCATCGGGACATGAACTACGAGCTCTACATGGGTGAGGCCCTGGCCGAGGCGAGGAATGCCGTCGCTCGCGGGGAGCGTCCGCATGCTGCCGTGGCCGTGATGGACGAGGCCATGGTCTCCCGGGGGCACGAACGCGTCCGCGAGACGAATGACCCGACGGCGCATGCCGTGATGGTTGCCCTGCGCGAGGCATCGCGGCGGCTCGGGACGGCCCGGCTGCAGGACATCACGATCTTTTCGACCGTCGAGCCGTGCGCCATGTGCGTCGGCGCGATGCTCAACGGCGATGTCGAGGCCCTGGTCTTTGCCGCACCGAATCGCGAGTTCGGCGCGGCCGGTAGCGTCGTGCAACTGGCCGACCACGCAGCCATGGGCCGGCGGATCAGGGTCGTCAGCGGGATCCGCCGCGACGAAGCGGAGGAGTTGCTGGCGTCGGCCAGGGCCGGCCAGACCCCGGTGCCGGCTCGCTGAGGCGACCGCCGCCCTGGTTCGAGGGGACCCCTCTGCTATCCTCTCGCGCGGAGAGGTGTCCGAGTGGTTGATGGTGCCGCTCTCGAAAAGCGGTGTGCGAAAGCACCGCGGGTTCGAATCCCGCCCTCTCCGCCACGCGCTCGCCTCGGGGATGGGCCCTCCCTTCGTTGTCAGCTCCGCTCCCTCGCTCACGCACCTTCTGGTGCGCTCGCTCGGGTGCTAGCTGCCGCCTCGGGATGACCTCATCCAGGATGCGAGCGGGCCCCGGCCGACACGCAGTCGGACTCGGGACGATTCCTCGGAGAGGTCGCCTAGTGGACTATGGCGCCGCACTGGAAATGCGGTTCGCGGCAACGCGTCGAGGGTTCGAATCCCTCCCTCTCCGCCATTCGCTCGTGCCTCGGACGGGCCATTCCTTCGTTGTCGGCTGCGCGCCCTCGCTCACGCACGTTCGAGTGCGCTCGCTCGGGCGCTCGCCTCGCCTCGGACTGACCTCGTCCGCGGCGCGAGCGGGCCTAGGGCTGGCTCTTGGCTCCTGAGTCGAGCAGGCGATTACCAGTACACTGCCCCGTGCCGTGCTAGGCGGGGAACTAGCGGTGCCCTGTACCTGCAATCCGCTCCAGCAGGGCTGAATTCCCCCTCGAGGCCCCCGCGCGCGGAGGCCGCCAACCCAGACGACGTTGAGGACCGGGTCCCGCGCAGCGGCGACTCGCGAACCGTGTCAGGTCCGGAAGGAAGCAGCACTCAGCGATCATCGCCGGGTGCCGCGGAACGGCCTGGTCCGAGCCGTCTTCGATGGTGGGCCCGGGCGCGGCTCGGTCAACAGGGGGTGCACGGCATACTGACTGGACTTGCCATCGGCCCCCGAGGAGCGTCGTGACCAAGAGCGCCTCGAGCCCGTCTGACCCCGCCGCGATCGTCGCTGCCACGCCGCACCAGGCGATCTACCGCCGTTGGCGCGCGCAGACCTTCGGGCAGATCGTCGGACAGACCGCGGTGGTCCAGACGCTCCAGAACGCCGTTCGAACGGGTCGTGTCTCGCACGCAATCCTGTTCGTCGGCCCACGCGGGACCGGCAAGACGTCCCTGGCTCGGATCCTCGCCAAGGCGATCAACTGCACCGATCTGAGAGACGGCGACCCGTGCGACACCTGCCCCTCGTGTGTCGCCATCCGTGAAGGGCGGGCACTCGATCTCATCGAGATCGACGCCGCGTCCAATCGAGGCATCGATGCCATTCGCGAGCTCCGGGAACGGATCAACTACGCGCCGACGGACCTGAAGCGGAAGGTCTACATCCTCGACGAGGCGCACCAGATCACCAAGGATGCCTGGAATGCTCTTCTCAAGTCGCTCGAGGAGCCGCCCGACTTTGTCGTCTTCATGTTCGCGTCGACCCACCCGCAGGACTTCCCGCCGGCCATTCTCTCGCGGCTTCAGCGATTCGACGTCCGCCGCCTCTCGACCGACGAGATCGAGGGCAAACTCGCCCGGATCCTTGTGGGGGACGGACGCGAGGCCGACCCGGAGGCCCTCCACCTCATCGCGCGGCTCGCCGCGGGCGGAATGCGGGATGCGGAGTCGATGCTGGACCAGCTGCTTGCCTCGGGTGGCGATCGCCTGGATGAAGCAACGGTCCGCGATCTCCTCGGGCTTGCCCCCGCCGAGGTCATCGATGCGTTCGTCACGTGCCTGATCGGTGGCGACGTGGCCGCGGGCCTGCGTCTCCTCGACGGGTTGGAGGAGCGCGGTCGCGACCTGCGGGCGTTTCTTGAGCAAGTGGTCGAGGCCGTGCGCGCCGGCCTGGTGGGCCGAACCGTCGGCGCACCGCTGGAAAGCCCGAACACGCGGTCCATGGTGGATCTCGTCCGGGTAGCCCGCCGCCTTGGGGCGATCGACCCGAACCGAGCCGGGATCGGAGGCCTGCGTCTCCAGCTCGAGCTGGCCCTGTTCCCACTCGACGACGCGGGTGGTCCGGCGCCCGCCATTTCAGGCCCTGGCGGTGCGGCGCAGCGCGCGCGCTCGCGCGCGAGCGAACTGAATGCCGGCGCCGCCGCCGAGCCGCCATCGTCGCCTGCGCCGGTCGCGGCGCCTCCGCCCAGGTCCGCCGGACGACCGGTATCGGGAACAGACGCCGAGCCGCCCGCGCGGGCGGTGGCCCCGGATGCCGTCCCCCCACGACCGGGGCCGACTCCGCCTGGGTCCCTCGCGACGACGGATGCCGCCCCGGCCGTCGTGAACCAGGGGCCCGCCGTCGCCCGGCCGGCTCCGCCGACACTGGTGCAGAACGCTCCGCCTGGCTCCGAGATCGACACCCTGCGGCAGCGTTGGCCCGAGGTCGTCTCGAGGGTGAGCGCACATCCCCCAACCAAGCCGCTGATCGCGGTCTGTCGGCCGATGAGCGTCGAGGACGGCATCGTCACCCTCGGTTTTCCAGAGGATCAGGGGTTCCTGCGCGACGTCGCCGAGCGCCGACGCTCGATTCTCGAGGCCGGGATTGGCGCCGTGCTCGGGCATCCCATCGGGGTGCGTTGTGTCGCCACCAACCTGGATCTGCTGCCGGACCTTCCGGCCGACGCCGAGGCGGCCTTCGTACTGGCCGAGGCCCGCCGGATCTTCGAAGCCGATGAGACCGACGCGGCAGAGGTCAGCTGACCGGCGATGAGCGCCGCGCAATGCGTAGCTCCGGGGTAGTTGGTCGCGGACGTGGCCGCCGCAGCCGGGTCGCCGCAGCACGGCCCGCGGCCATCCGCCAGACTGCGCATATCAGCAGCAGCAGCGGAGCTCGATCGATGGGTATGGCGAACCTTCAGCGCATGGCGCTGCAGATGCAGCAGGACGTGGCTCGGATTCAGGACGAGCTCGCCGTGACCGAGGTGGACGGCTCGTCTGGCGGCGGTGCCGTTCGTGCCGTGGTTACCGGAAAGCAGGAGCTGCGCTCCCTGACCATCGATCCCGGGGCCGTGGATCCGGACGATGTCGAGATGCTCCAGGACCTTGTGGTCGCCGCCGTCAACGACGCCCTCGAATCGTCCCGGAAGCTCGCCGAGCAACGGATGGCTGCGCTGACTGGTGGCCTGGGTGCCGGCCTCGGCGGCCTCCTCGGGCGCTGAGACTCAGTGGCAACTCCCCTCATTGAGCCCGTCGCGCGCCTCATCGAGGCGTTCAACAGGCTGCCCGGAATCGGGCCGAAGACCGCGCAGCGCCTGACCTATCACCTGCTCCGCGCGCCCGACGTTGAGGCCAGGGTTCTGGCCGGCGCCCTGATCGCCGTTCGCGAGCAGGTTGTGTTCTGCGAGGTCTGCTTCAACATCAGCGACGCGCCGCGCTGCCCGATCTGTCGCGATGGTGGCCGGGATGCCCTCCGGATGTGCGTCGTGGAGGAACCGCTCGACGTGCTGGCCATCGAACGGACCGGCGAGTTCCGCGGGACCTACCACGTTCTGCATGGCGCGATTTCTCCGATCGATGGCATTGGCCCGGACCGCCTCAAGATCCGAGAGCTCCTGGCGCGGGTTGACGCGGCGACGGCAGAAGGCAGGCCGTTCCTCGAGGTCATCATCGCCACGAACCCGACGCTGGAAGGCGAGGCGACGGCGATGTATCTCGATGAGCGCCTCCGGGACAGCGTTGGCACCGTCACCCGGATCGCCCGGGGGATCCCGGTCGGTGGGGACCTCGAGTACGCGGACGAGATCACGCTCATTCGAGCCCTCCAGGGCCGCCGGGCGATCGGGGAGCGCCTGGCATGAAGGAACTACTCGCCGAAATCGCGCTGCGATTCATCAAGCCCGCGGCCGCCGGCCTGATCGGCCTCCTTATCTACCTCGTGGCGAGCGGCCTGTTCGGGGCGACGCCCAGCGTCGAACTGGGCCTCCTGGCGTGGCTGTCGGGCACGGCTGCGATCCTGCTCGTAGAGTCCGGCCCGATCTGATCGCCGAGGGCGGCGCGCAGGAGTCCGGGTTCGAACCGCGCGGGCGAGCCAGGGTCGCAGCGGACCCGCCAACGGGTCGAGCCTGCGGTACGATCGCCGCCTCATGGGAGTCGACAGCCCCCAGCGTCCCGAGATCCGCCTGACCACACTCACGAAGCAGTTTCGTGACGTGACGGCCGTTGACCACGTGTCGCTCACCATCGGGACGGGCGAGTTCTTCTCTCTGCTCGGTCCGTCTGGCTGCGGCAAGACGACTACCCTGCGCATGATCGGCGGCTTTGAGCTCCCGACTCTGGGGACC
>CAZOJS010000139.1:0-5802 GCA_964580175.1 uncultured Anaerolinea sp. | reverse complement strand
GTCCCGCAGGCCGGACCGGAGTCCCGGCAGGTCGGCGACGATCGGGCGGGCGAGCCTGATGGTCCGCGATCGTCGGGGCAGTCCGCTGAGCAGCGGAGCACGGCGACCGAGATGGACGCGCAGATCCACGACCAGACGCTCGCGTTCGGGATCGATAGGTGGGTTGGTGACCTGGGCGAACGACTGCTTGAGGTGATCGACCGCCCGGCGACCGATGCGCCCGAGCGCCGGTGTCGGCGTGTCGTCGCCCATGCTCCAGAGGGGCTCGTGCCCATCGATCGCCATGGTCCGCAGGTCCAGGCGCTGGCGCTCGGCGTCCAGACCGGCGAGGTACCGACCGCCATGCGATGCGCTCGGTAACCTGTACGCGGCGAGATCGTCCTTCGGCTCGTCGAGGAGCACGGCATGCGGGCTGCCGTGGGCCGTCCTGACTCCCAGGAGGCCGCGCTTGGCAGCGGCATCGAGGAGGATCCGACCGCGGGCCGGTTCAACGAGCAGCATCTCGCCGGGACCGAGTCGAGCCAGCGACTGGATTTCGGCAGGGTCCAGCGGGATGGCCCCGGCTTCGGAGGCCGCCGCGACGATCCGGTCATGGGTCACCGCGTAGGCGAGCGGTCGGAGGCCGTTCCTGTCCAGCACCGCGCCGACCGTGCGGCCGTCGGTGAACACGAGCGCGGCAGGGCCGTCCCACGGTGCGAGGAATCCGGCCGTCCGCTGGGTCAGCCCGACCGCACCGGGGACCCCCTCCGGACGCAGGGCCGCCGCCTCCGGCATCAGGACCGCGAGCGCCGCCGCAATCTCCCAGCCGGCTGACAGCAACAGCTCCAGGATGTCTTCGAGCGACGAAGAGTCGGAGCCGTCACCCGCCAGCAGCGGGCCACGGCGCGCGACCTCGGCGAGGAGCCCGGACGAATCAAGGTCGCCCCGGCGTCCCCTGACTTCCTCCCGATTGCCGCGCACGGTGTTGATCTCGCCGTTGTGGGCCAGATGGGCAAAGGGCTGGGCGAGCTTCCAGGTCGGATGCGTGTTCGTGGCGTAGCGCTGATGGAAGGTGGCGAAGGTCATCGCGAGCGAGGCTCGAAGATCCGGATACAGCCCGGCGAGCCGATCGCCGCTGACCAGGCCCTTGTAGACGATCGTCCTGCACGACCCAGACGCCACGGAGAGGGCCGACAGGCCCTGGGTCGCCGCCTCACCCGTGATCCGCCGACGAGCGAGGAGCAGCCGCCGTTCGAATGCGGCGTCCGGGATCGGCCGCCCCGACGACCCGAGGGGACGGGCGACGAACACCTGGGCGAAGGACGGCCGAGCCGCGAAGGCGGCGGGGCCGAGCACACTCGGGTCCGTCGGAACATCTCGCCAGGCCGCGGACGGCATGCCCACCTCGGCGAGCGCGCCCGTGACAATGGCTTTCGCAGCCGCCAGCCGCGAACGACCGCGGGGAAGGAACAGCTGCAGGACGCCGGGCCGTCGCCCGACGACCGCCTGTTTCGGCAGGTCTGCGATCAGCAGCTCGACGAGATCCGGTTCGAGCGGAAGGGCCACACCGGCCCCGTCGGACGAGGCGCCGTCCGCGCCAAACGCCCCGCGATGGCCGAGCGATCCGAGCCCGGCCAGCGCCATCGGCAACACCCGGCTGCGGGATCTGCCACCCGCGTCGGCGACGAACCCGACGCCGCACGCGTCGTGCTCGGTCGAGGGGTCGTACAGCGGCGGCGGGGCGGCGAGCGTTCGGCGCATCGGCGATGACTCCGTAATCGGGGGACGGCGATACCCGCCCGGGCTGGTGCCCTGTGGCGCGGTCGCCGCGTTGGTCAGGCCTGGTAGGCGACCTCGCCGTGAATGGCCAGATCGATGCCGATCTCCTCGTCTCTGGCGGAGACCCGGATTCCGAGGATCACGTCAACGAACTTGACGATCGCGAAGGTGGCGGCCACGGCATAGGCAATCGTCGCGCCGACCGCGACGAGCTGCGTCAGGACCTGGCCCGGGTTGCCGTCGATGAGGCCCGAGTAACCTGCCTGCACGGCGCCGGTCGCAAGGACGCCGGTCGCTACGGCACCGAACACGCCACCGACGCCGTGAACGGCGAAGACGTCGAGTGCATCGTCGACCTTGATTCGTTCTCGAAGAAGAGTTGCGCTGTAGCACAGACCACCCGCGATGAGGCCGATCAGGATCGCGCCGCCCGGCGTCACGAAGCCGGATGCGGGGGTGATCGCAACGAGTCCCGCCACGGCGCCACAGGCGGCCCCGATGACGCTGACCTTGCGCTTGTGGAAGTAGCTCGCGCCGACCCAGGTCAGGGTTCCGGCCGCGGCGGCGGTATTGGTCACGATGAACGCGCTGGCTGCGAGGCCATTCGCCGCGACCGCGGATCCGGCGTTGAACCCGAACCAGCCGAACCACAGGAGGCCGGCCCCCAGCACGGTCATCGGGACGTCGTGGGGTTCCATTCCCTCGCTACTGACGACCCGCCGGCCGATGAGGATCGCCACGATCAGCGCCGACAGGCCGGACGAGGCGTGGACGACGGTTCCGCCTGCGAAGTCGAGAGCCCCGAGCTTGAACAGCCAGCCGTCGGTCGCCCAGACCCAGTGGGCGATCGGCGAGTAGACGACCACCGACCAGAGCACGGTGAACAGGACAAAGGCCGCGAATCGCTTCCGCTCGGCGAACGCGCCGGTGATCAGGGCGGGGGTGATCGCCGCGAACATCAGCTGGAACCCGGCGAAGAGCACGAACGGGATGGTCGTTGCGTAGATCGCGCTCGGCTCCAGCCCGACATTGAAGAAGCCCACGAAGTCGAGGTTCCCGATCAGGCCCCAGCCGTTCAGATCCGGTCCGAAGGCAAGGCTGAATCCCACGAGGACCCAGATGACGCTGACAATCGCCAGCCCGAAGAAGCTGTGCATGATCGTCGAGAGCACGTTCTTGCGACGAACCAGGCCGCCGTAGAACAGGGCCAGGCCCGGCAGCATGATCATCACGAGCGCGGTGGCGGCGAGCATCCAGGCGGTGTCGCCCGAGTCGATCGCGCCGCCCTGCGCGGCAGACGCCGCCCCGGGGCTTGCGGCCGCAGCCACCAGAGCGGCCAGCAGGGCCAACGAGAATCGCCGCATTCGGGACCCCTCCGTCGAGCCCGTCGTCGGTCACGGGTCGTAGGCTGAGTCTCCGGGGGGCGCTGGGACAGCTGCGCCATCGCGGGGGCGCCGAACGGGCTGCGCTTCAGAGTCGGCCAGGGTTGCGAGGTGGTGCCACCGAGGTCCGATGACTGGAGGGCCCGGTGGGATTCGAACCCACGACACGAGGATTAAAAGTCCCCTGCTCTGCCGCTGAGCTACGGGCCCGGGTGCGAAGCGTAGCCGATGGTGGGCGCTTGGCCGCCCGGCCGGATCAGCGCCCCTCGTAGACCTCGGGGTTCACCGGCGTGGGGAGCCGCTCGCCGCGGACACCGGCAAGCAGGTTCGCCGCGGCCATCGCGCCCATCTTGCTGCGAGTCGCATGAGAGGCCGATGCGATGTGCGGCACGATGAGGCAGTTGTCCAGGCTGAGGAGCGGATCATCGAGCGGGATTGGTTCCGGATCGGTCACGTCGAGCGCTGCGGCGAAGATCACACCGTCGCGCAACGCCTCATACAGCGCACGCGGGTCCACCACCGGTCCACGCGAAGTGTTTACCAGCACGGCCGACGACTTCATCCAGCCGAGCCGCTCGGCGTTCATGAGCTGCCGCGTCTCCGGGGTGAGGTTGACGTGGAGGGACACGAAGTCGGCCTGCGCAAGGAGTTCCTCGAGCGGCACGAAGGTGGCACCGAACGGACCTTCGACCTCGGCCGGGAGCCGGTTCACATCGTGGTACAGGATGGTCATGCCGAACCCCATGGCTCGCCGCGCGACGGCCTGCCCGATCCGCCCGAAGCCGACGATTCCGAGCGTGGCGCCGTGCAGGTCCGGACCAAGGAGGAGCAACGGGCCCCAGGTCTTCCAGCGGCTCGCTCGAACGTAGCGGTCACCTTCGGGGAGGCGCCGCGCAGCCGCGAGCATGAGGGCGAAGGCCAGATCCGCCGTCGTCTCGGTCAGCACGCCGGGCGTATTTCCAACCGGGATCCCGCGCCGGGTGCAGGCCGGAACATCGACGTTGTCGAACCCGACCGCGTAGTTCGAAACGACCTTCAGTTGCGGCCCGGCGCGATCCAGGAATTCGTCGTCAACGCGGTCGGTCAGCAGGGTCAGAACCCCGTCGCATCCTTCGATTGCTCGCAACAGATCCTCGCGCGGTGGCGGCAGCTCACCTTTCCAGACCTGCGCGTCGCACGCCGCGACGACCGGCCCGAGGCCGTCCTGAGGAATGATCCGGGCGACGAAGACCCGGGGGCGATCGGCCATCGGTCAGCCCCGGGCCGTTACCAGCGGTTCGACGACCGAGCGGATCCTCCCCAGTGCCTCGGTCAGGTTGGCCCGGGAGTTCGCATAGGAGATCCGGACGTGATCGCGGCCGAGCTGCCCGAAGGCCGTGCCGGCAAGCACGCACACGCCCACCTCGTTGAGCAGGCGGTCGGCCAGCTCGGCGCCGTCGAGGCCGGTCGCGGAGATATCGGGGAAGACGTAGAACGCCGCATGCGGCTGGATGCAGTGGACGCCCGGAATGGCGTTCAGACCATCCACGATCAGATCGCGCCGTGCCTTGAATTCGGCGACCATGGCGTCGATCTCGTGCTGCGGACCGGTCAGCGCCTCGATGGCAGCGACCTGGCTGAAGGTTGAGGTGCACGAGACGGAGTTGATGATCAGGCGGCTGTACGGATACAGCAGCACGTCCGGCAGGATCGCATAGCCGAGGCGCCAGCCGGTCATCGCATAGGTCTTGCTGAACCCGTCGAGCACGATAGTCCGCTCCGCCATGCCCGGGATCGAGGCGATCGAGACGTGCTCACCCTCGTACACGATCCGGCCGTAGATCTCGTCGGCGAGGACAATGAGATCGTGGCGCAGGGCAAGCTCGGCGATCCGGACGATGTCCTCGCGGGTGAACAGCCCGCCGGTCGGGTTGGCCGGCGAATTGAGCACCAGCATTCGGGTCTTCTTCGTGACGAGCGACTCAAGTTCATCGAGGTCGGCGCGGAACTCCCGCTCCTGGCGGATCGGCAGCGGCACAACCGTCCCGCCGGCGAACTTCGCCATCGATTCGTAGATCGGGTAGCCCGGATCGGGGACGATGACTTCGTCGCCCGGCTCGATCAAGGCGATCATCGCGTAGTACATGATTGGTTTCGCGCCCGGCGTGACAACCACGTGGTCCGGGTTGACCGGAAATCCCTTCCGGGCCGACGCGTCGGCGGCAATGGCTTCGCGAAGCTTCGGCAGCCCGAAGTAGGGTCCGTAGTGGGTGAACCCGTCATCGATCGCCTTCTTCGCGGCCTCGCGGATGTTGATCGGCGTGTCGAAGTCCGGTTCGCCGATTTCCAGGTGGATCACAGACCGGCCGGTGGCCTCCAGGGCGCGCGCCCGGGCGGCGGCTTCGAAGGCGGTCTCGGTACCGATAACGTCCATCCGGGAGGCAATTCGCATCCCGGCATGATAGGGGCATAGAATCAATCGCGATGACCCGTTTCTATTCGATCGATGATGCGAACACGGCGCTGCCCGAAGTCGAGCGGATCCTGATGGACCTGCGCGACCAGCGCGCCGAGCTGATCCGCCTCCGCGACGCTGTGCTCCAGACCACCGGCCCTGATCAGGCCGGGCCGGTCGAGAGATCGGACGAGCAAGCCTTACCGGCGGAAGAACAACGTCGCCTTC
>CAZOJS010000138.1:0-3899 GCA_964580175.1 uncultured Anaerolinea sp. | reverse complement strand
GCCTCGGTCGACCGCCTCGGGGCCGGCATCCCGCTCGACCGCGATCTCTGACCGCTTGGCCACAACGGTTGTTCGGTCGCGTGAGGCCCTGCGCGGCGCCCTCGCGGACAGTCCTCGACCGATCGGTCTTGTCCCCACGATGGGCTGGCTGCATGACGGCCATCGGGCCCTGATGCAGCGGGCGCGCGCCGAGAATCGCACGACCGTCACGTCCATCTTCGTCAACCCTCGCCAGTTCGGAGACCCGTCCGATCTGGCGCAATACCCGCGCAACGAGCTCAGCGACGTGGAAATCTGCACGTCGGAGGGGGTCGACCTCGTGTTCGCCCCGACGGCCGACGAGGTCTACCCCCCCGGCTTCGACTCGATGGTCACGGTCGGTGCCATCGCCAGGCCCCTCGAGGGCGCGGCTCGACCCGGCCACTTCGACGGTGTCACCACGGTCGTCGCCATCCTGTTTGGCCTGGTCCGGGCCGATCGAGCCTACTTCGGGCAGAAGGACGCCCAGCAGGTCGCGGTGATCCGGCGGATGGCCATCGACCTGGCCATCCCGACGGACGTCATCGCTTGCCCGACCATCCGCGAACCCGATGGCCTCGCGATGTCATCGCGGAACGTCCATCTGACGCCGGCCGAGCGGGCTGCGGCGCCGGTCCTGCACCGGGCCCTCGTCGCCGCCCGGGAAGCGTGGCAGCAGGGCGAACGATCGGGCGAGGCCCTCCGGACGCGGATGCGGACTGAGCTGGCCGCATCGGCGCTCGCAGAGACCGAGTACGTTTCATGCGCGGACGCCGGGACCCTGGTGGAGCTCGACAGGGTGGACGGCTCGGCGCTCCTGTCGCTCGCCGTACGCTTCGGGGCTACCCGGCTCATCGACAACGAGCCGCTGGGCTGACCCTCAGGCCGGCTGGAACTCCGTCGCCACGCCGAGAATTCGCTCGACGTCGAGGTTGTCGGCGACGAGCTGCTTGATCAGGTCAATCTTCACGACGTCTGCGGCGTGCGTCTTGACCAGGAGATCGTGGACCTCGGAGGCGACGGCATAGGTATCCTCGCCGACGAGGGTCGCGAATAGGTCGGCTCGGCGGATGGCATCGATGACGGCCGGCCTGGGACGATAGCCGCCGGTGAGGACCAGCCCGATGGCCGCGCCATCGCCGTCCATCGGTTCGAGGTCCCGGCCATCGGCTGACGGTTCGTCCGGTCTGGATCCACGGCTCCGTCCGAGCTGGTGGGCGGTCGTCAGGGTCAGAATCACATCCTCGCGGTCGCCCGGGACGATGACCAGCGTGCCCGGACCGACGCGTTGGAGCATGTGGTGCGGCTCCATCGCCCCGACGGCAACACCGTCGATCACACGCTCCAAGTCCGGGCCCTCATGAAGCACCTCGCCGTGGACCCCCTCCAGGATCATCTCGAGGGTCGGGTTGGACAGGATCGCGCGGACGGGCAGGACCCCGAGCAGCGGGATCCCGTAGGGCTCGAGTCCCCGGGCGATGACGGCCGCGATCCCGGGCTGCGCATCCACGTCGACCTTGTTGACGATCGCGCCGGCAACCGTTACGCCGTGGGCGCGAAACAGCGCCGCGTTGAGCACGATCTCGTCGATCGGGCGGCCAACGCCGCCTTCGCTGACGATGACCGTCGGTGCGCCGAGCATCGCAGCGACGGTCGCGTTCGACAGACCGATGACCGCGCCGACGCCGGCATGGCCGGTCCCCTCTATGAGCAGGATGTCGTACTGCAGGTAGCTCGCCCGTGCCCGCATGATCCGGGCGCCGAGGTCATCGACGACCTTGCCGGCGATGTAAGCCTTGGTGAATCCGCGCGGGATGTGGACCGGGCTCATCACGCTGTACGGCTCGTTGAGACCGAACGTCTCGTGCATCAGCACGGCGTCCTCGTCGGCCGACTCGCCATGATCGATGATCGTTCGCTGGCCGACCGGCTTCATGAAGCCAGCCCGCAGGCCGCGCGACACGAAGCCGTTGAGGAGCCCGAGGGACATCGTCGTCTTGCCCCGGTTCTGGCCGGTCGCAGCGAGGTAGAGCTGGCGCATGGATCCCGTTCGGCCGGTCGTCGGGCGTCCTGGTCCGACCCGGACCTAGGGGCGTGCCGCGGTCTTGCGCTCGATGAGCTGGACCCCGTCGCGGAGCCGGGAGAGCGTGTCGGCATCGACGGCATCGGGCTCGAGGTATGGCCCGAGCCGCTCCATCACATCGGCGATCAGGCCGAGGAAAATGACGGCGTCGGCGACGAAGAACTGTGGCTCGTTGTTGTAGCGAACGAGGGTCAGGCGGCCCTGCAGCACGCGGCGTTCCTCGACGTGCGCGATCTGGGTCGCGAAGTTGTGCCCCTGGATTCCGTCGGGGTTGTTGAGGAAGTTCAGGGCGTTGTCGATGGCCAAACCGAATCGCGCCCGCCAGGCCACGAGTCGCTCGTGGACCTCCGGCGGAATCCGGACCTCGGCGACTTCGTCGAACACCTCGGGCGCCACCGTGAGCAGGCCCACGAGCGTCGTGCCCGCCCGGGCGCCGAGCATGACCTGCAGACTCCGCTCCAGGGTGAACACCTCGGAGTCAAAGCGCGGGCTGGTGATCACGTCCGTCAGGAGGTCCTCGACGTTGTCGAGCGTCCCGGGCTCCGCGACCGCGTTCGCGAGATGGCCGATCTCTTCCTTGAACAGGAACTTCTCTTCGTGGTCCAGCATGCCCGGGATGGTAGCACCCAGAATCCGTGAGGCTGGACGCTTCGAGCTTCGGATTGGAGATCGCGCAGACGCCAACGCCGGCATGAGCCGGATGGCGCGGCCGATCAGGGGTAGAGGCCGCGCATGGCCATGGCGTTCGCAACGCGGTCAACAGCCAGCAGATAGGCGGCCGTGCGCATGTCGCACTGCTCGCGCCGGGCGATGGCGAGGACCGAGGTGAAGGCCTTGACCATGATCTCCTTGAGCTTCTCGTTGACGACCTGCTCACTCCAGTGGTCCCGGTTGAGATCCTGAACCCATTCGAAGTAGCTGACGGTCACACCACCGGCGTTGCACAGGATGTCGGGGATCATGAACTTGGACTTCTTCCAGAGGATCCGGTCGGCCTCCGGAGTCGTCGGGCCGTTGGCGGCCTCCGCGATCAGGCGGGCCTTGATCCGGTCCGCGTTGGCCTCGGTAATCTGATTCTCGAGCGCGGCCGGGATCAGAATCTCGCACTCGACTTCGAGCACCTCGGCGTTGGTGATGTCGAGCGCGCCCGGGAATCCCTGGACCGTCCCGTGCTCCTTCTTCCAGGCGATGACCTTGGCGATGTTCAGTCCATCCGCGTCGTGGATGCCGCCGGTCGAGTCCGACACCGCGACGACGGATGATCCCTCCGCCGCGATGAGGGTGGCGGCAATGGATCCGGCGTTGCCGAAGCCCTGGACGGCGACCCTGGCCTTCTTCAGCTCGATCCCGAGGTGACGGGCGGCCTCCACGATGCAGAAGACCGTGCCGCGGGCCGTCGCCTCGTTGCGCCCTTCCGAACCGCCCAGGCTGATGGGCTTGCCGGTGACCACGCCCGGCACCGTATACCCCGCATGCATCGAGTAGGTGTCCATCATCCAGGCCATGATCTGGGCGTTGGTGTTGACGTCCGGTGCCGGAATGTCCTTCTCGGGACCAATCAGGATCTCGATTTCGGTGAAGAACCGGCGGGTCAACGCCTCGACCTCGCGCATCGACAGCTTCTTGGGATCGACGATCACCCCGCCCTTGCCGCCGCCATACGGAATGCCCACGACCGCGCACTTCCAGGTCATCCACATCGCCAGCGCCTTGACCTCGTCGCGCGACACGGCCTGGTGGTAGCGGATGCCGACCTTGGCCGGTCCGCGGCCGAGGTTGTGCTGGACTCGGTAGCCGG
>CAZOJS010000137.1:0-4779 GCA_964580175.1 uncultured Anaerolinea sp. | reverse complement strand
TCGAGAACCCGCTCGGTCGAGTGGAGGTCGAGTGCCTCGACGAGCAGTTCCGAGACGATCAGGATCTGCGTGCCGATCATGTGGTAGTCGCCGCTTGCCCAGGTCGCCTGTTGGCGCTGCTTGATCGCAGCGAGGTCCGGGATCGTGGTCACGTCCGGCATCGAGGTCTCCGTCATGCTGGGATCGTAGTTGCGGACCACCTGCTCGGTCCAGGTTCAGGGTAGTGTGGCGTTCGCGTTCGGACTGCGCGGACCGCCGAGACCAGGCGGTTCAGCCCTACGGACGCACGACCCAGCGACAAGCGAGATGCCCGACAGCGCGTTCGTCGGAACGACGATCTCCTGACTAGCGCGCCGACGGCAATGTGTCGGGGTGGGCGACGGCCACGACATCCAGGCCTTCGATGCCGACAAAGTCGTCCGGGTTGCAGGTGTACAGGGACAGGTCGTTGGCGATCGCAATCGCAGCGATCATCGCGTCGTAGGCACGGGCCGACGTCTTGCGGCCAGACCGACGGAGCGAGGCGGCGACCTGGCCGAATGCTCGGGCCGCATCCGCATCGAATGGCAGAGGCTCGAAATCGGCCTCGGCCTGTTGCAGGTGGGCGAGTCGGGCGGCGCGTTCCGCATCGGTCGTGGCGACCAGCGGACCGACCGACAGCTCCGCGAGGGTGATCGCAGAGATGAGCGGGGCGTCCGGCAATGCTCCAGGATCGCGAAGTCGAGGCAGGAGGATGACCGTGCTCGTGTCGAGCAAACCGGTGGGATGCGCTGTCACAGCCGCGGATCGACGACGCTGTCCACGTCGCCGCGGAGGAGTCCGGCATCCAGGATCGGAAGGCGTCGCCATCGACGCAAGAGGACGGCGGCACTCAGCGGCGTCGGGCGATACGGTCTGAGTTCCGCCACAGGGCGTCCGTCGCGAGTCACTGTCAGACGCTCTCCGGCTGCCACGCGGTCCACAACGTCGCCGCCGTGATTGCGCAACTCTCTGATGGTCACCTCCGCCATGGACCGACCGTATCACGCGTGAGACCGTCTTGTCCAGTGCGCGACTTGTTTCAGGGCTCCCTCCCACTCGACGTCGCCGAGCTCGCCGGGCGACCCACGCAAGCCACGGATCGGGCGCCGGAGCGGCTGGCCGCCAAGGCGGGCCCGATCCGGGTGGCACAGGCGGATGTAGAGTCCAACTGTGGCTACCCGCCGTCGATACCCTGGTATCCCGGTCATCGGCCGGCGTATCCGGGTCACCCGGCGATTTGTCCTTCTTCTTCTCGCGTCGGTCGCGCTGGTCAGCTGCACGAGTGCCGTCCGCTCGCCGACCCCAGAGACCCGCCCGCAGTCGCCGGTCCCAGAGAGCTCGACGGGCGGACTCCAGTCGACAGCTCCGAGCAAAACATCGGCGCCGGATCCAACGCCGCGCGCAACGCCGGTGCCGACACCAACGCCCATGCCTGCGACTTCACGCATCCGCGTGTTCTCGGCACTGCCGGCGATCGATCCGAATGGCGTCGAACGAGGTTGCGATGCGATCGGGGTCGACGACCCTGTGGCCGGCCGGCTGATTGGTAGCCCGACCGATCTCCTCGAGCCCGCGTGGCTGATGTCAGGGCAGGGCGAACGACTGTCGATCGTCTGGCCGCAAGGATTCGCGGTCGAATTCGCGCCGCAGGTGGTCCTTCGAAATGAACGTGCGGAGATTGTGGCTGCTGCCGACGATCTCGTGGAGCTCCAGGTTCCCCGACACACTGCAGCGGGAACCCTCGCCGACCCGTATTTCGCAACGGGCATCCTGTTTGGCGGCTGCTACCAGCAGCGATCTGCGGTCGGGCGCGACGCTCTAGTCGTGACTGTCGTGGATCACCTTCGAGTCCGCTCGGAACCGCGAGTCAGCGACGACTCAGAGCTGTACGAGCCATTGCTCCCGGTCGGGACCCAGCTTTACGTCTTTGATGGACCCGTCAACGCGTCAGGCTACAGGTGGTTCCAGGTCGCCTCGGTCTCGCTCGACTTCATCGCGCCCGGAGTCTGCGACGGCGAGCAGGGCGCGTGCGGCGGCATCTACCTTGGCTGGGTTGCGGCCGCCAGCCGTTCCGGCGAGCCATGGCTCGCCGTTGGCACTATCAACTGCCCGCCTGTGCCGACCGACAGCCTGACGCTCGCGAGGCTGCCCCTCGGCGCAAGAGTGGCATGCTTCTCGAGGCGGCCGATCGCGATCCACGCTCGTCTCGTGTGGTGCGCCTGCGTGTATGACGGCCGTTGGCTGACGCCCTCCTGGTTCGGTCCGGAGAGTCCTCACCTGCTCGTTGAACCGTCGCAGTCGAGGGCCCCGGCGGACAACGAGGACTGGCTTGAGCTCCTGCTCGACCCTGCCGGCCGCTACCCGGCGGTCATCCCCGTGGGCGAGATCGTCGATGTCGTCGGCATCTTTGATCACCCCGATGCCGCGGGTTGTCTCCGGTTCGACGTCCCAATCGAGACTGCCGGGCCTCCGGAGCCATGGTCGAACTGCCGCTTTGAATTCGCGGTTACGTCGCTGACCACCGTGAAGCCTTGAGCTGCTCCCGCCGTTCTGCTCCAACCGCGGAGCCCAAAGTCCCTCCGCGGGATCTGGCTGATCCAGGTAGCGGCCGCTTCGCTGGCAGCCCCAGGCGTCCCTCCGTTGATCGGCAACAGGCGGAGACCCACTGAACCTTCACTCGAACAGGCCGACCTGCCCGGCGATGCCCAGCCACATCCGGATGGCCACGCCCAGGATGAGGAAGCCGAGAACCAGCCCGAGCCGGTAGGGCGAGACGCGCCGCGACACCAGGGCCCCGAGGCGCCCGCCCGGCAGCGCCCCGACGACGAGCGCCGCGGCGAGCAGCCAGTCAACCTGACCCGTCACCGCCTTGCCGAGCAGACCGGCCCCGGACGAGATGGCCACGATCCCGACCGACGAACCCACGACGTAGCGCATGGGGATGCGCAGGACGTGGAGGAGCACCGGGGCGAGGAAGAACGCGCCACCCGCGCCGATGAACCCGGCCAGCAGCCCAACGACGACGCCGATCACGACGGCCAGCCGCCGATCGAACGTGGGAATGCCGTCCGTGTGGGCTGGTGCCCGGTTGCGCAGGCCGAGCATCAGAACCGACGCGAATACCGCGAGGCTGGCGAACACTGCCTCGAGGACGATCGGAGCGAAGATCGCCGAGGCGGTCGCGCCGGCGAAGGACGACACGATCATGGTCGGGCCGAGTACGGACACCAGGCGCCGATCGACATGGCCGGCACCTCGATGCCCGGAGGCTGCCGACAGTGCGGCCGCGGTGACCTGAACGATCGTGATCCCCGCGATCGTCTTGATCCCGAGGTCGGCGAGGCCAAGAAACGGTGGAAGGTAGAGCAGCAACGGGATCAGGATCACCGCACCGCCGACACCCACCAGACCGGACAGGAATGCTGCGCCGAATCCCAAGCTGATCAGGAGCAGCATGATCGGCTCCGTGCGCGCGGACGTGAGACTGACAGCAGCAACCGTCAACCACAACGCCACGACCGCCAGCCGGAGCGGCGTCAGCCGAACGCCTGCGAGCGTCACATTCGGGCGCCCGTACGGGAGACCGTGAGCAATACGGAGAGGTCGATCACGAGAGCCGGCTCGCTGTCACGACTGTCCACCACCGGCACAACGCCGCGCGTCCACGGGCTGCAATCGTCCTCCGGGCTGGCTTTCCGAGCGTTTCGCCGGGTTGACCTACTATGGGCCGATCGTGATCCCGCGAGCGTGCGCTCGCATCGAGGAGTTTCAGATGGCCGACGCACCCGCCCACGATCAGGTCCTTGATACAAAAGGGCTGCTTTGCCCAATGCCGATCGTGAAGCTGGCCAAGTTCATGCGGGAGATGGCTTCGCAGCAGGTGGTGCTGCTGGAGGCCACGGATCCCGGATCCGTCCCCGACGTCGCCGCCTGGAGCCGGAACAGCAAGAACCCGGTGATTCATCAGGAGACCGCCGGCAAGGTCATGCGCTTCTGGATCCAGAAGGCCTGACCGACACCCGGGAGACCAGAGATTCCCGTTTGATCGCATTTCGAGTATCGTCTCGGTCCACATCGCCGCGATCAGCAGTCCTGCGGCCAGAAAACGTCAGCAAACCCGCAACGGCGCCGGCTTGAAGCCCGGCGAGAACAAGGCAGGCGAGCGCAATGGTTGAAACGGCAGACCGGACGATGACGGACATCGATGCGCTCATCCGCGATCGCGTGGACGCCATGGTCACCACCAGGGTGGACGAACTCTTCGCCATCAAGGAGGCGGAGCGCCTGGCCAAGCCCAAGAAGATGGCCATCATCGCCACCAAGGGCACGCTCGACTGGGCCTACCCGCCGCTCATCCTCGCAACGACGGGCGCGACCCTCGGCTGGGACGTGGGTATCTTCTTCACGTTCTACGGCCTGAAGATCCTCCAGAAGGATCGTAACCTCGAAATCGGGACCACCGGCAACCCGGCGATGCCCATGCCCATCCCGATGCCGCAGTTGTTGACGGCGCTGCCGGGGATGACCCCGATGGCAACGTGGATGATGAAGCGGCAGTTCAAGGACCATGGTGTTGCCTCGATCGACGAACTCATCGACCTGTCGCTGGAGCTGGGCGTCAAGCTGATCCCGTGCGGGATGACGATGGACGTCTTCGGCTTCGCCAAGGAAGGGTTCATCGACGGGATCGAACCGGTCTGCGGCGCGACGCACTTCCTCGATTGGGCAGCCGACGCGGACGTTTCGCTCTTCGTCTGA
>CAZOJS010000136.1:0-3815 GCA_964580175.1 uncultured Anaerolinea sp. | reverse complement strand
TCGGCCGTCGGCGGGATGCCGGTCACCGCTATGGGCGTGGGCGTGGGCCCCAGACGCGGCAGTGGCCGCCCAATGCGGGTTCGGGGCGAGCCCTTCGCTGCCGGGCATCCCCGCAGCCGCCGTTTCGGCAGTGAGCTCCTGATCGGCGCCGTCGGCTCCGATCTGGGATCCGGCTCCGGACCTGGGTGCCGGCATGCCGACCGGCTCGAGCGGGACGATGAACGCGAGGATGATGTAGAGCAGGATCGTGAAGCCGCCGATGAAGGCCGACAGGATCCACACGATCCGGACCACGGTCGGGTCGATTTCCAGGTATTCGGCCATGCCGGCGGCGACGCCGGCGATCTTCCGATCGCTGCGGCAGCGGTAGAGACGACGGGGGTTCACTTGCAGCCTCCCTCAGGATTGACTTCCACGCTACCAACGTTCACTGAAATGGTCACGTCCGCGTGGCTGGTTGCCGTTGAATAGCCGGGCGTTTCCCAGGCGTCGCCCGTGCGGTCGAGCCCGGCGTAGGTGGTGGAGCCCAGGACGACGTCCTGGCGGATGCGCAGGCCGAGACCGGGTGGTGCGCAGACAGTCAGGTCGGCCGCGTTGACCGAGAAATCGGCTTCGAAGTCCCCGCTTGCCGGGAGGCGCACGGAGGCGTTGGCCGCGTTGATGTCCATGGACAGGCGGACGAGCGTCGCGCCCGTCAGGTTTGCTGCGAGGTCTCCGGCGTTCACGTCCAGCCGGATGTCGCCGAGGCGAGCGCCGGCGAGGTCCAGACGACCATGCCCCGCGTTCACTTCGACATCGAGATCGAGCGTCCTGTCGGTTGGCAGGGTGACCACGAACGCGTCGCCGCTCCAGTGGGAGCCAAACCGATGGCCCTCGTCGGCCGACCAGACGGACAGCCGGTCGGCGGCGGAGTTGACCACGGGCGCGGTGCCCGTGCCGTCCCCGGTCTGGACGTGCCAGCCCGTCCCGGGCGCCGTCGCCACGGAGATCTCTCCGCAGTCGAGCCGGAGATCGACGGACGCGGCGCCGTCAAACGTGCCCTGCTGCGTCGTGTAACTCGACGGCTCGGCGATCCGGCACGCGGGCATCATGTCGGGCGAGGCCACGACCAGCCCGCCCAGCAGCACTCCGGGCAGTGCCGCCGCGAGCATGCCGCCGGCCACACCGAAGCGCGTGCTGCGCAGGAGCAGCCCGACGCCGAGCGCGATGACGAGGATGGGCCAGAACCGCAGGGCCTGGGTGACGACTTCGCCGTCGACGGCCTTGCCCTCCACGGCGAGCATCGTGGCGCCCGACGCGACGAGGAACGTCCCCAGGTAGAGAAGCTTCCGATTGACCACTCTGTGTTGCCTCCAGGTGTTTGGTTCTCGATGTGAAGAACCTACGATCGGAGGCCGCGGTGGACCAGCCGGACAGCGGGCGTCTTTGTGGTAGGGCTAGCCCCCGCCCGCCGCGGTCCGCGTCACCCAGCGCCGTTGCAAGAGCGCGGCGATGGTCGGCGCAGGGTCGAGAACTACGGCTGTCCGGCCTGGGGCGAGAGGTAGGAGAAGGGGAGGAAGTAGGCGTCCAGCGACTCAGCGGAAGACTCGTCCTCATTGGCCCCCGCGAGGAAGTCGCAGACGATCTCGCGCGCCCGACCGATCTCGACTCGCTGATCCCGCCATCGCTCGTCGTCAAGCGTGAACTCGAACAGTTCCAGCGCCAGGTCGAAGTGCTGTTGGAGGCGGGTCTCGTCCGGCCGGTTCTTCGCTCGCGCTGCTCCTGCGACCTCGGTGCCGATGTTCGCGAGTTGGTCGGCGAGGCTAAGTCGCGACCAGCGCTCGTGCGTCAGACCTCCGTGCAGAGCGACTCCGCTCATCCCTTCACCAACGCACGAACGACCTCGACCTAATTCGATCTCCGGGGCGCTCGACGATGCCTAGCCGAAGAAGTCGGTGATCGCCTTCGTGTCGTCCGAGAATGCCCAGCGCTCGCTCACTTTCCCGTCCCGGACGTGGTAGATCTCCGCGGTGCGATAGGTGAGTGAGCGGTTGCCGTGCGTGGCAGTCGCGGTGCCCAGCCCGATGACGTGATCGTCGCTGGCGACGAGGTCATGGACCTCCCAGCTGATATTGAACTCGCTTAGTCCGCCCATCGACGCCGCCAGCTCGGCCGTGCCACGGTAGGGCTCCGCGCGCCCGATGACATGCCACACGACATCGTCGGCTACTCGACTCGCAGCCCCGGCCATGTCGCCCTTGAACATTGCCTCGTTCATCTCGCGAACCACAGTCGCGTTCGGATGCTCGGACATGCTGTCCTCCATCGAGCCGGCACACGGTGGCGACTTCTGCGCGCGAATGGACGCCGCCGACTCTGTGCCTCGGAATGTACGCTTCCATACGCGTTTGCGTGTGCGTGGTTGCGATCGCCGTGCACCGCCCCGGTTCGCGTCGGGGACCGGACGTATAGTGAGATGACAGTCCCGATCTCCATTCCGGCGAGGATCGATGCTCTCTGCCGCGCAACCCACCTGCTTCCTGATCGCCGACATCTCCGGCTACACCGGCTATCTCGCCGACGTCGAGCTGGACCACGCCCAGGACATCCTGGCGGATCTCATCGGCGCCGTGGTCACGGCCCTCCGGCCCAATTTCCGGCTGGCCAAGCTCGAAGGCGATGCGGCATTCACGTACATGACCGGCGAGAGGATCGACGGGTCCATGCTCCTCGACACCATCGAGCGCTGCTATTTCGGGTTCCGCCGCCGCCGCCGCGACGTCCGCCAGGCGACGTCGTGCGAGTGCAACGCCTGCACCCGGATCCCGGATCTCGACCTCAAGTTCGTCGTCCACCACGGCCAGGCCATCCTGCAGAAGGTCGCCGGCCGGCAGGAACTCCTGGGGTCCGACGTGATCGTTGTGCATCGGCTCCTGAAGAACGAGGTCGTCGAGAGGCTGGGCATCAACGCCTACGCGCTGTTCACCCAGCAGTGCATCGGGGTATCCGATATCGACCCGGCCGCGCTCGGCATGCGCGGGCACACCGAGACCTACGATCGGATCGGCGATGTGCCGGCCTGGGCCCACGACCTGGAGCGCCGCTGGCAGGCGGAGGAGGCTCGCGCGCGCGTCTTCGTGCCTGAGGAGGAATCCATTCTCACGGTGTCCATTCCCGCGAAGGTGCCGCCGCAGGTGGCCTGGGAATTCCTCACCACCCCTGGGCAGCGGATGACGTGGCAGCCCTGGGTGACGGAGGTCACCATCAAGGGCGCGACCGGCGGCCGCCGGGGCCCCGGCTCGGAGAACCATTGCCGGCACGGCAAGGACGCGGTCATCGAGGAGATCCTCGATTGGCGTCCGTACGACTACGTGACGGATCGGACGATTCTCGACACCCCCGGCGGACCCGTGAAGCTGCTCCACACCATCGAGCTGGAGCCGACCACGGAGGGCACCACGATCCACCTCCGGTTCGCGGCGCCCAGGACCAAGCGCGAGAGGGCGCTCATGGAGGGCATCGGGCCCTCCTATGGCCACGCGCTCCAGGCGAGCGTTCCTGGCCTTGTCGCCCAATTGGAGGCGGCATTCGCGACGCTTGACGCCGACCGCGGCCCGGAGCCCGAGCTCGCGGTCCCGAGGTCGGACGGCCCGCTGTCCGGGTTGCAGCCGCTGGTGATCGTCGGCTGATAGCGCGGCGTGCTCGGCGGGCTCTGCGACTCGTCGGCCGCGGCGTGCGCTCGGCGTGCGCTCGGCGTGCGCTCGGCGGGCGCGGCTCCCATGGGAGCATCCCATTCCCTGTGCCCACCCCCAGTAATCCTGGCTTGTGACCACCCC
>CAZOJS010000135.1:0-2672 GCA_964580175.1 uncultured Anaerolinea sp. | reverse complement strand
GAGACGAGGATCTCGTCGTTCGCCGACAGGCTGCAGATGCGCGACGCGACGTTCACGGCGCCGCCGTAGACGCTCGCCCCTTCGCGCGTCACGTCGCCGGCGTGGATGCCGAGGTGCAGCGCCAGCCCCGTGCCGTCGGCTGCAGCGCGGCAGCGAAACGCCGCCTCGATCGCCTGGCGCGCCGCCGTGAACACCGCCATGACGCCGTCGCCCATCACCTTCCCCTCGACCGGCGTGCCGCCGCACTCGCGGATGCCCGCGCGCATCGCGCCGTCGAGCCGCGACGCCCGCGCGCGGAAGACGGCGTCGCCGAGCTGCTCCGTGAGCGTCGTCGAGTCGACGATGTCGGCGAAGAGGATGATGGCCGTGCCTTCGGGGAGCGACGGAGCCGCGGGCGGCGGGGCCGTCGTCTCCCCGGATACGAACTCGTAGACGGCTTGCCCGTGCGATTCTGCGTCAGCGAGCATGCGAAGCTGCGCCCCCGGTATCCCGGCCGCGAGCTGACGTGAAAATCGATCCTCGTGGAAGTAGAACGTTCCACCGACACGCATGACCAGCGTGGGGGCGACGATCTGAGCGAGGAGGCCGGATACGTCCCAGGTCCGGATGATGTCGCGCGTGCGACGCGAGCTTTCGGACGTGTTCGCCGCGCGCATCAGGGCCGTCAGGCGGGCCGCAAGATCGGGCTCAGACCGCGCGAAGCTGAGTATCGGGAGGATCTCCGTGTAGAGCGCCCAATCGTTGTCCAGCAGCGCTCTGGTAGCGCGCGCCCTCGGAACGTCGAGCCGATCAGCCGTACGCGCCGCTGTGTCTGAGAGGATCAGGTGGGAGACGCGTGCGGGATGCCGTTGTGCGAAGAGCATGGCCAGCGGCCCGTTATATCCCCGGGCGTACAGGGCGACGCGCTCGATCGCCAGTCGATCGACGACGGTGAGCAAGTCGCGGACGTGCGCTTCCAGCGAGTCATCGGCGATGTCGCGGTCGGATAGTCCTTGCCCACGACGGTCGTACCGGATCACGTTCGTCCTCGGTGTCAGGTATTCGAGCATGCTTCGCGTATCCGGGAAGAGCGCGTCGATCTGTAGATGCCCCAACGCGGCGATAAAGGGAAGTAAGACGATGGGCGCGCCCTGGCCTTCGGTGCAGAAGGCGAGGTTGACGCCGTCGGGCGCGGTGCAGTACTGGATGCGCGGCTCCATCCCGCAAGTATCCGCGATCCCTTCGCTCTGCGCCTGCCGCGCCATCTAACGTGTTAGGTCACCGGCCCGCCCGGCCTAGCCATCTGCCAGGCGATGTCTTCGCACCGTCAACCGCGAACTGTCAACTGCGAACTGCGAACTGCGAACTGCGAACTGCGAACTGTGAACTACGAACTACGAACTCCCAACCACGAACTCCCCTATACTCGCAGCATGGCCGCCGACACCCCGCCGACGCCCGCGAAGCGCATCGTCTACCTCAACCGGCGCGTGGCCTTCATCGAGCCGCACCGGATCAACGTGCGCCCCGCCCTCGCTGCGGCGCTGTTACCCCTAGTGGGCTTCCTGTTGGGCGTTGGCGCCTTCGTGTCGATACTCCTCTGGCTGGACAGGATGCCGTTCGTCGCGGCGCTGCTGCTGCTCGTCGTGGCGATCGTCACCATCCCGCTGGCCGGCATCGGCTTCGTCTACACCGTCGCCGGCGCCGACGTCGTCTTCGAGCGCGAGAAGCAGTCGGGCATCTGGCAGCAGGGATTCCTCGGCATGGGCGTCGGCACCGTAGAGCTGGTGCCGTTCTGGAAGATCGCACAGATCCGCATCGAGGAAGTGACGCGCGAGCGGCAGCGGGGAGAGGTGCAGGACCTGGCGCAACTGGAGATCGTGCTCGTCAAGCAGAGCGGCAAGCGGCTGCGCGTCGGCGACGTCATCGTCGCGCGCTCGATGGTGCGCGAGGGCCTCGCCGACGTGCGCGAGGTGGCCGAGGCGATCGCCGAGATGACGGGCAAGCCGCTCATAGCACCGACCGTCGAGCGCCGTCCGAAGGGCGCGTCCGAGGGCGCCGTCGCGACCGAGAGCGAGGCGGACGCATGACCAACGCGGGCGGCGATGCCGCGCCCTTCATGTCGGTCGTCCTGCCCGCGTACGACGAGGAGGCGCGCCTGCCCGCCAGCCTCGATTCCGTAGCGGCGTTTCTTGCCCGGCAGCCCTTCGTCTGCCAGATCGTCGTCGCCGACGACGGCAGCCGCGACCGCACGCCGGACATCGTGCGCGAGCGCATGGAGGCGCTGCCCGCGAACGTCTCGCTGCGCCTGGTCCAGCACGAACACAATCGTGGCAAGGGCGCCGCGATCCGCACGGGCATGCTGGCGGCGACCGGCCGCTACGTGTTCTTCCTCGACGCCGACCTGGCGACGCCGGTCGAAGAATCGCTGAAGCTGCTCGACGAGCTGAAGCGCGGCGCCGGCGTCGTCGTGGGAAGCCGCATCCAGCCTGACGGCAGCGACATGCGCGCCAGCCAGCCGGCGCGGCGGCGCCTCGTCGGCCGCATGTTCACCATCATGCGGAAGGCGATGCGCGTGATGCCCGATATCGACGACACGCAGTGCCCCATGAAAGCCTTCGAGCACGATGCCGCCCAGGCGATCTTCCGCGAGCAGCAGCTCACCGGCTGGATCTTCGATGCGGAAGTGCTCT
>CAZOJS010000134.1:0-3303 GCA_964580175.1 uncultured Anaerolinea sp. | reverse complement strand
GACGAGAGCCCAATCGCTGCCGCGTTCGACCCCGTGACCTGGGCGAACATCGCGTCGGTCGTCTCCCGGCGCGAGGCGTGGGGGCTTCGCGCAATCGTCTTCGACGCCTCGGACGCGGCGTCGGCCCGCGTCCCGGGCCGGCATGTCGAGCACTGGGCCACCGTGGATAGCGAGGGTTCTTCCTCCGATATCGCTGTCGTGGACGTGGGAGACGCTGCTGTCGTCGCCCTCGGAGTCACGTTCCCGCCGGCCGAGACGCCCCTCGGCGTCAGGATCTGGCGGGACCACGGGGATGGGGATCTTGAGTGGATCGATGCCCGACCGCTCAACGAGGTGCCGGGCCGAGGTGCCTATCTCTTCGGCCTGGAGGATCGGCAGGGACGCATCTTCCGGTCGTGGGAGGCGGGCCGCTACCGGGTCGATATCCTGGTCGGTCCCGACATCCGGCGGATGAGCGTCGAGATCCTGAACCGATTCGGCGCGCTGCCCCCGGCTGAGCCGTGGGCCGAGCTCATCCCTGGGGGACCTGACATGGCGCGGGATGAATTGCTTGGGTTGCCCGTCGGTCCTTTCGCCTGGGTTGCCGGCGCGGCGGTCCCGTTGCTGTCGACGGCCGGCCCCGCGCTCGATGAGGCCGCAGCCTGGCTGGACGTGGATCGTCAGCCGGCAGACGGCCGGCCGCGGTCCTTCACCGCCCGGGCCTACCAATCGCGCGCCACGTGGCTGGGGGTCGTGCTGCCGGCCTTGTCCGACGTCCGGTCGGTCGATCTACTCCGGCTCGCTCCGTCTCGGGCAGGCCCGGAGGCCGGTGGCACCGGCATGACCGTCTCCGGCGAAGACCTCTCGTTCGTGGCCTTCGCACGGCCCGGCGGTGCGGCCTGGAGACCCGGCGTCTACGCCCTGCGGGTCGTGTTCGTGGACGCGGATGGGACGCACGACCTCACCTGGCATGTCGAGCTTCGGCCCGGCGGCCTGCAACCCGAACCGGTGCTGCTCATGGCGACCCGGGCCTGGGCTCGCTTCGCCGGCACAGGCGGTGTCCTGCTCGGTACGACCGAGGCCCTCGACGGTGGGTCGGGGTCGACCGCGCTCCGGCTGCTGGACATCGGGCTCGAGTCAGACGGGCCATATGGAGGCCTGACCGGGCCCAACCTCATCGGCTGCGGCGAGACCATCATCCGCGGGCGGCCGACCGTGATCGGGTTCGCCGGGCCCGCGGCATCGGGCCCGGCTTCAATCAGCGCGACGATCCTGTTCCCGTTTGCCTATGTTGGGCCCCTGCCCGTCCTGACTGCCGCGGGGGCGATCCCGGGCCTCGCCATCGCGGCGCCGGTCCTCACGGCCGGGTTCGGCGGCCCGGCCTCGTACGGATTCCGGGCCGGATCGGCCCAAGACGCCCGCGGCTACACGATCTGCATCGGGTTTCCGGCGTCGCCAGGCGGGTGATCCTCCGCCGAATCAGCTGAGTCGTCGCGAACCTTCAACGGGCGTCGCATGATCCTCGTGTTCGCCCGGTTGTTCCCTCGCGTAAACTGCCTTTGATGGCCCGCCAACTCTCGCGTTCAATCCAGCTCGCCGAGCTCCACTGCCATCTCGGCGCGGCGGTGACGCCCTCGATCATGTGGGGCATCGCCCATTCCCAGGGGATCAAGCTTCCGACCAAGGACTACTGGGAGTTCCGGCAGCTGATCACGGTCAACCCGCGGGCCGCCAAGTCGTTCGAGACCTATCTCCAGCTGTTCCACTGGACGGAGCTCATCCAGAGCTCCCCGCTGGCCGTCGAGCGGAGCGTCTACGAGGTAGTCGGCGGGGCGTACCGCAAGAACAACGTGACGACGATGGAACTCCGGTTCAACCCCATGAAGCGAAATCGCGGGGGCGAACAGGACCTCGACCACATCATTGCCGCAGCCGTTCGAGGGATGGACCGCGCCCGGCTTGAGTACCCGATCAGACCCGGCCTGATCTTCTGCCTCGATCGGGCGTTCCCCTACCAGCTCAACGAGATCATTGCGGAGAAGGCCATCCTGTGGCGTGATCGTGGCGTGGTCGGCCTCGACATCGCCGGGCCGGAGTCACCGACCTTTCGCGTTGCGGACTATCGGAAGTTGATGCGCCGTGCCCGCCAGTACGGACTCGGGATCACGATTCACACCGGCGAGGCCGGCCCGATCGACGAAGTGGCGCGGGTCGTCGAGCTCCTCGAGCCGGATCGGATCGGCCACGGCGTGAAGGCCGCCTACGATCCCCGGGCGATGGCGATGATCAGTGAACGCGGCATCGTCCTGGAAATTTGCCCGACCTCGAACCTCAACACGAGGGTCGTTTCCAGCTGGGACGAATTCCGCTGGATCTTCGACACGTTCCGGCGCAACAACGTTCGGTTCACCATCTCGACCGACGGCCCCGAGATGCTCAAGACCTACATCCGTGACGAGCTCGCCACCCTCGGACGGCTCGGGATCCTGTCGGTCGAGGAGCAGGAGCTCGCCGCTGCAACGGCGATGGCGGCCTCATTCGTCCCGAATGTGTCGGACGTTCCACTGCCCGCCCGCCGGCCGGCTACCCGCGTGGCTGTGGAGCGCGAGGAGGCCTGACCGGCGCTTAGGGGCCTGCGGCTCCCGAGCTAGCTTCGAGCCGGGCCGCAGGGCCGGCGCGGATGCCCGGGGCTTTCCCACCACCTACGATCCGGGATCGTGGTATCGGTCGATCCGGGCCGAATTCCCACCACCTACGATCGGGGGTCGTGGTAATGCTCGATCCGGGCCGATTTTCAACCACCTACGATCCGGGGTCGTGGTAAGCGCCGGAACGGGCCTCCGAGGCACCCGGGAGTCCGGTAGATCCCGTCGGATCGTGCGTGGCGACCCGCGCGCGAAGGTCATCGGCAAGCGCGCGGATGACGGAAGCGCACCTAGTACGACCCCGGGTCGTATCTGGGCCTGGGCGGCGCGCGTGCGTGGTTGGCGACCCGTGCGGGCCGGGGACGGCGCGCGAGCGGCGCTGGCGATCCGGGGCGCGTGCGGCGCCTGCGAAGCGGTGCGCGTGCGGGGCCGGCGATCCGGGGATTTGGGGGCGCGGCTCGCCCTGACGCTTTCAGTCGCCGGCGCGGGGCTCCACGCGATAGGTACACGATCGGTCGCCACCGGCGATGTGCGTCTCGCGCACGATCTCGACGCCGAGAACCTCCTTGAAGAGTGCCAGTTCGGCATCGCAGCACGACTGGACGTCGGACGAAACGTGAAAGATGGCGCAGTTGTGTTCCCGGAGACGAACGGTCCCGTCCGGAGACACGAGCGCCTC
>CAZOJS010000133.1:0-3265 GCA_964580175.1 uncultured Anaerolinea sp. | reverse complement strand
CGGGCTCGCCGGGTGCATCGCGCGAGGACCTGCGGCGACGGATCGCGCTGAGCCAGCGAGTGATCGAGCGCGCTGCGCGCGCGATCGACGGCCACGAGACGGAGCCGTGCCCGCTGGAGCACCCGCTCGTCGGACGGCTGCGCTGCGGCGAGTGGCTCCTGTTCGCGGGCGTCCACGACCTGATGCACCTCGAGCAGCTCCACGGCATTGCCGCGGAGTTCGGCGCCCCCTCGACGCTGTGACCCTGCGCCCCGACCTCGCCGCGTGCTGGGTCTTTCGCATCGCTCCGTCCGGCGGAGTCGAAATTCTGGTGATCCGCCGCGCTCCGGGCCAGATGTACGCGGGCCTCTGGCAGTGCGTGACCGGCAAGATCGAGCCCGGTGAGCGGATCGTGGACGCCGCCCTGCGCGAGTTCAACGAGGAAACCGGGCTGGGGGACGACGATCTCGAGGCCTTTCTCGAGACCGACATCGTCAACACGTTCCACGAGGCCTCCCTCGACGCCCTGCTGGTGGAGGCCGTGTTCGCCGCCAGGGTGCGTGCCGACGCCGAGGTCCGTCTCTCTGCCGAGCACGACGCGTTCGACTGGCTGGAGCCGGAGGCTGCCCGCGCGCGCGTGGTTTGGCCGGCGTACGCCCGGGCGATCGATTTCGTCGCCTGGCTGGTTGGAAATCCGGATCGTGCCGCTGCCTTTCACCTTCGCTGAATGGACCGCTGGTAGACTTCCGGGAACGTTCGGCGAGCGTGAGGAGGTGCCCCGGAATGATCGACCAGCGCGGCGCATCCTCGTCGTTGCCGCTCCCCGCCTTCCGCTCGAAGCTCGACGCGATTCGCCCGACTTATGGCTTCGAGGACGTCTCGCTGGCGCCGGGCACGAGCACGATCGAGCCGGCCGACGTCGAACTCGGGCAATCGTTCTGCGGCATCGAGCTGTCCATTCCGGTGCTCGCGTCGGCGATGGATGCGGTCGTGGACCCGGCCTTCGCCGGTGCGCTGGCCAGGCTCGGTGGTCTCGCGATCCTCAACCTGGAGGGCGTTCAGACTCGCTACGAGGATCCAGCGGCAATCATCGGGCGGATCGCTGCCGCCCCGGATGATGAGGTGCAGGGGGTCCTGACCGAGGCCTACGGGGCTCCGGTCCGGGACGACCTGGTGGCCACGCGCCTCGAGGAGATCCGCGCAGCGGGATCCCGCGTCGCGGTGTCGGCCACGCCGGGAGCCGCTCGCAAGTGGGGGCCCTTCTGTGCCGAGCACGGCGCCGACCTGTTCCTCGTCCAGAGCCAGGTCTCCTCCGCGCGTCATCTCGCCACCGGCTATGACCCGCTGTCCCTCGAGGAGTTCACGAGGTTCATGCCGATCCCCGTGGCGGTCGGCAACACCACCAACGCCGAGGCGGCCTTCCGGCTCATGGAACAGGGCGCGGCGGCGGTCTTCGTCGGGGTCGGGCCCGGCGCCGCGTGCACGACCCGTGAAGTGCTCGGGATCGGGATCCCACAGGTCACCGCGATCGCCGATGTCGCCGGGGCACGGGACGCCTACCTCGAACGGACGGGTCGGTACGTCCCGGTGGTTGCCGACGGAGGCATGCGCCGGGGCGGGGAAATCGCCAAGGCCATCGCCGCGGGCGCCGATGCGGTGATGCTGGGTACGCCCCTGGCGCGCGCGGCCGAGGCGCCGGGGCAGGGTGTGAATTGGGGAATGGCGGCACCATCGGCCGTGCTCCCGCGGGGCACGCGAATCAAGGTTGGGACGGTGGGATCGCTGGACAAGATCCTGTTCGGCCCCGCCGGCGTGACCGACGGATCGCAGAACCTGATGGGCGCCCTGCGCCAGTCGATGGCCGCACTCGGCGCCGCGACGATCCCCGAGATGCAGCAGGTCGAGATCGTCTACGCGCCGTCGGTCGTGACCGAGGGCAAGTCCTGGCAGCGAGGCCGCTGAACACGGACGAGATCGGCCTCCAACTGACGGAGTGGGGCAAGGTCGTGAAGATCACGACGACCGGAAGGGTCTCTGGTGGGGCCATTGCCGTCGCCGTCGGGTTCGTTCAGGAGGCGGACGGATCCGTGCTCGTGGCTGCTGGCGAACCGGACGCCGACTGGGCGCGGAATCTTGAGTTCGATCCGCGCTGCCGCCTCACCGTCGGCGAGCGGTCATGGGACGCGGTTGCTGAGCCGCTGGATGCGGCCGAGGCTGGCCGGGCCGTGGCAGAGATGATTCTCAAGTACGGCACACCGGCTGAGCGTCTCGGCCGCGGCCCCGCGTTCCGGCTGCGCCCGGCGGGCTGATCGACCCCTTCGGTCGTAGTCCCGCCTTCCGGCTCCGCCCGGCGGGCTGATCGACCCCTTCGGTCGTACACTCGAAGACATGCCCGAACCCCTTCCGGTCCGCCCGGCCAGGCCCGACGAAACGGCCTCCATCGATGCCTATCAGCCGACCCTGGATCGGACGCCGGCGCGGCGATCGGTCTTTGAGGAGGCCGGCGGGATGGCCTTTTTCGAGGGACTGGTGGATCGGTTCTACCAGGGCGTCGAGGCGGATCCGGTGCTCCTCGGGCTGTATCCAGATCGGTCGGACCTGCAGGGCGCGCGTCATCGCCTGGCGCTCTTTCTGGCCCAGTACTGGGGCGGGCCGACGACCTACAACGCAGAACGCGGGCAGCCACGTTTGTACATGCGCCACATGCAGTTCGCGATCGATCCGGCCGCACGGGACCGCTGGCTGACTGCGATGCGCGCGGCGGTTGCGTTCATGGACCCGCCTTCGCACGTGGCCACGCGCCTGCTGCAGTACTTCGACATGGCCGCGGAGGCGATGCGCAACAAGGAGTGATGGCGTTCGGCGGCGGGCCGCGGCGCGTTGTGCAGTCGCGGACACAACATGGACGCTTCCGGCCCCGCATGCGGCCGGACCGGTCCGAGGCGAGGCGAGGAAGCGAGGCGGGGCGAATTGTGCGGCCCTGGACACAACCTGGACGATTCCGGTACCGCGTGCGGCCGGACCTGACCGTCACCGCCGGGAACCTGTCGCGTCTGTGCTCCCGCTGGCACATGTCGACCGAGTCCGAGGTTGGCGGGCCAACAAATCGCCTCGAAGGTGCCTGTTCCGTCCGGATTGTGCTCTGGGGCGCACATCCGCGCGACAGCACGACCGCCCGCCACGCCGGCTGACGCTCAGCGCCGGCCGCCACGCCGGCTGACGCTCAGCGCCGGCTGACGCTCAGCGCCGGCGCGCGTCTTCCCCGGGCACGCCCAGCGCCGCCAGA
>CAZOJS010000132.1:0-7994 GCA_964580175.1 uncultured Anaerolinea sp. | reverse complement strand
GCGTCCGGCGCAACTGGTCCCGGCGGCGCTCGAGCGGCACGTTGAGGAGCGATCGCCCGTCAAGATGGAGCAGGTCGATCACGAGGTAGGCCACCGGCCGTCCGGGTTCGCCGGCAAGGCGTCGAGCCAGCTCGTCTGGATCCGCCCGTCCCACCGCATCGACGACCACGAGTTCGCCGTCCAGCACGGCGGACCGCGCCGCCACCCGCACGCCGAGGCCCGTCAGTTCCGCCGGGACGATGCCCAACGGAACCCCGTCATCTCCGATGAAAGTGACTTCGCCGCGCCCGGGCGCCTCGGCCGGCCCGATGAAGGCCAAGGTGCGCCGTCCACCCCAGGCCGGTTCGAACAGGTGCACCGGCGAGTCGAACGGTTCGAGCATCGTTCGGGCCAGCATCGGGCGCAGCGTCGTCGGGGGGTTCGGCAGCGTCGGCTCGAGCTGCAGCGAGAGCTGGTCGGTCATCGCCCGGCGATGGTAGCCGGTGTACTCCCTCGTCGAGTCGCGGGCGGTGCCCGGTCCGCCGCTGCGGCGGACAGGCAGTCGCCGCCAGCCGGGATCGGCGCTATCCTCACCGTCCCATGACCAGCCCGAGCCGAGCCGACACTCTGACCCGCGAGCGCGCCAGTGAACTCGTTCGAGCCTGGGCCGGCGGCCGGCCGGGCCCGCTCGGGTCCGTCCTCGGCCGGCTGACAGCAGTGGACCAGGTGGGCGTGGAGCTCCGGGTCGAGTCGCTGAAGAAGCGCTCGATCAAGAAGGCCTCAAAGCTGTGGGCCCTGGATCTCGCCATCCGGATGATGGATCTGACCACGCTCGAGGGGAAGGACACGCCGGGCAAGATCCGGGCGCTCTGCCAGAAGGCGATGCATCCGCAACCAGGTGACGCTTCGATTCCGTCCGTCGCGGCCATCTGCGTCTATCCCGCCCTGATCGCCGACGCGAAGGAGGCGCTCAAGGGCTCAACCGTGAAAGTCGCCAGCGTCGCGACGGCCTTTCCGTCAGGGCAGACCTTCATCGACATCAAGCTTGCCGAGGTTCGCGCTGCGGTGGCCGCCGGCGCAGATGAGATCGACATGGTCATCGACCGCGGCGCGTTCCTGAGCGGCCGGTATGGGCATGTCTTCGACGAGATCGTCGAGGTCAAGGAGGCCTGCGGCGAGGCGCACCTGAAGGTCATCCTGGAGACGGGCGAGCTTGAGACCTACGACAACGTGCGCCGAGCCTCCATCCTCGCCATGGCCGCCGGTGCGGATTTCATCAAGACCTCAACCGGCAAGGTGACCCCGGCCGCGACGCTGCCCGTCACCCTCGTCATGTTCGAGGCGATCCGCGACTTCGAGAAGGCCACGGGCCGGGCGGTCGGGATGAAACCGGCCGGCGGCATCCGAACCGCCAAGGAAGCGATCCAGTACCTGGTGGTCCTGTACGAGACGCTCGGGCCGCGCTGGATGACGCCGGACCGGTTCCGGTTCGGGGCGTCCAGCCTGCTCAACGACGTCCTGATGCAGATCGAGAAGGAACGAACCGGCCGCTACCAGGGCCCCGACCACTTCTCCCTGGACTGAGCGCGCGAGGTGGCGGCCTCGGAACCGGATGGGGACCCTCCGCGTCACCGGGCATGATCCGACGCTTGCCGCTCCTCGCCGCGGTCCTCGTCCTGGCGGCCGCGTGTGCGGGTGGCCCCGACTCCGCATCCCCGACGCCATCGCCGACGTCCGCGCCGACGCCGGCCCCCGGCCCTGCGCTCACGGTGCCGGACCTCAAATACGCGATCATCGACCGATTCGGTCCGCTCTGGTATTGCGATCCCGACTTCTACCCGATCCAGCGGGCCGAGGAAATCGACGCAGCGCGTGAGCGCTGGCCTGAGGTGATGGCCGACGCAGCCGGGTTCAAGGCGATCACCACACGCGAGGGCATCGATCCCGCAGGCGCGTTCACCGACGACCAGAAGCTCGTCGTCTACCAGGCCTGGAAAGGTCTCAACGCGATCGCCCTGGATCCCATCGGCAACGACGCGTTTCGCTTCGACTACCTGGCCCAGCCCGCCCCTGGCGGCGGTCCCGAGGGCACCCGCACTGCCGGCACGGTCACCGCGACCGGCGACATCACCATTGAGCAGCAGGCGGCCGCCGGAGAGCCGATGTGCCCGATCTGCCTCAGCCGTGGCACTCGCATCGAGACTCCGGATGGCGGCGTTGCGGTAGAGGAACTCCGCATCGCTGATCCCGTCTGGACGCTTGATGCGCACGGGAACCGCGTGCGCGGCACGGTCATCGCCCTCGGCTCGACCGACGCGCCGGCGAACCACCACGTCGTCCGCCTCGTGTTGGCCGATGGGCGCACGGTCACCGCTTCGCCCGGGCACCCGCTTGCCGACGGCCGGCGACTCGCGGATCTGCGAGCCGGCAATACCGTGGACGGCTCGGTCGTCGTGTCGGCGGACCTCGTCAGCTACGAGGGGGCCCGGACGTTCGACCTCGTCGTGTCCGGCCCGACGGGAACGTATCTGGTCGACGGCATCGCGCTCGGGTCGACCCTGCAGCCCTAGGCAGGCAGGGGTACCGCCTCGGGAGCCACAGCAGCGGGCGCCTCGTCGGCGGTCGTGGTGGCGGGTACGGCTCGGTCGAGATCCGGCGCCTCGGACACGATCCCGACGCCCCAGAAGAGCGCATATCCCTTGATCGTCGTCCCCGGCGTGGCAGGGCGGAACGGGCGGGCATCCCGGGTATGATGCCCGAGTGACGAGCGACTCGACGAAGCTGCGGCCCTGGTCCGGTGATCGCGGCCCGGCCGGCTGGGGCCTGGGCGACGGCCAGGCGATCCCGTGGGAATACGCACCCGCCCCGGAATCGCGGGACCTGGTGTCCCTCAAGGAGCGCTACGGCCTGTTTATCAACGGCCGATTCGTCCCGTCCTCGGACGGCGCGGTCTTCCCGACGATCAACCCCGCGACCGAGGAGAAGATCGCGGACGTATCGCGGGCAACCACCGGCGATGTCGATCGCGCCATCCGCGCGGCGCGGCGCGCCCAGAAGCGAAGCTGGGGCACGCTTCCGGGTCGCGAGCGGGCCAAATACCTCTTCCGGATCGCGCGGATCCTCCAGGAGCGGAGCCGGGAGTTCGCCGTCCTCGAAACGATGGACTCGGGCAAGCCGATCAAGGAGAGCCGCGACGTGGATGTCCCGCTTGCCGCGGCCCACTTCTGGTACTACGCCGGCTGGGCGGACAAGCTCGAGTACGCATTCCCCGGGCGCGTCGCGAAGCCGCTCGGCGTCGCCGCGCAGGTCATTCCGTGGAACTTCCCGCTGCTGATGCTGGCCTGGAAGATCGCGCCGGCGCTGGCGGCCGGGAACACCGTCGTGCTCAAGCCCGCGAGCACGACCCCGTTGAGTGCCCTGCTCTTCGCGGAGGTGTGCCGGCAGGCGGACCTGCCGCCGGGAGTCGTGAACATTGTCCCGGGACCGGCGGAGATCGGGATGCACCTCGTCTCGAGCCCCGGCGTGGACAAGGTGGCCTTCACCGGCTCGACCGGCGTCGGCAAGCTCATCCACCGTGCGGTCGCGGGTACGGACAAGGCCTTGACCCTCGAGCTCGGCGGCAAGGCCGCCAACATCGTGTTCGAGGATGCCGCCCTCGACCAGGCGGTCGAGGGCATCGTCAACGGGATCTACTTCAACCAGGGCGAGGTGTGCTGCGCGGGGTCCCGCCTGCTTGCCCAGGAATCGATCGTCGAGCCGCTCATCGAGAAGCTCAAGGACCGGCTATCCACGATTCGCGTCGGCGATCCGCTCGACAAGAACACCGATGTCGGAGCCATCAACTCGCGCCAGCAGTTGGAGAAGATCACGGAGTTGGTGGCGGCGGGCGTCGCTGAGGGCGCCGAGCTGTACCAGCCCGCCTGCGATCTTCCGGATCGCGGCTACTTCTTCCGCCCGACCTTGTTCACCGGCGTCGCGCAGAGCCACCGGATCGCGAAGGAGGAGATCTTCGGACCAGTGCTCTCGGTCCTGACCTTCCGAACGCCCGAGGAAGCGGTCGAGAAGGCGAACAACACGCCATTCGGCCTGTCGGCCGGGATCTGGACGGAGAAGGGGAGCCGGATCCTGTCCATGGTCAGGCGGATGCGGGCCGGCGTCGTCTGGGCGAACACCTTCAACCGGTTCGATCCCGCGTCGCCATTCGGCGGGTACAAGGAGTCCGGCTTTGGGCGCGAAGGCGGCATGCACGGGCTGCACGCGTATGTCCGGCTGGAGGATCGCTGATGGCAACCGTACCGGCGCGACGCAGAAAGGGTGCTGTCGTGGCCGTCACCCGTGCCGCGGCGCCCACCCCACGGATTGACATCCGCAAGACCTACAAGCTGTACATCGGCGGGGCGTTCCCGCGCACGGAGAGCGGCCGCTCATACCTCGTGAGCGCCGCCGACGGGACACCCACCGCCAACGCCTGTCGCGGGTCACGAAAGGACCTCCGCGATGCCGTCCGCGCCGCGCGCAATGCGTTCCCGGGCTGGGCCGATCGGGCGGCGATGAACCGCGGGCAGGTCCTCTATCGCGTCGCCGAGCTGATGGAGGGCCGACGGGAGCAATTCGTCACCGAGGTCGCCCAGGCCGAGGGTCTTCGGGTCGACCACGCCCGGGTGGTCGTCGATCGGGCCATCGACCGCTGGGTCTGGTATGCCGGCTGGGCGGACAAGATCGCCCAGGTGCTCGGGTCGTCCAACCCCGTGGCGGGTGACTACTTCAACTTCACGATCCCCGAACCGACTGGGGTCGTGGGGATCGTCGCTCCGGAGACATCGTCCCTGCTCGGCCTGGTGTCCCGGCTTGCCCCGCCACTGGTGACGGGCAACGCCGTGGTCGTGCTGACCTCGGAGACGCGTCCGCTCCCCGCGATCACGATGGCCGAAGTGCTCGCCACCTCCGACGTCCCGGGCGGTGTCGTGAACGTGATCACGGGCCTCAAGAAGGAACTCGTCCCGGTCCTCGCTGCGCACGCCGACGTCGATGCCATCGACGTCTGGGGTGTCGAGGAGAAATCCCGCCGGGAGGTCGAGCTGGCCGCGACGGACAACGTCAAGCGCGTCACCCGGCGTCCGACCGGCACCACTGACGCCCGGTTCGACTGGCTGGACGACCGGGCCGCCGAGCGCCCCGAGTGGATCGCGGCATACCTCGAGATGAAGACCGTCTGGCATCCCATCGGCGTCTGAAACAGGAGTCCCATGTCCGCGGTCATCCAGGCTGAGCGCCTCACCAAGTCGTACGGGGTCCATCGGGGGATCGTGGACGTGGACCTCGAGGTCAGCGCCGGCGAGGTCTTCGGCTTCCTCGGCCCGAACGGGGCCGGCAAGACGACGACGATCCGGGTGCTCCTCGACCTCATCCGGCCGACCGCCGGCACGGCGCGAGTGTTCGGGATCGTCTCGTCCGAGGATCCCGTGACGATCCACCGGCGGATCGGCTACCTGCCCGGCGAGTTCAACCTGTACGACCGACTGACCGGGAGCGAGACGATCGAGTACTTCGCCAACCTGCGTGGCGGCCTCGACCGGGCATACAGCGCCCAGCTGATCGAGCGCCTCGGGCTGGACCCGTCGCGCCGATTCCGGGAGTACTCCAAGGGGAACAAGCAGAAGGTCGGGCTCGTGTGCGCCCTCCAGCATCGCCCTGAGCTGCTGATCCTGGACGAGCCGACGGCCGGCCTCGATCCCCTCGTCCAGCAGGTCTTCAACCAGCTTCTGTTCGAGGCGAAGGCGGACGGCCGGACCGTGTTCCTTTCGTCGCACATCATCAGCGAGGTCGAACGGACCTGCGATCGCGTGGCGATCATCCGCGACGGTCGGATCGTCCGGCTCGACACGGTCGACGCCCTGCGGGAGCTGGCGGCCCACGAGGTGGAGCTGCGGTTCTCAGAGCCGGTGGACCCGGCGCCATACGAGGCCATCGAGGGTGTCAGCAACCTCATGGTCGAGGGTCGCACGATCCGGATGCTCGTCACGGGCCCGATCGCGCCGGTCGTACGCCTCGCGGCCCAGGGTCACCTCGTGGACTTCGTGAGCCGCGAGCCGTCGCTCGAGGAGGTCTTTCTGGCCGAGTACGGGACCGCGAGCGGACAGCCCGCCCGATGACGGCCGCCACGCCGTCGGCGGCGCACACCGCGGCGCCGGCTTTCACCGCGCCGTCGGCCGGCGCTCGCGCCGTGGGGCTCGGCTCGGTCTTCGGCAAGTCGTTCCGCGACAGCCGCCGGACGGCCCTCGTGCTCGGCGTCGTCTTCGGACTGATCGGGACGGCCACCGCCGCCCAGATCGTCGCCGAGTTCACGACCGCCGCGTCGCGGCTTGCTTTCGCCCGCCAGCTGTCTGCGCTGCCGGCCGTCTTCCAGGGGATGCTCGGTGAGGCGATCCGGATCGACACGCTCGGTGGGTTCGTGTCGTGGCGCGTCTTCAACTTCCTGCCGGTCATGCTCGGCATTTGGTCGATCGTGACGCTGTCCGGCACCCTCGCGGGCGAACTGGCCCGGGGCAGCCTGGACTTCGTCGCCGCGACGCCCCTCGCGCGCCGCCGTCTCGCCGTCCAGAAGGTGCTCGCCTATCTCGCGGCGCTCGCCCTGGCCACGCTCATGATCGAGGGCCTGACCTACGTCTCGATCAACGCCATGGCCACGCTCCCGGGCGACTCGGTCTCGCTCGAGGCAGCCGGAGGCCACGCCGCGTGGATCTTCGTGACGGTCCTGGCGCCGGGTGCCCTCGCGTTTCTCGTCGCGCCGGTCCTCGGGCGCGGCGGGGCCCTGGCCGTCGGCGGCGGCGTGCTCTTCCTGAGCTTCGTGGTGTCGGCCTACGCGAACATCGTGCCGCTGTTCGACGCCCTCAAGCCGTTCAGTTACCTCCACCTGACGGCCGAGCACCGGCCGCTCGCGGGCCGCTGGGACTGGCCGTCCATCGAGTTGCTCGCGGTCATCACCGGGGCGTTCCTCGTCGCGGGGATCGCCGTGTTCGAACGGCGCGACCTCCTCGCGCCGTCGCCCGGCCGGTTCCGCGTCCCGGCGATCCGGTTGTGGGTTCGCGGCGTCTTCCTGCGCGGCCTCGGAGAACGTTTGCCAGGCGCCCTGACCTGGGGGTTTGGCCTTGGGTTGTACGGCCTGCTCATCGCAACCTCGGCCGACGAGTTCGTCAAGCAGATCGCGCAGATCCCGCAGATGGCCGAGATGGTCCGGCGGATCTATCCGGGTGCGGACATCCTGTCCACCGGCGGCTTCCTGCAGCTCGCCTTCTTCGGGCAGGGGATCGTCATGGTCGGCCTGGCGTCGGCGGTATTCGTGGCGAGCTGGGCCTCGGACGAAGGCGACCGGCGGCTCGAGGTCATCCTCGCGGCGCCGATCGGACGCGTCGCCTGGGCGCTCCGAAGCGGGGCGTCGGTCCTTGCCGCCGTCGCGGTCACGACGGCGCTGATGGCCCTCGGAGCCGCCTCCGGCGCGGCGATCCAGGGGGACGCCGTCGGGGACACGGTCCTCGGGATCGGCGTGCTCGGACTGTACGGGGCGGCCCTGGCCGGGATCGGTCTCGCGGTCGGTGGACTCGTCCGTCCGTCGCTCGCCGCGCCTACCACCGCGATCCTCGGGCTCGGCTTCTTCCTGTTTGACATCGTCGGCTCGATCCTCAAGCTGCCGGACGCGGTCATGGATCTCGCGCTCAACCGGCATCTCGGGCGCCCGATTCTCGGGGATTTCGACGAGGTCGGCCTGGTCGCGTGCCTCGTGCTCGCCGTCGGCGGGCTCGCGGTGTCGGCCATCGGCATCCGCCGGCGTGACGTCGGCCGGTAGGGAGGCTTGCCACCGCTCGCCGTCGCCCTCGTCCTCGTCGCCGCGGTACTCCACGCAGCCTGGAACGTCCTACTCAAGGCGTCAGGAGATCCGCTCCGAACGGCCGTCCGCCTCCAGGCGATCGGCACGGCCGTCCTCGTGCCCATCGGGGTCGTGGCCTGGGTAGCGCAGG
>CAZOJS010000131.1:0-3991 GCA_964580175.1 uncultured Anaerolinea sp. | reverse complement strand
GAGGCGGCGGTCCTGCGCCTGGCCGGGGCCGTCCTGCTCGAGGTCCACGACGAGTGGGCGATCGCCGAGCGGCGCTACCTCGCCGAGGGCTCCATGGCGCTCCTTGACGGGGTCGTCGATGATGGGCTGACCAAGGAGGTGGACGAAGGCAAGAGCCTGATGCTGGCGTCCTGACCGACGCCGCCGAACCCATCGCTGGGACTCACGACGGATCGCTCAAAGTCCACCACTCCACGGGACACGACCCTGCACGCGCCCGCCGGCGCGACCGGATTGCTGCTGTTTCTGCCATTTACGAACACGGTTCGTGGTACGTGCGGTCCTGTCGCTCGACGACGAGTGCGGGCGCCGCGTTCCGGGTAGTCCAAGCACGCGGCAAGCGCAGAAGGGGCCGTTAAACGGGGTCCGGCCACCGGATCTCGCACTTTGCACGAACCCAGTTCGTAAGTGGGCCCGAATCGACGCCCCTCGGCCGATAGCACGAACCGGACTCGTATTTGGGCCCCGTCCGTGCGCTGCGCCGCGTCCGTGCGCTGGCCGCGTCCGTACTTGGGCCCGGTCCGTGCGCCGCGTCCGTGCGCCGCGTGCGTGCGCTGGGCGCGTCCGGCCGCGATGCGCGACACTAGCGCTCATATCGGGCGGTCATCGGCGCGGTTACCAGCGCGTCGCGTCTCACGGAGGGACAACCCCGTGGTCAAGGTAACGATGCCCCAGCTGGGCGAGAGCGTGGCCGAGGGCACGATCGGCAAGTGGCTGAAGCAGCCCGGCGATCACGTCGACAAGTACGAGCCGCTCCTCGAGGTCATCACCGACAAGGTGAACGCAGAGGTCCCATCCCCATACGAGGGCATCCTGAAGGAGATTCTCGTCCAGGAAGGCGAGACGGTCCCGAACAACGCCGAGATCGCGATCATCGACGAGACCGGAGGGACCGCCGCCGCCGCAGCGCCGGCGAAGGCCGCGGCCGCTCAGACCGCCAGCGAAGCCCCGGCACCTAGCGCGGCAGCGCCGAACCCCGAGCCTGAGCCAGTGGCGGCGGCGCCCTATTCAGCAGCCGCCCCAGCCGGCGCCGCGGCCGCGCGGGCATCGGCCCCCCAGGTCGCGAACGGCCCGGCCGGATCCGACGAGCGAGCACCACATGAAATGGCTGGGAATGGCGACGCTCGCATGACCCCGGCGGTCCGACGCCTCCTTCGGGAGCACGGTCTCCAGGCGGCGATGGTTGTGGGCACGGGCGGCGGCGGTCGAATCACCCGCGAGGACGTGACCGATTACGTCGAGTCGCAGCGGACCGGCGCGCCGGTCGGCAAGCAGAACGCTGCGAGCGCCGCCCCGGCCCCCACCGCGCCCGCGAGCGCCGCCCCGGCCCCCGCGCCCGCGACGACCACGGCGCCACAGCCGTCAACCGGGTCCGGCAACGCCACCAGCCCGGCGCCCGGCATCGTCTTCCCGGCCGGCGCGGACGAGGTCCTCGTCCCGATGACCCAGATGCGCAAGGGCATCGCGGCCCAGATGACCCGCGCCCTCCAGGTCCCACACGCCTACGTGCAGATGGAGGTCGATGTCTCCAACCTCGTGCGCTTCCGGGATCGCAACAAGAAGGACTACCAGGCGCGCGAGGGGATCTCACTGAGCTTCGTACCGTTCGTGGTGAAGGCCTCGGCCGAGGCGCTCCGGCGCAATCCGACCTTCAACGCCCACTGGACTGAGCAGGGCCTGATGGCCAAGCGCCGGATCAACGTCGGGATCGCGGTCGCCGTCGACGGCGGTCTCATCGTTCCCGTCATCCGGGACGTCGACCAGCTGTCGATCTCAGGCCTCAATCACGCCATCGCCGCGGTGTCAGAGCGGTCGCGCACCGGCAAGCTTCGCGTCGACGATTTCGGCGGCGGGACGTTCACCGTGGATAACACCGGCTGGCTCGGGACGAACATGGTCATGCCGATCATGAACGTGCCTGAGGTCGGGATCGTGACCATGGACCGGATCACGAAGAGGCCCGTTGTCGTTGAGACCCCGGACGGCGATGTGATCGCGATCCGGAGCGTCATGAACATGGTTCTCGGCGTCGATCATCGAGCCAATGACGGCGCCGGAGGCGCGGCGTTGCTTCGCGACATCAAGAACTGGCTCGAGGCCGTCGGCCCTGACACCGCGATCTACTAGGCCGCTGCAAATCCGCCGGCGGTTCCGGCGGGCAAACTCGACCAGGTGACCACGCCGCGGGTCGTCGTCACTGGCGGTGCCGGGTTCATCGGCCGGGCCGTGATCGAGCGGCTCGGGAATCGCGGTGACGAGATCGTGGCGCTGGTTCGCGACCCGGACAAGGCTCGCCACGTGGTCCGGAGCGGTGTCACGCTCATCCAATCGGACCTCGACGACCCAGAGGTGCTGCGCGCCGCGATGGCTGGTGCGAGTGCCGTCATCCACGGTGCCGGGAGCTACAAGGTCGGGATCGCGCGCTCGGAGCGTCCGGCGATGTGGAAAGCAAACGTCGAGGTCACTGAGCGAGTCCTGGATGCCGCCATCGCGTGCGGGGTGCCCAGAATTGCGTACGTCTCGACCGTCAACGTCTTCGGCAACACGCACGGGGCCGTCGTCGACGAGACCTACCGGCGCAACCTCGATGGCGGGTTCCTGAGCTGGTACGACGAGACCAAGTTCCGGGCCCACGAGGCGGCCGAGAACCGAATTCGCGCTGGCGCGCCGATCGTCATTGTCCAGCCGGGGCAGGTCTACGGGCCGCACGATCATTCGGTGGCCAGCCAGCAGCTGGCGCTGGCCCATGCCGGGCGCCTTCCGTACATCGGGTTGCCGGACACCGGCCTTGCCTGGGCCCATGTCCATGACCTGGCCGACGGGATCGTCTCGGCCCTGGATCGCGGCCGAATCGGCGAGGCTTACTCGCTGGCGGGGGAGTGCCTGCGTTTCGACGCCGCGATCCGCATCGCCGCCCGAGTCGGTGGTCATCGTCCGCCGCGGTTCGCCCTGCCGACCGGCCTCGCCCGCCTGATGGCGCCGATCAACGATGCGATCGGTGGCTTCCCGGGCATGCCGGCCAGCGTGGCCGAAACGATCCGCGCCGGTGCCGGCGTGACTTACTGGGCCAACCACGACAAGGCGAGCCGGGAACTCGGATTCGTCCCGCGAACCCTCGAGCAGGGCTCGGCCGACACCTGGGGCCGAGCGTCATGACCGACCTGCCGAGCGAGGGCTCGCCGTACACTCAGCACATGTCCCGCGAGCTTCCGATGTTCGAACCCCCCCGCACCGGTCACGGCCACGCCGGGGCTGAGTCGATTTCGATCGCGATGGGCGGCGGCGGCCTCGTCGGCCTCCCCGCAACCGACGGCTCGGCTGCGCTGCGCCGCCACCCCGACTGGATCAGGGCCCGGATGCCGTCCGGCGAGAACTACCAGGACCTCAAGCGACTGCTCCGCGGGCTGAACCTGAACACGGTCTGCGAGGAAGCCCATTGTCCCAACATCGGGGAGTGCTGGGACCAGCGGACCGCCACGATCATGATCCTCGGCGACACCTGCACCCGAGCGTGCGGCTTCTGCAACATCAAGACCGGCAAGCCCACCTGGTTCGATGACGACGAGCCGCGCCGGGTCGCCGAGGCCCTGTCCGGCCTGGCCCTCGAGCACGTCGTGGTGACCTCGGTGGCGCGCGACGACCTCCCCGACGGCGGCGCCGGCGTCTTCGCAGCCACGATTCGCCAGCTTCGCGAACGGATCCCCGGCATGGGCGTCGAGGTCCTCATCCCGGACTTCAACGGCGAGGAGGCCCCGCTCCGCGAGGTCATGGCGGCCGGGCCGGACATCCTCAACCACAACCTCGAGACGGTGAAGCGGCTCCAGAAGCCGGTTCGCAAGCGCGCCCGTTGGGATCGGACCCTCGGCGTCCTCGAGCGAGCCAAGGTCTACGCCGCCGAGTACGGCCACGCCGTCCACACGAAGAGCTCGCTGATGGTCGGCCTCGGCGAGAC
>CAZOJS010000130.1:0-5435 GCA_964580175.1 uncultured Anaerolinea sp. | reverse complement strand
ACGATTGAGCGCTATCTTGGCGACGATTACCGCGTGCTGGCCTCATACGGGCACGTCCGCGATCTGCCGGAGAATCCAGGCAAGGGCAAGTTCGGCGTCGATGTCGATCACGGATTCATCCCGGAGTATGTGATCGCCGAGGATCGTCGCAAGCACGTTGACGCGATCGAACGCGCCGCGCGCAGCGCCGAACTCGTGTATCTCGCCACGGACCTGGATCGCGAGGGTGAAGCGATTGCCTGGCATGTCGCGGAGGCGGCCAACGTTCCGGCCTCCAAGACTCGGCGGGTGACGTTCTCCGAAATCACGGAATCGGCGATCCGCGAAGCGTTCAAGCACCCGCGAGCGATCGACACGGACCTCGTGGATGCGCAGCAGGCGCGCCGCATCGTCGATCGGCTCGTCGGCTACACCCTCAGCCCCTTGATCTCGCGCAAGGTGCGGGGCGGCCTGTCGGCCGGCCGCGTCCAGTCGGTCGCCGTCCGCCTGGTCGTAGAGCGGGAGCGCGAAATCAGCGCGTTCACGGCTCGGGAGTACTGGACGCTGCGTGCCGCGCTCGAGACCGCGGCCGGAGACGCCTTTAAGGCGGATGTGGTCCGGATCGACGGGGCGCCGATCGCGATCGAGGCCGAGGAAACCGCGACCGGCCACGTCGCGGCGCTGCACGGACGGACGCTGCGGGTCGAGAGCGTGGGCACCAGGACGCAGCAGCGCAGCCCGGCGCCTCCGTTCACGACTTCGACGCTTCAGCAGGAGGCGAGCCGCAAGCTTGGGTTCAGCCCAAAGCGCACGATGTCCGTGGCCCAGCGCCTGTACGAGGGTGCCGATACCCCCGACGGGCACGTCGGGCTGATCACCTACATGCGCACGGATTCGACCGCGATTGCGGGCGTGGCGATGGGGGAGGCCCGAGGCGTCATCACGGGTCGCTACGGCGTCGAGTACTCGATGCCCAAGGGCCGGGTCTACAAGACCAAGACGAAGGGTGCCCAGGAGGCCCACGAATCGGTTCGCCCGACGAGTTTCGCTCGTGATCCGGACTCGCTCGCCAGGACGCTCAAGGCCGATGAGCTGCGGCTCTATCGGCTCATCTGGCAACGAGCGCTCGCCTCGCAGATGGCCGCGAAGTCGCTGGAAACGACGACGGCGGAGCTGGTCGACGGTCCGTACCAGCTTCGGGCATCTGCGACGAAGACCCTGTTCGATGGGTTCGCCCGCGTCTACACGGAAGGTCGTGACGACGGGTCGGACGAGGAGGAAACGGAGAGCCGTCTGCCGGCGCTCCATCAGGGTGACCCGGTCAGCGTTGCCGACGTCGAACCGACACAGCACTTCACCGAACCACCACCGCGCTTCACCGAGGCCTCGCTGGTCAAGGCGCTCGAGGAACACGGGATCGGGCGTCCGTCCACCTATGCCGCCACGCTCTCGACGATCGTCGACCGTGGCTACGTCCGCATCGAGGACCGGCGTCTGCATCCCGAGCTGATCGGCGAGATCGTGACCGACCTCCTGGTCGAGCACTTCGGCGACTACGTCGATCTCGCCTTCACTGCTCGGATGGAAGAGGAGCTGGACGAAGTTGCGCGCGGCGAGCGGCAGTGGGTGCCCCTCCTCGAGGCGTTCTACGGGCCGTTGCGCGACCGGGTCGGCGAGAAGCGGCGCGAGCTCAAGCGGGCGGACTTCACCACCGAGGCGAGCGACGAGCTCTGCTCGGAGGGCCACCCGATGGTGATCCGGCTCGGGCGCAACGGGCGGTTTCTGGCCTGCTCACTGTTCCCGGAGCACAAGGAATCTCGCCCCTTGCCGGGGGATGAGCAGCCACCGATGGCGGGGACGGGCGAGCCGTGTCCGAAGTGTGGCGAAGGCCTGCTGGCGTCCAAGCGGGGCCGCTTCGGCCCATTCGTCGGGTGCTCGCGTTACCCCGACTGCGACTACATCCAGCGTGACGGCCCGCCGCCACCGGACCAGTTGCCCTTCGAAGTCGGCTGTCCGAAGAATGCTGACGGCCATCTGGTGGCGCGTCGCGCCAGGAAGTCGGGAAACGTCTTCTGGGGGTGTTCGGCGTACCCGAAGTGCGACTTCACCACGAATCACGAACCGGTCGGCGCCGTTCACAACGCGGATGGCGGGCCGGTTGCCCGACGCGAAGTGGGTGCTCTCTGCCTGCGCTGCGGCGCGGCCATCGAGCTGCCGCCCGACAGCACGTCGCTCGTGGGGATTTCGCTGGCCGGCGGACCCGCGGACCCGGCGGCCATCGCCCCGAAGCGGCCGAGGAGCGGTGGAGCCCGCGGCGGGGCCCGTGGCGGTGGGCGCGGCAGTCCGAGGACCGGGGTTCGCGCCGGACGGACCACGAAGGCTGGTGCGGGTGCGGCTCGCAGGACACCTGGTCGGCGCGGTGCCGGCGGCGGCAGCCGGACCGGCGGCGACAGCAGCCCGGCGTGAGCGCTCCGGCCGGTTCGCCGGCGGCGCTCGATCGGTTCCTTCGGACGCTGGCGGCACGTGATGCATCGCCTCATACACAGCGCGCCTATCGGACGGCCGTCGGAACCTATCTGGCCTGGTTGTCCGAGCGGGCGGTGGATTGGCGTGCGCCGGCACGCAGCGATCTCCGGGCCTACATGGCCAGGCTGACGACCGTCAATGCACGCTCATCCGTCGCGCAGCGGCTGGCCGCGATCCGGGCGTTTCATCGCTTCGCGGCGCGCGACGGACTTGCCGTGGGTGATCCGTGGGGCGCGATTGCGACGCCGAGGCTTCCGCGCCGACTGCCCCGGGTCCTGGAGCTCGACCAGGTCGCCCGGCTCTTCGCGGTGATCGACGAGGAACTGGCGGCGGCCGATATCCGGGGTACTGCCCTTCACGCTGCGCTCGCCCTGCGGGATCGAGCGATCATCGAGGTCGCCTACGCGGCAGGGCTGCGGATCAGCGAGATCGCCGCTGCCGATTTCGGCTCACTCGAGTTGAATCGCGCCGAGATCCGGGTCATGGGCAAGGGCCGCAAGGAACGAGTCGGCCTGCTCGGTCGCCCCGCGATCGCGGCTTTGCGCGCCTATCTGGACGAAGGCCGCGGGGTCCTGCTGGCGGAGCGATCTGGCGCCGGGTCGGATCCGTCCACGCTCTTCCTCAACCACCGAGGCCAGGCGATCGGGGTCCGAGGCCTGCGCTTCCGGATCGACCGGCTGTGTCGCCTCGCCGGACTCCCGGAGGGCGTCTCGCCACATACGCTCCGGCACTCCTTTGCGACACACTTGCTGGACGGGGGCGCCGACCTCCGGGTTGTCCAGGAGCTCCTCGGCCACGAAAGTCTGGCCACGACCCAGATCTACACCCACGTGTCACCGACCAGGCTGCGTTCGGCCTATCGAGCGGCGCATCCACGGGCGTCGAGGGAAGGACCCTCCGCCGACGCGGTTTCCACCGGCGGCGCGGCCCGGGGCGAGCCGGCGTGAGCCACCGGGAGGACGCCGGCCGGTCAGGGCCAACCAACGGGGATCACCCCACCCGAGGGTCGGGGCTCGTGCGGGCCGGGATCCTGCTTTCGGGCGCCTTTCTCGTTTCGCGGGTGCTCGGCTACGTCAGAACGGTTGTGCTGGGCACGACGTTCGGGGCGGGGGCTGAGCTCGATGCCTTCTTCGCGGCATTCCGGCTGCCCGACTTGATCTTCCAGATCGTTGCCGCGGGTGCCATGGGCTCTGCCTTGATCCCGGTGCTGTCGGGTTTGCTCGCGGGAGATGAGCGCGCTCGCGCCTGGCGCGTCGTGGCGACCGTTTCCAACCTGCTCCTGGTGGCACTGACCGTCCTCTGCGTCGCCGCATTTGTCGGTGCGCCGCTGCTCGTCCGCGTGCTCGCCCCCGGGTTCGACGAGGCGGGTCTCGCTCGGACGACCGAGCTGACCCGGATCATGCTGGCGGCTCCCATCCTGCTCGCCCTGGGTGCCGTCGCCACCAGCAGCCTGAACGCCGAGGGACGGTTCGCGGCGGCTGCGCTGGCCCCGATCGTCTACAACGTCGGGATCATCGGCGGGGCCGTCATGCTCGGGCCGTCGATGGGCGTCGCCGGGCTCGCGATCGGCGTGGTCGTCGGTGCGGCCGGCCACCTGGCCATTCAGCTGCGCCCGCTCTTCGGCCTCGGGTTCAAGCCGCGCCTGCGGGTCGACCTCGAGGATCCGGCCGCGCGCCGCGTCCTTACCCTCCTTGCGCCTCGCGCCCTGGGCCTGGGGGCGTCGCAGATCACGTTCATCGTCATGACGGCTCTTGCGTCCTCGCTTGGCGAAGGCGCGGTGTCCGCCTACGCCATTGCGTTCGCCCTGCTCCAGATTCCGATCGGCGTTCTCGGCGTGCCGCTCGGGACGATCATCTTTCCGTCCATGTCGCGCAGGCATGCGCTCGGGGCCGTTGACGAGTTCGTTGGCCTGGTGACGCGCTCCGTCCGGATCCTCGTCTTCGTCATGGTCCCGATTGCGGCGCTGGGGATTGCGTTGCGGACACCGATCGTCGAGCTCCTGTTCGGATACGGGAAATTTGACGCGGCCGCCATCGATCGGACGGCCGGAACGCTGGCCGCGTTCCTGTTGGGTCTCCCGGCCCACGCCGCCATTGCCGTGCTGGCCCGGGCGTTCTATGCGCGCCAGGACACGCGGACGCCGGTGCTGGCTGCGGTTGCGGCGGTCGCGATCAACGTCGGGATCGGGTTTCTGCTCGTCCGCCCGCTTGGCCTGCCCGGTCTCGCGGCGGCCATTGCGATCGCGGCCTGGATCGAGGCGGCGCTCCTGCTGGTCGTCCTGGGCCGTCACGTCCCGACGTTCGATGCGCTCGGCGTACTGAGAGTCCTGGCCGGTTCGGGCGCCGGGGCCCTCCTCGCCGCCATCGCTGCCACGCTCGCGGCCGATGCCCTGGCCGGGCTTCTGGCTCCCGGCTCCGACAAGTTGGCCCTGCTCGCGGGGACGGTCGCGGCCACCTTGGCCGGTCTGACGGCGTACGGCTCGTTGGCGGTCGCGTTGCGTATCCCGGAACTGGCCTCTATCGTCAGAATCGTGACCGACCAGATCCGGCGGCGGCGTCGGGCATGAGTCTCGATCAGCCACCCGCCGAGACCGACGAGTGGGACGACTTCGTTCAGGCTGCCGAACCCGGGTCGTATCTGCAACTCCGGGCCTGGGCGCGGGTCAAGCGGGTCAATGGCTGGGCGAGCACGGACGTGGTGGCTGAGACATCGGCCGGCCGTATCGCCGCCCAGGTGCTCCTGCGACGGCCAAGGCCGCTCCCGTGGGCGTTCGCCTATGCCCCGCGCGGGCCGGTCTCCGCCGCATGGGGCGCGGCGTCCGTGGAGCCGTTCACGGTTGCCGCTCGCGAGCAACTGTCCCGGTCCGGTCGCGTCTCGCACCTGCGGATCGACCCCGAGATCGAGCTGGATGGTCCCGTGGACTCCGACGG
>CAZOJS010000129.1:0-3853 GCA_964580175.1 uncultured Anaerolinea sp. | reverse complement strand
CGATACGGAATAATCCGGACACCGTAAATCTTCTTTCCGCTGGTGTGGAAGGAGGACTCCAGCGAAACACCGGGAGACCGGTGAAGCTGAGACACGACGACACGCTCTGCACCGTTGATGATAAAGGTGCCAGTTTCCGTCATGAGAGGTAGATCTCCCATGTAAACTTCTTGCTCTTTGACTTGTCCTTTTCGGATGAGACGAAACTTGACTTTGAGAGGAGCAGCAAAGGTCATTCCGCGTTTCCGGCATTCAGTCATGGAATACTTAGGAACTCCAATATTGTAGTTCACATATTCCAAGCGGCAGCCGCCATCAAAACTCTCGATGGGGAAAGATTCTAAAAAGGCAGCCTCAAGACCTTGATTCTTCTTGCGGCGCTTCTTCGAGCCTCCACTTTGCAGAAATTGTTCATACGATTCCACCTGGATTTCCACCAAATTGGGGATATCCATACAATCGCTGATCTTTGAAAAACTTTTACGCTCCGTTACGGAAGCAGTCATTCTCGTCCTCCTAATTAGGAAATTTTAGAACTCAAAACCAACAAAAAAGCGCGAGATACCCTATTATTTGAGGGTTACTTTAGCTCCTGCGGCTTCGAGACTTGCCTTAAACTTCGCGGCTTCTTCTTTTGCAACGCCTTCCTTCACAGGTTTTGGAGCTGCTTCGACGAGATCCTTAGCTTCTTTTAAGCCTAAGTTCGTAATTTCCCGAACTACTTTGATGATGGAAATCTTCTTGTCAACTGGAAATGACTCCAACACGACTGAGAAGGCAGTCTGCTCTTCGGCAGCGACAGCAGCACCAGCTCCTGCAGCACCAGCGGCGGCCACAGGGGCAGCAGCGGCGGCAGAGACACCGTACTTGGTTTCTAGCGCTTTGACTAAACCGGCGAGCTCGATAACCGTCAGGACATCGATCGACTCGAGAATTTGATTTTGTTTTGTATTTAATTGCACAGCTTCTTTTACAGCTTCACTCATTTTATATTCCCTCCACTCCTATTATTCTTTTTGTTTCTTTTCGGCTACTTGATTTAGGACGATCACGAACGACCGCACTAAAGCACCGAGTGTTAATACTAATCCTGCTATTGGCGCGTTGATTCCACTCACCACTTTTCCGAGCAAGACTTCGCGAGAAGGTAGCTTAGCCAGCTCTTTAATTTCAGCCGGTTGGACTACTTTCCCATCAAGGATCGCCCCTCGAAGAACCATTTTTTCGTGGCCTTTTAAAAACTCCACGAAAACTTTAGAGATCTCCTGAGGATTTTTATTTCCAAATGTTAATAAAACTGAATCTTGTATTAATTTCTTTGCCTCACCATTGAGCCCGCGCTCTTTCAAGATGCGCTCGGTGAGCGAATTCTTGGAAAGCATGGCTCTTTTACTCTTGGACTCAAGGTTACGGCGCAATTCTGTAAGATCCGCCACACTTAAACCCTTAACGGATGTAAAAAATACGTAAGGATTTTGCTCAAAACAATTCTTGAGCTCCTTCGCCATTATTTCTTTTTCAATCTTTGGCATACTTCGTCTCCGTCTCTATTCTTTCCTATTTTCCAACATTCGTAGTGTCAAGCTTGAGCCCGGGCCCCATGCTCGTCGCAATGGAAACGCCCTTAACATACTCGCCCTTGACGGCATGCGGACGCATTTCCAAAAGTGAACGAATTACGGTGTTGGCGTTTTCGATAATTTTGTCTTCACTAAATGAGAGCTTTCCACAAACCACATGGACGCCGCTCGTTTTATCATTTTTAATTTCGATCTTGCCCTTTTTTAAATCTGCAATTGCCTTTCCCACAGCCTTAGTCACGGTACCAGCCTTCGGAGAAGGCATCAGGCCCTTAGGACCTAGGACGCGGCCTAATTTTGAAATTTCACGCATCATGTCAGGGTGAGCTACGACAGCATCAAAATCAAGCCAGCCGCCATTAACCTTTTCAATTAATTCTTCTGCGCCCACAACATCCGCACCGGCTTGCTGAGCTTCTCTCGCCTCTTCGCCGCGGACGAAGCAGATTACTTTGACCGTTCCGCCTGTTCCGTGAGGAAGACTGGCAGAACCACGAATCATCTGATCCGCTTGCTTGGGATCTAAACCCAATTGAAAATGCAACTCGACGGTCTGATCAAATTTAGTCGCAGGAGCCTTTTTCAAAATCGCCACTGCTTCTTTCAGAGTATATTTCTTGAGAGGATCAATGCCTTCAGAGGCCTTGCGGAATCTCTTGCTACCTTTAACTTTGAGCACAGTTGTCATAATTAACCTACTACCTCAATGCCCATGCTTCTGGCAGAGCCTTCGATCATGCGCATGGCACTTTCCATTTTTGTTGCGTTCAAATCTTTCATTTTTATTTTTGCAATATCTTCCACATCTTTACGAGTCACTTTCCCGATCTTGTTCTTGTTGGGCTCACCCGATGCCTTTGCCAAACCGGCTGCTTTTTTAAGCAAAGAAGCCACTGGTGGAGACTTCGTAATGAATGTAAAACTTTTATCCTCATAAACCGTCAAAACGACAGGCAGAATGGTGCCGGCCTTGTCCTTCGTCTGCTCATTAAACTTTTTGCAAAATTCCATGATATTGACACCGTGCTGACCAAGAGCCGGGCCAATGGGAGGAGCCGGATTGGCTTGACCCGCTGGAACTTGCAACTTAATTTGAACTACAATTTTTTTAGCCATTAGAGTTTCTCCACTTGCCAGTATTCAAGTTCGACGGGTGTTGCCCGTCCAAAAATAGTAACCATCACACGGAGCTTCCCTTTATTGGGATTAAGCTCATCGATGGTTCCGTTAAAATTCGCAAAGGCTCCTTCTTTCACCCGGACCGATTCTCCCACCTGGAAATCAACTTTCGGCTTGGGCTTTGCCGCTTTTTCAGTCTGTTGCTCGATAATGGTTTTGATCTCGGACTCAGGAAGTGATAGGGGTTTATTGCCCGAACCCACAAATCCTGTAATTCCTGGAGTATTTTTGACGAGATACCAACTTTCATCTGTTAACTCCATTTCCACAAGGATATACCCTGGGAAAAACTTTCTTTCTGAAATTTTCTTTTTACCTTCTTTAACTTCACTTACCTTCTCCGTTGGGATCAAGACTTGACCAATATGCTGACTCATACCGGCAGCTTCTGCGCGGGTCTGTAGGCTTGAAAAAACTTTCTGCTCAGCGCCTGTTAGTGTATGAACTGCGTACCACTTTTTTGACATCAAATGATCCTTTGAATAAGTTGCGATAAAATAAAATCAATCACACCAATGAAAGCCGCTAATATTAAAACGGTGACGATAACCGTCACTGTTGAACCCACTAGCTCAGCTCGAGTCGGCCATACAACTTTTTTTAATTCTTGCTTTGTATCTGAAAAAAAACCTAAAAAATTATTTGCCACGTTTTTTAACCCTTTACTTCGTCAGCCTGGCAGGTGAGAAAGGAATTGAACCTGCAACCCCTGGTTTTGGAGACCAGTGCTCTGCCAATTGAGCTACTCACCTAAAGAGAGCTCCGGGACAACGCTCCCGTTATATTATTTTTTCTCGCGATGCTGGGTGTGCTTGCGGCACATTCTGCAGTATTTGGCTCGCTCAAGTCTTTCAGTTGTCGTTTTCTTATTCTTACGCGTCGAGTAGCGGCCACCGCAACCTTCGACGGTACAAGCTAATGTAATAATTTCCCGCATCTTTTTTACTTAACAATCTCACTCACAACACCAGCACCAACGGTCTTACCCCCATCGCGAATAGCGAAGCGAAGTTCTTTTTCCATGGCAATGGGACAGATGAGTTCGATATCGAGTTCTACGTTATCTCCAGGCATGACCATTTCCGTTCCCTTAG
>CAZOJS010000128.1:0-26768 GCA_964580175.1 uncultured Anaerolinea sp. | reverse complement strand
GGCGGGCGGGCAGCGCGGTAGGGGCAGGCGAGGGGGTGGCGGCCAGCTTCCGGGAGTTCGGGGGGAGCCGGGTGGGGGTCGGCGGGCAGTCCGCCAATCCCAGCACCGGCGAGCTCCTCGAGGCGATCCGGTCGGTGGACGCGACCGAGATCCTCGTTCTGCCCAACAACCCGAATGTCGTGTTGGCGGCTCGCCAGGTTGCGGGCATGGCCGATCGTCCGGTTGCGGTCGTCGCGACCCGCAACGCCGCAGAAGGATTCGCCGCCCTGCTGGCCCTGGATCCGACCAAGGATGCCGCGGCGAACGCAGCCGGCATGACGACGGCCGGGCGATCCATTCAGACGCTCTCGGTCACGACGGCCGTTCGAGATGCGACCATCGGAGGGGTCAAGGTCCGCGAGGGCCAGACCATTGCGCTGGATCCCGACGACGGGCTGGTGGCCGTCGACGACGATCCCACGACTGCCGTTCTGGCAGCCGTCGGCTCGCTTCAGGCGGGCTACGAACTGGTCACGGTGTACTACGGCGAGGGCGCCGACCTGGCGTCCACCGAGCTCGTGGCGAGAAGGATCGGCGAAGCGGTCCCGGGCGCGGAAGTTGAGGTGGTGCACGGCGGGCAGCCTCACTACCGCTACCTGATCTCCGCCGAATAGGCGTGGCCGGACCCCGCGGCCGAGATCCAGGTGCCCGGGGAGCACGGCCGGCCATGCCCCGCCGCCCGAAGGTTCCGACCGCGCCGCTGACCCCGGGGGAGCTGCTGGACACGCCGCTCGGGCGCTCCGGGCTGCCGGGCGCGACGGTGGTTGCCAGAGCCGGCCGGCGGCTGGGTCTCGGGCTCGTGCGGGACCTGCTCTTTCGGGTGCCGAGGCGGTATGAGGACCTCCGCGAGATGCGCCGGATCGGGGATTTCATGTCGCTCGCGGATGGCGAGCTGGTATCGGCCCGCGTCCGGGTCGCCGATCTGCGGGTCGAGCCGTCCTTCCGGCGCCGGGTGCAGCGGACGATCGCCCGGTTCGAGGACGAGACCGGGAGTCTCGACGCAACGTGGTTCGGCCGCCGCTATATCGAGCGGCGCCTGAAGGTCGACGACCAGATCGTGGTGAGCGGAAAGCTCCGGCGCTTCGGCTACCGGATGACGCTGGACAATCCCGAATTCCAGCCCGACGACGGGAGCGCGCTCCTGCACGCGGGGCGGATCGTCCCGATCTATCGCCTCACCGCCGGGTTGACCGCGGCGTCGCTGCGGCGCGCGGTACGGGCCGCGCTGGACGCCACGGCATCCTCGTATCCCGAATATGTCACTCCCTCGATCCGAGCCGGCGTCGGGTTGGTGGGGATCGGCGAAGCGCTCGAGGAGGCGCACTATCCAACATCCTTCGAACGGCGCGACGCGGCGCTCAGGCGCCTCGCCTTTGACGAGCTCCTGGCCCTCCAGCTGGGCATGGTCGGGCGTCGTCGCGAGCGAGTAGGGGAGCATGGACGACCGATCCCGCTGGACGAGACCCACGACCGGGCGATTCGGAGGTCGATCGAAGCGTCGCTCTCGGCGAAGCTGGAGCGGCCGGTCACGCTCACCGTGGATCAGGACCGTGCCGTCGAGGCGATCCGGGCAGATCTCGCCCGCCCGAACCCGATGCTCCGGCTGCTGCAGGGTGACGTTGGCTCGGGCAAGACGGCCGTTGCGGCGTGGGGACTTGCGGCCGCCGCGCTGACCCACCGCCAGGGGGCCCTCCTGGCCCCGACGGATCTGCTGGCCCGGCAGCATCAGCGAACGCTCGCCGACCTGCTGGCGCCGCTCGGGATCGGGGTCGAGCTGCTGACCGGCTCGATGCGGGCGGCTGATGCGAATCGCACCCGGGACCTGCTGGCTTCGGGACAGGCCGGGGTCGTGGTCGGGACCCACGCCCTGATTTCGGACTCGGTGCGCTTCATGGACCTTGCCCTCGCCGTTGTCGACGAACAGCATCGCTTCGGGGTCGAACAACGGGCCGCCCTGGAGGCCAAGGGCGGGAGCGTGCCCCATGTCCTGTTGATGACGGCCACGCCCATCCCGCGGACGCTTGGGCAGGTCCTGTACGCCGATCTGGATGTCACGGACCTGCGGACGCCCCCCGAGGGCCGCGTTGCGATTCGCACGGGGATTCGACGATTCGGCGATCTCGATGGAACGTGGGACCGGGTCCGCGCCGAGGCGAGTCGGGGCAACCGGACATTCGTCGTCGTGCCCCTGATCGTCCCGGCCGAGGAGGACCCGGGAGCCGCTGCCGACATGTTCCCGGATCTGTTCGGGCCACCCGACGAGGTCCAGCTCGCGTTCACCGCCGTGGCCGCGGAGGCCGAGGCTGTCCGTCTTCGTGAGCTGCTCGCTCCGCTCCGGGTCGGACTCGTGCACGGTCGGCTCAAGGCAGCCGATCGGGATGCCGAAATGGCCCGCTTCCGGGACGGCGAACTCGACGTGCTCGTGGGCACGACGGTCGTCGAGGTCGGGGTGGACGTACCCGAAGCGACCATGATGATCATCGAAGGCGCCGACCGGTTCGGTCTCGCCCAGCTGCACCAGCTGCGCGGCCGCGTTGGCCGTGGGACCGAGCCGTCGTTCTGCGTCCTGGTCTCGGACTCGGACGACGAGACGGCGATGGCGCGGATGCAGGCCATCCGGGACGAGCGCGATGGTTTCGCCCTCGCCGAAATGGACTGGGAGTTGCGCCGCGAGGGCGATGTTCTCGGGTTTGCGCAGAGCGGCCTGCCCGCCCTGCGCGTGGCGTCGCTCCAGCGTGAGGGTCATCGTGAGCTGGCCGTTCGCGCCCGGGAGGTGGCCGAGACCCTGCTCGATCCCGCCGGGCGGTTGCTGGCCGGCAACGGCGCGCTGGAAGCCGAGCTTCGCTCCGGTTGGCTGGCACCGATCGCCAGGGCTGAACCGCAGGCCGGCGCATGAGCAAGCGTGTGCCGGGCGAGGGTGCCGGCCGGGTGATCGCCGGTACCGCCCGGGGGATCCGGCTGGAAGCTCCCGGGTCGGTGACGCGGCCGTTCGCCGATCGGGTCAAGCAGGCGGGCTTTGCGGTGCTCGAGCCGAGACTCCGGGGCGCTCGCGTCCTTGACCTGTTCGCGGGCAGTGGCGCGGCGGGCATCGAGGCGCTCTCACGGGGCGCCAGAGCGGCCATCTTCGTCGAGCAGGACCGTGCGGCGGTGCTGACCATTCGCGAGAACCTGGCCCGGACGCATCTGTTCTCCGACGCCTCGAGCGTTGTTCAGGCGGAGGCGATCGCCTGGCTCGCCAGCGCCTCCGCCGCCGCGGCTGCGCCGTATGACGTGGTGATCCTCGATCCTCCGTATGACCGCGCGGACTTGCTCGTGGGTGCCCTCGAGCGTCTCGGCGGTCCGCCGGCGTTCCTGACCCGGGACGCGGTCGTGCTGGCCAAGCACTTCTGGCGAGACGGGCCGCCGGACCGGATCGGGCTGCTAGCATCGGATCGCGCACGGCGCTTCGGCGATACGGCGCTGACGTTTTATCGAATGACCGAGCCGAGGGAGGCGCTGGCGTGAGGATCGCGGTCTACCCCGGGTCGTTCGACCCGGTGACCAACGGACATCTGGACGTCCTGGCGCGAGCGCTCGGCGTGTTCGATCGGGTCGTCGTGGCCGTTCTCGGCAATCCCAGGAAAGCCCCGATGTTCCCGGCCGAGGAGCGGATCGCCATCCTACAGGCGGCCATCGCCGAGGTCGGGCTGCCGGCCGAGCGGGTCCAGGTCGCCGCCTTCGACGGCCTGACCGTCGACGCGGTCCACGCTCACCAGGGGAGCGCGATCGTCCGCGGCCTGCGAGCAGTGTCCGACTTCGAAGTCGAAATGCAGCTGGCGCACAACAACCGGAAACTCGCGCCGGACATTGACACGATGTTCTTCATGACGGCGCTCGAGCACGGCTACGTCAGCTCCAGCCTGGTCAAGGAGATCGCGTCGTTCGGGGGCAACGTCGGCGAGATGGTCCCAGCCGCGGCCGTGGCCGCCATCGAGCGCGCCCTCGGTCGCCGATGAGACCACTGGCCGCGTGCCATAATCGGCCTTGATCTGCCCCGCCCGGAGGCCACTGCGCTGGACATCATCTTCCTCCTCGAGCGGCTCGAATCGCTGATTGCGACGGGCAAGTCGCTGCCCCTCACCCGAAACACAATCGTTGATCGAGACGCCGTCCTCGACCTCGTGGACCAGCTCCGCGTCGCCATCCCCGAGGAGGTCCGCGCCGCCAAGCGGATCAATGCCGAGGGAGAACGGATCATCGAGAAGGCGGAGGCCGAGTCCGGCCGGATCATCAGCCGGGCACAGGAGCAGGCTGCGTTTCTGATCGGGGAGCGCGGGCTGCTCGATCGTGCCGATGCGGAAGGCCAGGCGATCATCGCGGAGGCCCGGACGCAGGCCGAGCTGACGCGGGCCGGGGCCGACGACTACGCGCTCGGCCTGCTCGAGACCCTCGAGTCCGAGGTCGGCAAGGCGCTGGCCGGCGTTCAGAAGGGGATCGCGGTTCTCGATGACCGTCGGGCCGAGCTTGCCGCGGCTGGAGTCGAAGCGTCGTTCGACGGAGACGAGCGGGACGACGCCGAATCGGCAGATGGCGCGGATTTCGACAAGGACGACGACCGCCCCGGCTACCGGTGAGTTCGACGCCGGACCTCGAATTCCCGCTCGCCAGCCTGCTCGCCGAACCGGTCGGCTCCGTTCGCCGCATCGAGTTCGAGGGCGTCACGATCCCGCTGGACGATTTGCTCGAATTGGCGAGCCCGATCAACGGGTGGCTCGAGGCGAGCCGGACCAATCGCGGAGTGCTCGTCCGAGCGCAGTTCGTGGCGGCGCTGGCTGCGCTGTGCTCCCGTTGCCTCGGTCCCGCTGATGTCCACCTCAAGGTTTCGCTGCGCGAGGAAGTCCTGCCGAGCATTGACCTGGCGACGGGACAAGCCCTCGATCGGGACGCGGAGCCGGACGTCGGGCGCCTCAACTCGCATCACGAGCTCGACCTCGAGCCCCTCCTGCGTGAGGCCGTGTCGCTCGCCGAACCGATCGCCCCGTTGTGTCGCCCGGACTGCCTCGGGCTGTGTATCGAGTGCGGAGCGCGTCTTGAGGGTCATCCGGCCCATGTTCTGGACGACATCGACCCGCGGCTCGCAGCGCTCGGGGCCTTCCGGGTCGACGCCGAACCGCAGAGCGAGTAAACTCCCGCTCGGTCCGCGCTCACGCGCCCCGGGCCACCCGGCACCGACCTGACAGCAACGTCGTGCACGCGCGACGTGGATCTCTGCCGTTGCAGATCGGCGACGGGTCTTGAAAGGAGCATCACGACACCATGGGCGTACCCAAGCGACGGGTCTCCCACGCTCGCCAGGGCGATCGACGCGCACACCTTGCCATCGAACTCCCGAAGCTTGAGGAGTGCTCGCACTGTCACCAGCCCAAGCGATCGCACCGCGCGTGCCCGAATTGCGGGTACTACGGCGGCCGGCCGGTCCTCGAGCTGAAGTCGGCCAAGGACGAGCCCGCGACCTGATCCGGTGACCAGCCAGGACGTTGCACCGGAGTCGGACGCTCACGGGGTCCGGATCGCGGTTGACGCCATGGGCGGTGACCACGGCCCGCTTGAGATCGTTCCGGGCGCCCTCGACCACGCCGTGGCGCATCCTGAAGATCGCGTGATCCTCGTCGGTGTCGCGGAACGAATCGGCGAACTGGCGGGTGCCCTGCCGGCAAACGTCTCGATCGTGCACGCGTCCCAGGTCATCGACATGGACGACCACCCCGCACGGGCGCTGCGCGAAAAGAAGGACGCCTCGATCGTCGTCGCCTGCGACCTCGTCCGAAATGGAGATGCCGACGCCGTCGTGACGGCCGGCCACACCGGGGCAGCGATGGCGGCCGCGGTCCTCCGGATCGGGAGGCTTCCCGGCGTCGATCGACCGGCGCTGGCCGTCCAGATGATCCGGAGTGGGGCACCGTTCGTGTTGCTCGACATCGGGGCCAACCCCGATTCCAGTGCCGAGAACCTGGCCCAGTACGCCCGGATGGGGACGATCTTCGCGGAGCGCGTGATGGGGATCGACAATCCGCGTGTCGCACTCCTGTCGATCGGCGAGGAGAAGGGCAAGGGCGATCTGCGGATCCAGCAAGCGACCGAGCTGCTCGACATGTCTGGCCTCAACTTCATCGGCAACGTCGAGGGTCGCGACCTCACCGGTACCCTCGCCGATGTCGTCGTCACGGACGCCGTGACCGGCAACGTGGTGATCAAGTTCTTCGAGGGCCTGTCGACGTTCATGTTCGACTTGTTCAGAGCCGAGTTCCGCGGCTCGCTCCGGGGCAAGCTCGCCTACCTGCTGCTGCGCCCGGGAATCGAACGCATCCGGGACGTCTTCGATTACGAGAAGACCGGCGGATCGCCACTCCTTGGGGTCCGTGGGTCAGTCATCATCACGCACGGCCGGGCCAAACGGCGGATGGTCGGATTCGCCTGCGCCGTGGCCGCGGAGACGGCACGCACGAATGTTCCCGGTCTGATCGAAGCCGCCCTCCGAGATCAGGCGGGTTCCGCGGCCTCGGCGAACCAACCGGGCCCTGCGAACCCACCGGCCCCTGGGAACCCACCGGGATGAGCGGGCCGGTGCTGTCGGTTGGGCGACGGGTCATCGTCGAAGTGACGCGACTCGCTGCCCTCGAGGTGCCAGGCGTCCTGCGCGTCGCGCGAGGGGGCCCCGCCTGGCGGACCTTCTTTCTCGGCCCGGCGGTCGTCGTTCAACGGCGCGACGATCGCGTCGATCTGCGAGTCTGGGTCATCGCCCGGCCCGGAGCGGATCTTGCCGCCGTCGGTGCCGACGCCCGGGCGGCCATCGCCGCCGCGATCGAGCGACTCCTCGGCCTGCAGCTGGGGTCGGTCACGGTGATCGTCGATGGCATCGGCAGCTGACCGCCTGCGCAGCCGTCGCGCGGGGCGCCGGGCGGCCCTGGCTGCGATCTTCGAGGCGGAGTTCGGGCAGCGCACCGCCCAGACGGCCCTTGAGCGTGAGCTCGCCGAATCGGAGGGGGATGCCGAGACCGCCCTGCTGGCGCGTCAGCTGGTCGAAGCGGTCACCCAGAACCGGGACACGATCGACGTTCGAATCTCCGTGGCTGCCCCCCGCTACCCGGTTGTTTCGCTCGCCCGCATGGACCGCGCCCTGCTGCGATGTGCGATCGGTGAGGTGCTACACTCGCCGACGCCGGCCCGGGTGGCGATCGCCGAGTGGGTCGAACTGGCACGTACCTACAGCGGAGACCCGATGCGCCGTTTGATGAACGGCGTTCTCGGCCAGATCGCACGAGACACCCCCGGCGGATAGCCCGCCGGTTCTATTCCTCAGGAGGAGTCCGTGGCAACCACATACGAGCGTCTCAAGAAGATCGTCATCGAACAGCTCGGGGTCGATGAGGAAGAGGTCAAGCCGGAGGCCTCGTTCGTAGACGACCTCAATGCCGACTCTCTCGATCTCGTCGAGCTGATCATGAGCCTTGAGGAAGAGTTCGGAACCGAGATCTCCGACGAGGACGCGGAGCGGATCCGTACCGTTCAGGATGCTGCGGACTACATCGACGAGCGGTCGTCCTGAGGGACGTTCCTCAGGACCACAGCCCGACCGATCCAGGTGCCGCGGCGGTACCCCGCAGCATGGATCGGATCGACGCCCTCATCGCCCGTCTCGAGCTCCCGATCCGTGATCGCGCGCTGATCGCTCAGGCGGTCACCCATGCCTCCTGGTTGCACGAGCACCCGGGCCAGGCTGCCGGCCACAATGAGCGTCTTGAGTTGCTGGGCGATGCCGTCATCAGCCTGGTCATCTCAGAGGCCCTCTTCCGCGCCCATCCGGACGACGACGAAGGACTCCTGTCGTCCCGCCGGGCCGGCATCGTCAGTACGCAGGGGCTGGCGCGGATTGCGGTCCGTCTCGGGATCGGCGAGGACCTGCAGCTCGGCGAGGGGGAGGCCCTCAGGGGCGGCCGCGTGCGTCCATCCCTTCTCGCGTCGGGGTTTGAGGCGCTGGCCGGCGCGGTGTTCACCGATCTTGGCTGGGAAGCGGCTGCGGCCTGGATCGCCAAGGTGGCGGATCCGGAGCTGACGGCCGCCACGCCGGTGTCCATGCTCAAGAGCCCCAAGAGCCGTCTCCAGGAACTGACCCAGCGGACGGCGGGGGCCCGTCCGGAGTACCGCGTCCTCGAGGCGGCTGGACCCGATCACGACAAGGTTTTCCGGATCGAGGTGCTGGTCGATGGTCGATCGCTCGGAACGGGCGTCGGTTCCTCCCGTCGAGTGGCGGAAACGAGCGCGGCGGCCCAGGCGCTCGATGCCCTGAGCCGATCTGCGCCGGAAGCGGACCCAGAGGGAGCGGCGCCGGACGGGCCACCCGCCGCCACTGCCGGACAGCTCCGATGACGGGTCGGATGACGGCTCCGGCCCGACTCCTGTCGGTCCGGCTACAGGGATTCAAGTCGTTCGCCGAGCGTACGTTGGTGACGTTCGGTCCCGGGATCAGCGCGATCGTCGGGCCCAACGGCTCGGGCAAGAGCAACCTGGCCGATGCCCTCCGCTGGGCACTCGGGGAGCAGGGCCGGGCGCTCCGCTCACGCAAGTCGGAGGACGTCATCTGGGCGGGTTCTGAACGCAAGGCCGCGGTCGGGATGGCCGACGTTCAGCTGTCCCTCGACAACGGGGATGGGCTGCTGCCCATCGAGTTCGGCGTCGTGGAGCTCGGGCGCCGGCTGTACCGGTCCGGCGAGAACGAGTACCTCCTGAACCGGCAGCGTGTCCGGCTGCGCGATCTCGTAGACCTGCTGGAAGGCGCGCACCTTGCCGAGAACGCCTTTCTGTTCATCGGGCAGGGCATGGTCGACCAGGCGCTCGCCTTGCGGCCGGAAGAGCGGCGGCCGCTATTCGAGGAGGTGGCCGGGGTTCGACGACACGAACGCCGGCGCCGACGCGCCGAGGAGCAGCTCAGCGAGTCGGAGGCCAACCTCGCCCGGGTCGAAGACATCGTCGCCGAGCTGCGACCGCAGGTTCGCCGGCTGGCCATCCAGGCGGAGCAGGCCGAGTCGCGGGTCTCGGCCGGCGACGAGCTCCTGACCGGGGTGCTCAAGGGCGCGCACACGCGCTGGCACGACGCGGCCATCCGGATCGACGAAGCGGCCGGGGCGCTTGCGGCGAGCCGTGCCGACGTCGATGCGGCGTTCGCTCGGTTGTCGGCCATTGAAGCGGAGGCTTCGGCTGCCGCGGCGGCACTCGAAGAGCGGGCGCGTTCGGGCGCTGAGCTGCGGCGCCAAGCCGAGATCGCGCAAGCCGCCCTGACCGAGGTCCAGTTGGAGGAGGGCCGCATCCAGGCCGAGCGTCAGGCACTCGTCCGCGACCGCGACCGGCTCGCGCTCGAGCGAAACGGGGCCGAGGCAGATCTGGCCCAGCAGCGGCGCCGGCTCGCCGAACCAGTGCCGGAACGCGACGGTACTCTCGAGCTGGCCATGGGCGAGGCCGAGCGCGATCTCGCCGCGGCCCTGTCCGAGTTGGCTGGCCTCCAGGCGGCCGACAGCATGCGCGACGCCGACCTGTCCGCCGTTCGACGCGTGGCCGCGGCCCGCGAGGCCGAAGCGGAGGCCGCGCGGCGCCGGCTCATCGAGGTCGAGCGCCAGGCGACGCACGAGGAGGCGCGATCCGCGGAACTGGCCCAACAGGTCACGGCAGCCCAACGGGCACAGCTGACGGCGCATGAGGCCCTCGAATCGGCCGCCGGGGCGGAGACCGCGGCCGTGCGGTCACGGGAGGCTGCCTCGGCCGAGTGGGAGTCAGCGGCCGCGGCGGCCACCACGGCAGCGGAGCGATCCGGATCGGCGGCCGCCGCACTGGCCGCGGCACGCGCCCGCGTTGAATCGGCAGAAGCCGCGATCGAGGACGATCGTGGCAGCGGGTTTGCGGCCCGGATGCGTCAGCGCGGCGCTCGACGGGTCGACGATGGGCTGGTCGTGGAGCCGACCCTCCGGGCCGCCGTGGACGCGGCCCTCGCCGGCATCGGGCGTGCCTATCTCACGACGCGGGACGCTCTGCGCGGCCAGACCACGGAGCGCGGCGTGGCGGTCGTTGTCGACGACCTGACCTCGGGAGCCGGCGGGGCGACCGAGGATCGCATGCTGGACACCGGCCCGGCCACGTCAGCCTTCGAGCGGCACGTGGTGTCACTCGGCGGTGGCTTCCTTCGAGATGCGGTCCGGCGCGACGGCCCCGGTGCTGCCGCGCGACTCCTGGCCCGGGTGGCGTGGGTTCCGGATCTTGACGCAGCGTTCGGTCTCCAGGTTCATCTGCCGGCCGGCTGGGTCGTTGTCCCCCGCGACGGTTCGGCCGTGGTGGGGGAAGTGGTCGTGCGCCTGGGCGCGGGCGACGGCACCCTGGAACGGCGCGCCCAGCACGAGCTGGCCGCGGATGCCCTGCGCGCGGCTGAGCGCGCGGCACTCGCAGCGGACGATGAGGCCTCGACTTCGAATGCGCGGGTCCTGGCGGCGCGCGAGGATCTGGATCGGGCGAGGGTGACGGAGTCGGCCGCAATCGGTGAACGTCGAGGAGCGGACGAGGCGGAACGACTCGTTGCCCGGAGCCTCGAGGCCCTGGTGCGTGAGGCCGCCTGGCAGCGGGCACAGCTGGAGCGCCTCCAGGCCGAAGTCGGGCGCGGACGCGCCGCGCAGCCTGAGCCGATCACAGCGTCGCGGGCTGCCGCGGACCCGCAGGAGCGTCAGGCGATCGTGACGTGGCAGGCACGGGCGTCAGAGCTTCGTGCCCGGAGGGATCGCCTCGCCGAGCAGCTCGCTCAGCTCGATGGCGCGCGGCGCGACGCAGAGCGCCGCCGGGCTGCCGCGGAAGCCGCCGTTGCGCTCAATGAGGGCCGGATCGCCGCTGCCGACACGGAGATCGACGCCCTGGCCCTGAGGGTTCGCGCGGTCGAGGCGACGACCGACGCGCTCTCGGCACGGATCGCCCGGGCCGTCGTGCGGGATGCCGAGGCTCGGGCGGCTGTTACCGCTCTCACCGTCGCGGACACCGATGAGCGCGCCCGCCTCAGCGCGGCGGAGCGAGCCGCGGTCGCGTCGCGAGAGCACCTGCGAGCAGCCGAGGAGGCCGCGCGAAGGGCGGAGCACGGCGATCTGGAGGTACGCCTGGGGCTGGAAGGATTGCGCGAGCAACTGCTGGTCGAGCTGGCGGGCCTCACGCCCCTCAGCCTCGAGCACCTCCTCGCGCTGGAGCCGGGCTCCAGGCCGTACGACGCTGGATCCTCGCGCCCGTCGGGAACAGCCGACCCGGAGCCGGAGGACGTCCCGCCCGACGAAGACGCAGCCGAGGCGCTCACGGCGGCGCTGGTCGCCGCGGGTGAGCGCTGGGCGACCACCCCGCCGCCGACTGACCCGCCAACCCCCGGGCGCCTGGCCACCCTGCGACGCCGATATCACGAACTCGGCGCCGCCAACCCGTACGCGGTCGAAGAGTTTGCCACGGTCGGCCGTCGTCTCGAGGAGATGGAGCGGCAACACGCGGACCTTCGCTCGGCGATCGACCAGACGCGCGCCCTGATCACCGAGCTGGACACGATGATCTCGGCCCAGTTCCGGACCACGTTCGCCGCGCTCGAGGAGCGCTTCGACGCGCGGTTCCGCCAGCTCTTCGGGGGAGGGTTCGCGCGTCTGTCGCTGACCGATCCGAGCGACCTCGCGGCGACCGGGATCGAGATCACCGCGCGACCGCCCGGCAAGAAGCCACAGGCCCTCGCGATGTTGTCGGGGGGTGAGCGCTCGCTGACGGCCGTGGCGCTCCTGTTCGCCATGCTCGAGGTCCGGCCCGTTCCGTTCTGCGTACTCGACGAGGTGGATGCGGCCCTTGACGAAGCAAACGTGGGACGTTTCACGGCGGCCTTGAGCGAGCTGGCTGCGACGACCCAGTTCATCGTGATCACCCACAACCGAGGCACCATCGAGATCGCCGATGCGCTGTACGGCGTGACGGTAGGCGACGATTCCGTGTCGCGGGTGATCAGCCTCCGGCTCGACGAGGCGACCGAGCTCGCGGCCCAGGCCCGCAGCGCCGTTGCCGTCGGGCCCGGCGCGGGCCCGGCTTGAACCGCGAGGGTACGGACGAAACGATCGCGACCGGCGATCTCGACGCCGGACTGACCCGATCCCGGGGCGGGTTCATGTCGCGGCTGCGCGGCCTGCTCGGCGTGACGAGCTTCTCGGATGCGGACTGGGACCTGGCCGAGGAGTCACTGATCGCCGGCGATGTCGGAGCCGGGCTGGCCGCGCGGGTCATCAAGATCGCCAGAGCACGGCGCGACGCAGATTCGCCCGGCGCGGCGGTCCGTGACGCACTCTCCAGCCTCCTCGCGCCGCGGGAGACTGCCTGGGATCTCCGATCCGCGGCAGCGGGTCAGCCGGCCATCGTGCTCGTCGTCGGCGTCAACGGAACCGGCAAGACCACCACGATCGGCAAGCTCGCGCTGCGCGAGGCCGAGGCCGGCCGGCGGGTGATCATGGCGGCGGCCGACACCTTTCGGGCGGCGGCAGTCGACCAGCTTCGGATCTGGGCGACACGAGCCGGCGCCGATCTCGTGGGCCATGCCGCCGGGGCCGATCCGGCAGCGGTCGTGTTCGATGCGATCGACGCGGGCGTCGCCAGGGGCGCGGACGTTGTGATCATCGACACGGCGGGACGATTGCACACGAAATCGAACCTGATGGACGAGCTGGCGAAAATCCGCCGGATCATCGACCGCCGCCTGCCGGGCGCGCGCCCCGAGACCCTGTTCGTGCTCGACGCCACGACGGGCCAGAACGGGCTGAGTCAGGCGGCGGCGTTCCACGCAGCGGTGGGCCTGACCGGGATCGTGCTCACGAAGCTCGATTCGACCTCGCGAGGGGGGATCGTCTTCGCGATCGAGGATGAGCTGGGTGTCCCCGTCCGTTTCGTCGGCGTCGGGGAGGGCCCGCACGACCTCCTGCCCTTCGATCCAACCGCGTTCATCTCCGCGCTGTACGGATCGCCGAGCCGTTGACGGGCCGGGCGCGGCCTCGCCGGCTCCGCTCCGCCGCGGCCGCCGCCGCGGTCGTTGCGGTCGTCCTGGCGGGATGCTCGGCCGAGGTGATCCCGCCCGCCTCCGTCGCGCCCACGGCTACGCCCCTGCCGACGGCGACGACCACGATCTACCCGGTCCGCGCGACGGCCTGGTACGCCGGGTTGATCCTCCACCTCGATCAGGTCAGCGCCGTGATCGACGAGGGCGGAGGCGTCGTGTCCCTCAAGCTACGGCTCGAGAATCCCGGACAGGACCTGGCCGGCCTGGACGTCCCCATTCTGCTGGCTGCAAGCGGGCGGGCCGTCGAGCCGGTCCGGGGCACGCTTGTGCCGGACGTCGAGGCCGGAGCTTCGGTCGGGACAACCATCCTGTTCGACGTCGATGGGGCATTCGATTTGCCCCGCGCGGCCATCCGGATCGGGCGGTCGGCGGAGCACGTGGTCGTGATTCCGCTGGTGCCCGGCAGCCAGAACCTCGTGACGCTGGAGCCACACTTGCAGGGGCTGTCCGGCTCCGCTTCGGTCGGGTCCCTGACGGTGACCCTGACCGGCGCCGAGCTGCGGGCCGATCTGCCCGACTGGGGACTCGAGCTCGCGCACGACGCCATGGCCCTCAGCGTTTCCTATACAGCCCGCTATCGCGGCGAATTCAGCGGCGGGTTCGCGTTCACCAGTGCAAACATCGGGCTTCGCCTGCCGGATGGGTCGATCATCGCGCCGCGGGAGGACGGGCGCAGCCAATCGATCGCCGTGCTGGAGCCGGGTGTCGCCAATCCCGGGCTGCGCTCTCGTTTTGAGGTTCCGGTGCCGGGTCCCGGGTCGTATGCCCTCATCCTCCGGGACGGCACTTTGAGCGTGCCGCTCGACTTCACCATCGAGGAGCCGGTCCAGAGCGGCTGATGCGCTACACTCGCGGCACCCCGGTGTCGCCAGAACCCGCGCACCAATCCGGCCCGCCCGACGGCGCGGCGCCGGTACCGAACTCGATCAGGAGACCCAGCCAACCGTGTTCGACGCCCTGAGCGATCGCCTGCGCAAGACGCTGGCCACGCTGACCGGCCGCGGCCGGATCTCGGAAGCGGATGTCGATGTCGCCATGCGCGAGATTCGCCTCGCGCTGCTCGAGGCGGACGTCAACTTCCGCGTCGTCAAGGACTTCGTGGCCCGGGTCAGAGACCAGGCAGTGGGTGCCGAGATACTCGGAAGCCTCACGGCCGGCCAGCAGGTCGTAAAGATCGTGCACGACGAACTCGTGGCCATGCTCGGCGTCGGTGAACAGGCCTTTCGCCTTCAGGGCAACCCGGCCGTGATCGTGCTCGTGGGCCTACAGGGCTCAGGCAAGACGACGTCCGCGGCAAAGCTCGCCCGACACATCATCAAGCAGGGTCGACGCCCGATCCTGGTTGCCGCCGACCCGTATCGGCCGGCGGCGGCGGATCAACTCGAGACGCTCGGGCGCGCGCTGGACATCCCCGTTCATCGCGCGCCGGTCGGAACGTCGGTCGTCGACATCGCCATGACCGGGCTCGAAGCGGCCCGCCGCCTCGTTCGGGACACCGTGGTCATCGACACAGCGGGTCGACTGAGCATCGACGAGGACCTGATGGCGGAGATCTCCGCGGTTGACCGGGCCGTCCATCCGATCGAAACCCTGCTCGTCGTGGATGCGATGACCGGCCAGGAAGCGGTCAGCGTCGCCCAGGCCTTCGCGGCCGCGGTGCCCGTCACGGGGCTCGTGCTGACCAAGATCGACGGCGATGCGCGCGGCGGCGCGGCTCTTTCGATCGCCTCCGTGACGGGCATCCCGGTGAAGTTCCTCGGAACCGGTGAAAAGACCGACGCGCTCGAGGTCTTCCACGCGGATCGCCTCGCGGGGCGGATCCTCGGCATGGGCGACGTGCTGACCCTGGCCGAGCGGGCACAGGACGTCGTCGATCTCAAGCAGGCCCAGAAAATCGAGGAGAAGATTCGGAAGTCGGAGTTCACGCTCGAGGACATGCTCGAACAGTTGCAGCAGGTCCAGAAGATGGGGCCGATCGGCCAGTTGATGTCGATGATTCCGGGGATGGGCGGCATGGCGAAGGAGGCTCAGGCAGCCGCGGATCGAGGCGAGATCGGTCGCACCGAGGCGATCATCCGGTCCATGACCCCGCGCGAACGACGCGATCCCGGGGTTCTCAATGCCTCCCGTCGACGACGGATCGCGACCGGATCGGGGACGACCCTCCCGGACGTGAACCGGCTGGTCAAGCAATTTGCCGACATGCAGAAGATGATGAAGCAGCTCTCCGGGATGCAACGCAAGGGCGCGCCGGGCGCGCTGAGCCGGAGGTAGGGCGATGATCGAGATGGACCCGCGAACAGGTTCGACGCTGGCCGAGGTCCCGGCACTGGCCGGTGCTGAGGTTCCGAGCGGGCCGATCACCAATGGCGATCCGATCGCGTCCGGCACGCCGGGCGCGACCGAACCGGCGCCGGTACCGACGCCAGCGGGCGATCGTCGGCGGTGGGTCATCGCCGGTGTCGTCACGGTGGTGGCCATCGCGGGCGCGCTGGCCGCGGCCCTGATTCTCGGCGCCCGGCCGCTTCCCGAGGGGTACCGGTATCTTCCGGCGGACAGCGTCGCGTTCCTCGAGCTTCGGCCGGACCTTCCAGGCGATCAGCGCCAGCATCTCGGCAATTTCCTGGCCCACTTCCCCGGCTTCGCGGACCAGTCGATCCTCGCGACGAAGCTGGACGATGTCTACGATCGGATCGTCGACGAGGCGTCCGGTGGTGCAGTCGACTACCGGACCAGGGTCAAGCCGCTGCTGACCGGCTCGGTGGTTGCCGCGATCGGGGTCGGCGGCGTCGAAAGCCTGGCGGACGGCGCCGGCCTGCTGGTCGCCGCGACCGACGGCGTGGTCACCTGTGAGACCGTGTTCGGCGCCGCGACGGTCGTGGCGACACATCGCTCGATCGAGGTCCGGTCGGTCGAGGGGGATCTCGCCTGCGCCATCGACGGCCGTTTCATGCTGGTCGGGGATGCCGCCACCATCCGGGCTGGCATCGATGCCCATGTCGACAAGACCGGCGCGGACACCAACCAGGCGTTCAGGAATGCCCGGGAGCAGCTGGCAGGCGATCAGCTGGGGATCGTGTACGTCGACGGGCAAGCACTCGTCGGGATTGTTGCGGAGCTGGCGCCCGGGGTCGGGCTCGATCAGGCGATGCGTCTGGGCATGCCGGACTGGATCGTGATGGGCCTCCGCGTTGTCGATGACGCCGTGCAGCTCGAGGTCCTGTCCGCCCCGCTGCCGGACCCGACACTCGAGCCGGGCACTCCGACGGATCCACCGCCCTCGGTCAGTCAATTCGCGAAGATTCTTCCGGCCGACACCTGGGCGTTCGTGGAAGTGCACGGGGCGGGCGCCGGCTTGCAGCGCCTGATGGCGCAGGCGAAGGTCGCCCCGGCGCAGGCCGACGCGGTCCGCCAGATTGAAGAGGCCCTGGCTGCGGTCGGCGGCGTTGAGAACGTTGCGGCCTGGATCGAGGAAGTCGGGATCGCCGTGATGCCCCTTGACGACGGAGCCGGCGGCGCGATTCTGCTACGAGGATCGGATGACGAAGCTGTGCGGAGTCGGTTCACCCAGGTGCACAACCTGCTGCTTCTGGCATCGGCCGGCACCGATATCACGGTGCGCGACAGCGAATACGGTGGGGTCACCATCACGCAGGTGGACCTCGGCGATCTGGGCACCCTGCTTGGCGGACTGGGCATTGACCCGGGCGTCGATCCGGGCGTTCTTGGCCCTGACGCCCGGCTCTCCTTCTCGCTGGCGGCCCGTGACGATGTCCTCTTCGTGGGGATCGGCGAGGGTACCCTCGAACGGATCCTCGATACGACCATTACCTCGAGCCTGAGCTCGACCGCTGCGTACCGGCGCGTCATCGAGTTGGCCGGCAGTCCCAACGACGTCGAGATCTTCATTGCCATTGACGGCCTGATCTCGTTCGCCGAGACGTACCTGCCGGCCGAGGGCCTCGACACCTGGAAGCGCGATCTCAAGCCCTACCTGGAGCACCTCGCCAGCTTCGGCGGGACCACCCTCACCACCACTACGGGCGGCCGAGCCCGCTTTGTCATCACCGTCCAGTAAGCTACCGGGCCGGCAATGGCCCGGATCATGAGGAGGAATCAGCCCACATGGCCGTACGAATTCGATTGACGCGCGTCGGCGCCAAGAAGCAGCCGGCGTATCGCGTGGTCGTCGCCGATTCACGAAACGCCCGCGACAGCCGCTCGATCGAAACGATCGGGCATTACAACCCGCTGGTCGAGCCGGCCGAGATCGTGATCGACGCCGAGAAGGCGAAGGCATGGCTCGCCAAGGGCGCCCAGCCATCCGACACCGTTGCCCGGCTCCTTCGAGTCGCGGGCATCGTCACGACCGGAAAGTAGGATCGCGATGGCAGCACGCGAGCTCGTTGAGTACGTCGCCAAGACCCTAGTGGACGCTCCTGCGTCGGTCACGGTGACCGAAGTCGTGGACGAAGAGGGCACCGTGATCGAACTCCATGTCGCCGAAGAGGACATGGGCAAAGTCATCGGCCGCAACGGCAGTGTGGCGAAGGCCCTGCGGACCCTGCTGAAGGTCACGGCCGCCCGCGACGGCGGATCGGTCTCGCTGGAAATCCTCTGAGCGACACGCCGACGGGCTCGGCGGTGCCCGCCACCCGACTCGTCGTGGCGCAGGTGCGCGGCCTCCACGGGCTGCGTGGCGTGGTTCGAGTCGAGGTGCTCACGGATCGCCCGACCGATCGATTCATCGCCGGTCAGGTCCTGTTCCGGGAAGGGACCGACGACGCGTTCATGATCGCCGAGGCGGCGGCCGTGGAGGACGGACCCGGCTGGCGGCTGCACTTCCGCGAGGTCAACAGCCGGGCGGCGGCCGAGACGCTTCGCGATGCGTATCTCGAAATGATCGTGGATCGGCGCACGGACCTCGCGCCGGGAGCGGCGTACTGGCACGAGATCATCGGGACCGAGGTCCGCGGGAGCGACGGCCAGAGCCTCGGCAACGTCGTCGACATCTATCGCGTGGCGACGGCCGAGGTCCTCCTGGTGCGGGGCGGTCCCGCCGGCGAGTTCGACGTGCCCCTGGTCAAGGACATCGTTCGCGTCTTTGCCCCGGAGCGTGGGGAGATCGTCATCGACGAACAGGTGCTCGATCTGGGCGGAGCCGCCGTGGACGAACCGGTGGTGCGTCCGCCGCGAAAGCGCCCGCGCTGGTCGCGTCACGGCAAGGGCGGACCGGCGCCGGTCGCCGAGCCCGAAATCGACGTGGCGTCGGAACCTCCGGCCGCGGACCATTGACCATGCGGATCGATCTCGTGACGCTCTTCCCGGGGATGCTGGACGGGCCCCTGTCCCAGAGCATTCCAGGTCGGATCCAGGACGAGGGCCTGGTCGACATCCATGTCCACGACCTACGGGAGTGGGGCATCGGACGCCATCGCAGCGTGGACGACAGCCCCTACGGCGGAGGGCCCGGCATGGTCCTGCGCCCCGAACCCGTCGCGGCCGCTCTCGACGCGCTACGGCGGCCTGACTCGACCGCGATCCTCCTCGATCCGGCGGGAGAGGTTTTCCGGCAGGCGCGCGCCGTCGATCTCGCGCAGCGGGACCACCTCATCTTGATCTGCCCCAGGTACGAGGGTGTGGACGATCGCATTCGGCGCCTCGTGGATATCGAGTTGTCGATCGGCGACTATGTCCTGACCGGCGGCGAACTCGCGGCGCTGGTCGTGGTCGACGCCGTGATCCGGTTGCTGCCGGGCGCCATCGATGCCGCCTCGACCGACGAAGAGTCATTTTCGGACGGGCTGCTGGAATACCCGCAGTACACGCGCCCCGCCCAGTTCCGCGGGCAAGGCGTCCCGGATGTCCTTGTCGGCGGGAACCACGAATCGGTCCGTCGCTGGCGTCTTGAGGCATCACTCATGCGCACCCGCGAGCGCCGACCGGACCTGCTGGCCGGGCGGCCGGCTCGGCCGGAGGAGTCGCGGATCCTCGCGACCCCGGGTGAATCGGGCGGCGACAAGGGGAGCAAGGCCCCGGGCTGAGTGGTTCGGATCGCGTGCTATACTCCGCCGTCGGCCGAACCCGACAGCCGGATCCACGATCAACCCGCAGCGCTGCGCTGCCTTCACGACCAGGGAACGACTTACTGTGAACGTGCTCGACGAGATCGTCGCCGACCAGCTCCGCACCGATCTCCCGGAACTCGCGACCGGTGACACCGTTCGTGTCTTCGCCCGTGTCGTCGAGGGCGGCAAGGAACGTGTCCAGGTCTTCGAGGGAACGCTGATGCGTCTCCGCGGGGGCGGGATCACGCGGTCGATCACCGTCCGCAAACTGGCCAGCGGCGTCGGTGTCGAGCGTACGTTCAAGGTCAACAGCCCCCGCATCGAGAAGATCGATGTGATGCGCCACGGCAAGGTTCGACGCGCCCAGCTGTACTTCCTGCGCGAGCGCGTCGGCAAGGCCGCGACCCTTCGCGAGCGTCGCACCAAGAGCTGAGTCGGGGCAGCGCGGCCATCCAGCACGACGACCCCGTCCCCGGACGGGGTCGATCCATGTCCGGCGCCGCGGACGGCGACCCGACGCGAGCCGCTTCGGGCGGGTAGGCTAGCCAGCGTGCCGCAGGTCCCTACGCTCCGGATTGAGCGCCGCCTCTGGCAGGCAGGCGCGCTCCGAATCGTCGGTGTGGATGAGGTCGGTGTGGCGCCAACCTGCGGCGCGGTGGTCGCCGCCGCCGTCATCATCCGGCCGAACAGTCGCAGGATTGCCGGCGTCCGGGATTCCAAGACGCTGTCGGCTGCGCAACGAGAGCGCCTCGCGCCGGAAATTCGGCGCCGAGCCCTCGCCGTCGGCGTCGGCGCGGCCTCAGTCGCCGAAATCGACCAGCTGAACATCTACCATGCGACCCATCTGGCCATGCGCCGTGCCATTTACCGGCTGGGCGGGCATGACCACGTGCTCGTGGACGGCAACCGGATTGCCGGATTCGACGCGTACGTCGGTCCCTACACCGCCGTCGTCGATGGCGATGCGTTGTCCTATTCAATCGCCTGCGCATCCGTGGTGGCCAAGGTGGTCCGCGACCGGATGATGGCCCGCCTGGCTGTCCGCTATCCGGGGTACGGCTGGGAGCACAACCAGGGATACGCCACCCTCGAGCACCGCGAGGCAGTTCGCCGGCTCGGCCTGACGCCCTTTCATCGGCGGAGCTTCCTTGCCCTGCAGCGGACCCTGGCCGGAGATCAGATCGGCCTCGGCCTCGAACCGGTGGCGGAACAAGACTGGGGTCAGCCGCGCCTCGTCCCGGTCATGGCCTCCCGGGCGGTGCCGGATGTCGGCGCTCTGGTCGCGGATCAGCTCGACCATCTCACGTTCGATCTCCCATCCGACGAGCTCGACCCCCCGGGCGAGATACCGGCAACGGCGGATCCCGGGGTTGGGCAGTCCGCCAGGCGATGGGTCGGTTCGCCGTGATTTGAGCGGCGTCTGGACCGGCCGGAGCGCCATCTCCTGAAAGTCCCAGATAAGCGGCGGTGCAGTGACGCCTGCGATGGTGGAGTCATGCGGACCGAGGCGCAGCGAACGGGAGACCTGGCCGAGCAGCTTGTGGCCGACCGCCTGTCCGCCGCCGGATGGCAGATCCTGGGGCGGCAGGTCCGGGTCGGGCGGGCCGAACTGGATATCGTCGCCGTGGACATCGTGTCGCCCAGGCGGCTCGTCATCGTCGAGGTGCGCACCCGCGCACGACGCGACTTCGGGCTGGCCGAGGAGACGGTGGATGCCCGCAAGCGGCTTCGCCTTCGTCGTGCGGCGCAGGCGCTCCGAGCCAAAGGCGTGATGGCAGACGGAACGCTGGTGCCCCCGTTGCCGCTGCGCCTGGACCTCGTCGTCGTCGAACCGGCGTCCGCCCCTGACGGCCCGGTCCGTATCCGGCACCACGTGGCGGCGATCTGAGGGCCGGGTTTCAGACGAACCCTGTGCTACACTCCGGCCCGCCGCGGACCGTCCGTGGCTCCATGCCCGTCGTCGACCGGCGACGGAGCTCACACGCGGATCGTTCCCACCGGGACGGTGCCGAGTCAGGCGCGCGAGAGCGAGTCTGATCGGTTCCCGGCGATGGGATCCGCGGCGGATACAACCGGATCAGGAGGTCTCGCCCCGTGCCGTCCGTCTCAATGCGGCAGCTGCTCGAAGCGGGTGTCCACTTCGGGCACCAGACACGCCGCTGGAATCCAAAGATGCGCCCGTTCATCTTCGCGGAGCGCAACGGGATCCACATCATCGATCTGGCCCAGACCGCCCAGCGACTGCAGGTTGCGCTCGACTTCGTGCGCGAAACGGTCGCCCGCGGCGAGCCGGTCCTGTTCATCGGGACCAAGAAGCAGGCCCAAGAGCCGATCGCCGAGGAGGCGACCCGTGCCGGGATGCCCTATATCAACAAGCGCTGGCTGGGCGGGATGCTCACGAACTTCGTTACCATCAAGAAGCGCATCGGGCTGCTCGAACAGCTCGAAGCACGCCAGCAGTCAGGTGAGTTCGAGCGCCTCCCCAAGAAGGAGGCCGCAAAGCTGACCGAAGAGCTGAACAAGCTGACCGCGACACTCGGCGGCATTCGCAAGATGAAGCGGCTGCCCGGCGCCGTCTTCATCGTCGACCCGCATCGCGAGCGGATCGCGATCACCGAGGCGAACAAGCTGGAGCTGCCGGTCGTCGGGACCGGCGACACGAACGTGGATCCGGACGAGATCGACTTCATCATTCCTGCCAATGACGATGCGATTCGCGCGATCCGGCTGCTCTGCTCGCTCGTCGCCGACGCGGCCATCGAGGGCGCCCAGGAGCGCGCGTCACGGGCGACGATCGAACCCGAGCCCGAGCCGATGACCGTCGAGCCCGAGTACGACGATGTCGGCGCCAGCGACGCCCTGGTTGCAGCCCTCGCCGGCGGCGCGGCTCTGAGCTTCGCTCCGGATGACGACGATGACCTCCTGCCCGGCTTACCGGTAGTGCCGGTCGTCGAAGAAGCCACCGCCACGCCCGAGGAGATCGCCGCCGAGCTTGCCCGCGAGGCCGCCGAGCGGGAAGCTGCCGCGACCATCGGCTGATCCAGGCAAGTCCACTTCCACCACGACGGGATACGCCCCGTCGCCCGAGCCAGGAGTACCGAACGAGCATGGCCACAATCAGCGCCGAGGCGGTGAAGGAACTTCGCGAACGTACCGGAGCAGGCTTCATGGATTGCAAGCGCGTCCTGGAGGAAACCGGCGGCGACGTCGACAAGGCCATCGCCATGCTCCGGGATCGCGGCCTCGCAGCCGCAGCGAAGAAGGCCGGCCGCGACGCGCGCGAGGGACTCGTGTCGAGCTACATCCACACGGGCGGTCGCGTCGGCGTGCTGATCGAGGTCAACTGCGAGACCGACTTCGTAGCACGCACGGACGAGTTCCAGAAGCTTGTTCGAGATCTGGCGGTGCAGGTTGCCGGGCTCGCCCCGCTCTATGTCGACGTGGACGGGATTCCGGCCTCCGAGCTGGAGCGCAAGAAGGCAGAACTCGCCGCCGATCCCGCGGCGGCGTCCAAGCCGGCGGACATCCGCGAGAAGATCGTGGACGGTCAGCTCAAGAAGTGGGCCCGCGAGGTCTGCCTGCTCGAGCAGCCCTTCCGCGACGAGGACCGCTCCGTGCGTGAGCTCGTGACCGAGAAGATCGCCACCATCGGGGAGAATATCCGGGTGCGGCGGTTTGTCCGCTATGCGCTCGGGGAGGAACTGTGACGCCCGGGTCCGAACGACCACAGACTCGTTACCGCCGGATCCTGCTCAAGCTATCCGGAGAGGCACTCCTCGGCGATCGCCAATACGGGGTCGACCCTGCCGTCTGCGCGTTCATCGCGAGCCAGGTCGCACGGGTCCACGCGACCGGTGTCGAGGTCGGGATCGTGGTCGGTGGCGGCAACATCTTCCGGGGCATGGCCGCGGCCGCCGCGGGCATGGACCGCGCGACCGGCGATTACATCGGCATGCTGGCCACGGTCATGAATGGCCTGGCGCTCCAGGATGCGGTCGAAAAAGCTGGCTTGCCGACACGGGTCATGAGCGCCATCGCGATGAACGAGATCGCCGAGCCGTATATCCGGCGGCGCGCCGTCCGCCATCTCGAGAAGGGCCGGGTGACGATTTTCGTCGCGGGGACCGGCAATCCCTACTTCACCACCGACACGGCCGCCGCCCTGCGTGCCGTCGAGATCGGCGCCGAGGTGCTCCTGAAGGCCACCAAGGTGGATGGGGTGTACGACCAGGACCCGCTCAAGGTTCCGACCGCACGACGCTACGACCGCCTGGTCTACGCCGACCTTCTCCGGGACCAGCTCAAGGTCATGGACGCTGCAGCGGTTGCGCTGTGCATGGAGAATGACCTTCCAATCGTCGTCTTCGACCTCAATCAGCCCGACAACATCGTCCGGGTCGCACTCGGCGACCCGGTGGGGACGCTGATCGCGGCCCCGACGTCTGGAGGCGTCCTGGGATGAGCAGCGAGATCGTCACGGCTGCGGATCAACGGATGGCGCGTGCCGTCGAGGCCATGGAGCGTGACTTTCAGGGGATCCGGACCGGCCGCGCTTCGACCAGCCTCGTGGAGCGCATCCACGTGGACTTCTACGGGACCCAGACCCCGCTCAATCAGCTCGCTGGGATCAGCGTTCCCGAACCGCATCAGATCGTGATCCAGCCGTGGGACCGGAGTGTCCTCGGGGCTATCGAGAAGGCCATCACCAAGAGCGACCTCGGGCTCATGCCCAACGTCGACGGCACCGTGGTTCGGTTGAACATCCCGCAACTGACCGAGGAGCGCCGACGGGACCTGGTCAAGGTGGTTCATCGGCGCATGGAAGAGGCGCGGGTCGAGATCCGCAACCTTCGCCGCGACGCTGCCGACCAGCTCAAGAAGCTCGAGCGCGATGGCGAGATCGGTCAGGATGATGCGCATCGGGTCCTCGAGGCCATCCAGCGGACCACGGATCGCCACATCAGCGACGTCGACCGCGTCGGAGCCACGAAGGAACAAGAAGTCCTGGAGGTCTAGTGGCGCGCGCACCACTCGTCCGGCCGACCGACGCCCCTCCATCGGCCCACGAGACGGACTCCCGGACAGACGATCCCGGCCCGGTCCGGCAGCCAGACGTGACGAATGCCCTGGACCGGCCCCATCACGTGGCAATCATCATGGATGGCAACCGGCGCTGGGCGCGGGAGCGGGGGCTCGACGAACTGGAAGGGCACCCGGCCGGCGTGGAGGCCATTCGGGGTGTCCTGGGGCACGCTCGCCGTCGCGGGATTCGTGCCCTGACCCTGTACGCATTCAGCCGCGAGAACTGGGCTCGGGCCGACGACGAAGTAGCCGCGCTGTTCGGGCTGCTCGAGGCCGCCATTCGTAACGAGACCGAAGAGCTCCGAGCGCAGGGCGTTCGGGTCCGGATGATCGGCCGGCTGCACGAGCTGCCGCCCGAAACGCGGGCCTCGATAGACGACGCCCTGGCGGCAACCGCCGACGGAACCGAGATGCTCCTGACGATCGCGTTCAACTACGCCGGCCGGACCGAGCTGGTGGATGCGATCCGGGCGATCGTCGCGTCCGGCCTGCCCGCCGCGGCCATCGATGAGGCGACCATTGCCAACGCCCTCTACACCGCGGGAACGCCGGACCCGGATCTGGTCATCCGGACCGGTGGCGAGGAGCGCCTGTCGAACTTTCTGATCTGGCAGTCGGCCTATGCCGAGCTTGTGACCACGGCAACGCTGTGGCCCGACTTTGGCGCCGAAGCACTCGACGCAGCCCTCGACGAGTACGCCTCCCGCCAACGTCGCTTTGGTCGCTAGCACGGCCATGCTGACCGACCGCGTCCGGAGCGCCACACTCCTCGTTCCGCCCCTCCTCCTGTTGCTCTGGCTGGGTGGACCGTGGCTCCTCGTCCTGGTTGCCGTGGCCGCGGCCGTCGGAGCACGAGAGGTGTTTCGGCTCCTCGAGGCGGCCGGCCACGCGGCGTTCCCCGCACTCGGCGTTGTCCTGGCCGTGGTGATTGCGATCGGCGATGCGATCCCCTCGCTGCCCGGAGGGTCGGGCCTGCTGCTCGTCAGCATCGGGATCGTCCTGACCGGGGCTGCGGCCCTGACGAGGACCGATCCCCGAGACGGCCTCGCTGGTTTCGCAACGACGACGTTCGGCGCCATCTACGTTGGGATGCTCGGGTTCATTCCGCGTCTGGCCGACGTGGCTCCGGACCTGCCGGCGGGCGCAACGCTCGGGTTTCTGAGTCCCGAACGGGCCTGGCTGCTGCTCCTCGTCGTGGGGGTGTGGTCGTTCGATAGCGGCGCCTACTTCGTCGGTCGAAGGTTTGGGCGGCGGCCGTTCATGCGCCATATTTCGCCGTCCAAGACGGTCGAGGGCGTGATCGGCGGCACGGTCACCGTGTCGGTCCTGGTGACGCTGTTCGTGGTCGCACTCGGGTACGCGTGGACCAGCGGACTCCTGCTCGGACCGGTCATCGCGCTGGCCGCCCAGGCCGGCGACCTGGTCGAATCGATGCTCAAGCGGGCTGCCGGGGTGAAGGATTCGGGCCGCCTGATCCCCGGTCACGGCGGCGTCCTGGATCGGTTGGACTCGTTTCTGTTCGCAGCACCGGCGGTTGTCCTGTACGTGCTCGTCGCGTTTCGCTGAACCCGTGCGCACGTGATGGCTGAGCCAGGACGTCGCCGACGGGTTGCCGTGCTCGGATCCACCGGATCGATTGGCAGGCAGGCCCTGGACGTCCTCGCTCGCGACGGGCAGTTCGAAGTCATCGGTCTCGCTGCCGGGCGGAACACCGCGTTGCTCGGGGAGCAGATCCGGGCCACTCGTCCAGGCCGGGTGAGCGTGGCCGACGACGCCCGCCTGGAGGACCTCGGGGATCTCCCCGCCGGCGTTCGCGTGGACGTGGGCGCGGACGCGCTTTCGGCACTTGCGGCGCTTCCGGATCTCGACCTCCTGGTCGTCGCAACCGGGGGCATGGTCAGCCTGCGAGCGGTCCTGGCGGCTCTGAACGCGGGGACCCCGGTAGCGATCGCGAACAAGGAGACCCTCGTCGCCGGAGGGCACCTCGTCATGCCGCTCGCCCGGGCCCTGGCGGGCCAGGTGGCTGCCCAGCGTCCCGCCGACCCCCTGGCGAGTGTCCTCGGCTGGATCCGGCCGATTGATTCCGAGCATTCGGCCATCTGGCAATGTCTGGTCGGCGAGCCGCCGGGCGCAATCGAGCGCCTGATCCTGACGGCTTCCGGTGGGCCCTTCCGGGAAATGGCCGCCGCCGAGTTGGCATCGGTCACGCCCGAGCAGGCCCTCCGTCATCCGACCTGGTCCATGGGCCCCAAGATCACCATCGACAGCGCGACCCTGGCGAACAAGGGCCTCGAGGTTGTCGAGGCGCACTGGCTGTACGATGTCGGCTACGACGCAATTGAGGTCGTCATCCACCCCCAGTCGGTGGTGCACTCCGCCGTCCGGTTCGTTGACGGATCCGTCAAGGCCCAACTGGGGACTCCCGACATGCGATTGCCTATCCAGTACGC
>CAZOJS010000127.1:0-3723 GCA_964580175.1 uncultured Anaerolinea sp. | reverse complement strand
CGTCTTCGACGGCGACCCGACCGCATCGTGGGCGTTGATCACGCTGGACGACGACACCGTCACCGCCGAGATTCGCCGGACCGACTTCGACACGATGGTCGCGGCCGCCGCGATCTCGGCCCGCGGCCTCCCCGGTGACGTCTACCGCGCCGCGACGATCAGGACCGGGAAGCTGGTTCGTTGACCGCTGCCGCGAGCTCCGTCGCCGCCCTGCCGCGCGTCGTGGTCACCGGGATGGGTGCCCTCTCGGCACTCGGCAACGACGTCGCCTCGACCTGGGCGGGTCTGATCGCCGGCCGGTCAGGGGTCCGCACGATCGAGCGGTTCGATCCGTCCCGGCTGGCCAGCCGGATGGCCGGGGAGGTCCGCGACTTCGATCCCAGCGGCGTGCTGGATCGCAAGGACATCCGCCGGACGGACCGCTACATCCAGTTCGGGCTCGTGGCCGCCCGTGAGGCCCTGGACCAGGCCGGCCTGCCCGCTCGGATGGATGGTTCGCTGGCCGAACGAACAGGCGTGATCCTGGGCTCCGGGCTCGGCGGCGTGGCGACCTTGTTCGACAACGTCCTGCTGATGGGCCAGCGCGGACCCGACCGGATCAGCCCATTCTTCATCCCGATGGGAATCGCGAACGTCGGCTCCGGGCAGATCGCCATCGCGTTCGGGCCGCTCGGCCCGAACTTCGCGACCGTTTCCGCGTGCGCCACCGGCGCGCACGCGATCGGCGAGGCGTGGGAGACCATTCGACGAGGTGACGCCGACGTAATGCTGGCCGGCGGTTCCGAGGCCACCATTCATGAGGCCGTCTTGGGCGGGTTCGCCTCGATGAAGGCGCTGTCCACCCGGAACGACGATCCCGCGGGTGCTTCGCGGCCGTTCGATCAGGGTCGCGACGGGTTCGTCATCGGCGAGGGGGCCGGCGTGGTCGTGCTCGAGACGCTCGGCCATGCCGAAGCGCGCGGTGCGACGCCACTGGCAGAGGTCATCGGCTACGGCGCCACCGCGGACGCTTCGCACATCACGCTACCGGCCCCCGGCGGAATCGGCGCAGTGCGGGCGGCGCGTCGGGCCCTCGAGAAGGCCGGCCTCCAGCCCTCGGACGTCGATTGCTTGAGCGCGCACGCGACGTCAACACCGGAGGGTGACCGGGCCGAGCTCCAGGCGATCCGGACGATCTTCGGGGAGCACCTGGATCGGGTTGCCGTCACGGCCAACAAGTCGATGTTCGGGCACACGCTCGGCGCGGCCGGCGCCCTCGAGTCGATCGCGCTCGTCCAGTCGCTGCGGACCGGGATCGTCCCGCCGACCGTGAACCTCGTGGCGCCCGATCCGGAGAGTGAGGGCATGGATCTGACCCCCGGACGAGCCACCAGGCACGATCTTCGCATCGGCCTCAACAATTCATTCGGGTTCGGCGGACAGAATGCCGCCCTCCTGTTTCGGCGATGGGACGCATGAACAACGACACGCAGGCGAACGAGCCGGCGCCCGAAGACAGCGATCCGGGCGTGCCGGCCGGTGGCGCGCAGCCTGCCGGTGGTTCGCAGCCCGCGGGTGACCTGGAGCCTGCCGGTGGCGCGCAGCCTGCGGACTCCGTCGCAGTGACAGCGGGCGGCGCGGAGCAGGCGGACTCCGCCGCGGTGACGGCGACCGACCCCGGCGACGTCGCCCTGCTCGGGCTGATCGACCGGATGGCCGGGCTCCTCGAGCGAAGCGACCTGGCGGAGCTCGAGGTCCAGGTCGGTGGGACCGGGCTCATCCTGCGCAAGCCGATCGCCCTGCCGACGGCCATCGCCGCCTCTCCCACGGGCACGCCGGCAGGCACACCGGCGGCGACCGGGTCCGGAGGGTCCGAGGCATCGTCCGCAAGCCAGACCACGCAGGCGCCGACGCGTCCCTCGGTCAAGGCGCCGCTGACCGGCATCTGGTATGCATCGCCCTCACCCGGTTCGGCGGCGTATGTTGTCGAAGGTGGGGAAGTGGCAGTCGGCCAGGTGATCGGTCTGATCGAGGCGATGAAGCTGTTCAACGAGATCAAGAGCGATCTCGCCGGGCGGGTCGTCAAGGTGCACGGCGAAGAGGGCAAGCTGGTCAAGGCCAGGCAGCCGCTGATCGAGGTGGTTCCGCTGTGATGCCCGGAACGCAGTCCGGAGCGCAGGCCGCCCGTTACGCCCACGTGACCGGTTGGGGCCGCTACGTTCCCGACCAGGTCCTGACCAACGCCGACCTCGAGAAGATGGTCGACACCAACGACGAGTGGATCGTGACCCGGACGGGAATCCGCGAGCGTCGCGTGGCCGCGGCCCATGAGACGACCGCGTCGATGGGTGCCGTGGCGGGCCTTCGCGCCATCCGGACGGCCGGGCTGGACCCGGATGACATCGACCTGATCCTGCTGGCTACGCTCACGCCCGACTACTGGATGCCCTCGACGGCGGCCCTTGTGAAGGAGGCGATCGGCAACCAGCGAGCCGCGGCCATGGACGTTTCGGCGGCCTGCTCAGGATTCGTCTACGCGTTCGCCACCGCCCAGGCCTACGTGACAGCCGGCCTCGCGCGCCACGTCCTGGTGATCGGGGCTGAGCTGCTGACCCGTTTCCTCGACTACACCGACCGGGGGACCTGCATCCTGTTTGGCGACGGCGCCGGCGCAGTCGTCGTGTCCGCCTCAGACGAGCCCGGCGGCAGCCTCGGCGTGGAGCTGACCACGGAACCGCAGGGCGCCTACATGATCTGGCTGCCGGCCGGCGGCGCCAAGAGCCCGCCGTCGGCCGAGACGATCCGTCGCGGCGAGCACTTCATCCGGATGGAGGGCAAGGAGACCTACCGCTTCGCGACGCGGACGCTGGCGACGACGGCCCTCGAGTCCGTGCGTCGGGCCGGCCTCGTGCCGGACGACATTGCCCTGTTCATCCCGCACCAGGCCAATATCCGGATCATCGAAGCGGTCGCCAAGGGCCTCGACCTGCCCATGGAGCGGATGATGGTCAACCTGGACAAGTACGGGAACACCTCCGCCGCTTCGGTGCCGATCGCGCTGGCCGAAGCGGTCAACAGCGGCCGGGTGGCCGTCGGGGACGCCATCTGCATCGTTGCCTTCGGCGCGGGCTTCACCTCGGGCGCGGCGACCATTCGCTGGACCGCCGACCCGGCGCGCGGGATTGCCGGGGACGCCGCGGTGGATCCGGCGTCCGTCCATGTCCGGTTGCCCCAGGACTGGAATTCGTCCGACCCGATCCCGCCGGCCCTGGCCGAGATCATGGCCCGCCCGGATCCCCTCCGAATCCCCCTTGACGACGTGGTCCCGGACGAGCCGGCGCCTGCTCCGGTTTCCTGACCCGGCCGGCGGTCTCGTCAGCCGGCCGCCGTCCGGCTCAAATGGATCCTCGAGGCGCGACCCAGCGCACGGGTTGTCCCGTGATCTCCGCGATCGCTTCGTAGTCGGCGTCGTAGTGGACGAGGGTGAGGCCGGCGCGCTCGGCGGCGGCCGCGATGAGCAGATCCTGGTGTTTCACGCTTCGCTGCGCCATCCCCGGTCGACTGCCCAGGACGCGGTAGACCTCGCGAGCTCGAAGCCAATCGGTGGCGTCGGCCTCGACCCAGGGCAGTCCCCGCAAGCCTTCCTCGACCAGGGCGAATTCGGTCGGGTTGCGCGCCGAATGGAGCAGCTCGAGGGCAATCATGTCGCAGCCGGCGATCTCGCCCGTCTCGATTGCCGAGGTG
>CAZOJS010000126.1:0-12588 GCA_964580175.1 uncultured Anaerolinea sp. | reverse complement strand
GGCGCGGCGGCGGGGGGCGGGGCGCAGGCGGCGCGGCGGCGGGGCGGCGCGGCGCAGGCGGCTGGCGGCCGGGGCAGATGCTCCCCCAAATACGAACCGTGTTCGTGCTACGCGCCGCCCTGGGTGGATTCCGGCCCAAATACGAAACGTGTTCGTGCTACGTGCGCAAGAGGCCCTGCTGGCGGGTTCTGACCGGCCGGCAGGGACGTGGTTGAGCACGGCATCGCCGCGATCGGGGCGTCAATGGCCCGAGAGCCATGGTGGCGTCGCACGTACCACGAACCGGGTTCGTATTTGGAGCCGAGGGCACCCGACCGGCGTCGGCGACAACCGCAACCACCGCGACGACCGGCCGGAACCGCAGCGACCCTCCCGCCTACCAGTCCAGCAGGCCCTTGGAGGCCGTGAATACGCGCTTCATGACCACGGCCCCGCTGCCGGCCGCGTCCATGAAGTTCGGCTGGGCCTTGTCCAGGATCAGGTGCGGTCGCATGTTGACCTGCACGAGTCGAGTCCCGTCGAACGTGAGCTCGAGGGTGATGCCCTCCATGGTCGGTTCGGACCAGCTCTGATCGAACACGAAGTTGCCGAGGGCATACCAGATCGGGTTCCCGTCGTAGACCTCCATGGCCGCCGCCCAATGAGCGTGATTGCCGATGATCATGTCCGCCCCCGCGTCGATGACGGCCTTGGCGAGCGTCCGCTGGCCGGCCGACGGCGTGGCGTCATATTCCGTGCCCCAGTGCGGGAAGACGATTACCAGGTCCGCGCCGGCGGCGCGGGCCGCGGCCACGTCCACCCTGGCGTTAGCGGCCGTCAACGGCGCGCTGCCGGCGCGCGCACTGGCCGCGAAATACCCGCCGGCGATCGTGTCGTAGCCGAGGATCGCCACGGTGACACCACCAGCCTCGAGCATCGCCGGGGCACGGGCGGCGTCGATGTTCGCGCCCGCGCCGCTGTGCGCAATGCCCCAGTCGTTAAGGCTCGCGATCGTCTGGAGGATGCCGCTCGCGCCCGCATCCCGAATGTGGTTGTTGCCGAGGGACACGTAGTCGATCCCGGCATTCACCAGCCCTTCGATCAGCGCTGGATCGGCACTGAATACGGTGCCCGCGGAGTGGAACCTGAAGACATCGGGGGCCGGATTCTCGAAGTTGGCGATCGCCAGGTCCGCGCCCTCGAGGAGCGCCCTCACGGCCCCGCCGTTGCCGGTTCGTTCAGCACGCGGCAGATCCCAGCCGAAGGAAGAACAGCAATAGCGGGATGTGATCGTGGCCGTGCCGCCATCGAACGGGAAGTCCACGCCCTTGCCATCGATCTTGACCGCTTTCGCGACACCCCGATCGAGCAGGATGTCGCCGGCGGCGACCAGCGTCCAGGCCGTGGCCGGATCGAAGGTGATGGCCGGCGGCGCAGGCGCCCGGCCAGCGGGGTAGATAAAGGTCGCGGTCAGTGGCCACGCCGCGAGCGTCCCCACCCGGTCGCCGCCGAAGAGGGTCTGCCCCGCCCAGGCGAGGGCGCGAACACTCGGGTCGACGTCATCGACGAGCAGGAAACCGAGCCGGTCGCGATGCGCCGCGAGATCCGCACGGAGCGTCGCGGCGTCCGCTGCCTGGATCAGGCGCGACGGATCCTGGGGCGTTGCACCGAGTCCGAGCGCCGCAGCCACTTCCGCGACCTCCGCCCCGACGACCTCCAGGGCGGCGTACCGCTCCGAGGTTCCGGCGAGGATCTCGGCCACCTCCTCGGGTGACGTGTCGGTCCAGGCGGCGCGGAAGCTCGTGACCGGGACCAACGCGCGGACGACGGTCGTCGGAGTCGGCTCGGGCGTCGGCGACGGGGTCGGGCGCGGCGTCGGCACCGGCGTCGCAGCGGGCGTGACCGCCAGGACTGCGCTCGGCGCGGGCGACGGGGTCGCGGACGTGCAAGCCCCTCCGACCAGGGAGAGCACGACCAGGAGCACGATCCGGCGATCCACGATCGCAGAGTAACCGGGCATAGTGGCGCCCCGTCCGGGCGGGCGGACGGGGCGCAGGATGAAATCGAGTTGATGGCGGACCCGACCGGATTCGAACCGGCGATCTCCAGCGTGACAGGCTGGCATGTTGGGCCGCTACACCACGGGTCCGCGGCGAGTGCGGAGGATAGCAGGCCCGGATGCCCTTGTCAGACGACCGGCAAACGGCCAGATGATCTTCACGGCCAGGCCCCGCGAGGCGTCATCGGGACCCCGGATCTCCCTTCCGGCCGTCCGGACATCGAAGACCACGGGTCGAACCAGCGTTCGCGCGGTATCCTGCCGACGCCCATGGACCTGATCGACCTCCGCTCCGACACCGTCACCAAGCCGACTCCGGCGATGCGCCGCGCGATGGCCGACGCCGAGGTTGGTGACGACGTCTTTGGCGACGATCCGACGGTCCGCGCGCTCGAGGAGCGGGCGGCGGACCTCCTCGGGAAGGAGGCCGGGCTGTTCGTCGCGTCCGGCACGATGGGCAACCTCGTGGCCCAGATGGCGCACCTCGCGCGCGGCCAGGAGACCATCGCCGGCTACCAGAGCCACGTCGTTCTGGACGAGGCGGCCGGACATGCCGTGGTGGTCGGGACCTCGATCCGGGCCCTGCGCGAACGGGCAGACGGCACGATGGACCTCGACGAGATCCGGGAAGCCTTTCGGGATGCCTCGGATCCGCATCAGCCGATCAGCGGACTCGTGATCGTCGAGAACACGCACGCCCACTCCATGGGTCGGCCGCTCTCCGTAGCCTACGAGGCCGAGGTTGCCGCGATCGCGCATGAGCAGGGTGTTCCCCTGCATATCGACGGCGCCCGGTTCTGGAATGCCGCGGTGGCGCTGGGCGTTTCCGGGGCAGAACTGGCGGCTCCGGCCGACTCGGTCACGTTCTGCCTCTCGAAAGGCCTGTCGTGTCCGGTCGGGAGCGTCGTGGTCGGCACGAAGGACTTCATCTGGCGCGCGAGGCGGGCCCGGAAGCTGCTCGGGGGCGGCATGCGCCAGGCTGGAATCCTTGCCGCGGCGGGGCTCGTTGCGCTGCGCGATGGTCCGACCGGCACCATCGAACGGCTCGCGGACGATCACGCCAACGCTCGGCGACTGGCCGAGGGCCTCTCGGCGATGCCCGGCATCCACGCCGCGGGCGACATTGCGCAGCCCGGCCCCGGTCCCCTCGATCCGGACCGCGTCGTGACCAACTTCGTGCTGTTCCGCGTCGATCGGGATCGTCAGGCGTTCATCGATGCCTGTGCGACGCGGGGATTGCTGCTGGACTGGTACCCACATGATCAGGTTCGGGCGGCGACACACCTCGAGATCGGAGAGCTCGAGATCGAACGTACGATCGGGATCATTGCGGCCGCCCTCGGCGACACCTCCCAGCGAGCGGCCTCGCCGGCCTCGCCGGCCCCGTCCGCGTCGGCATGAGGCCCGAGTTCGGGGGCGTCCGTCTGCCTCGCCCGTCCGTGGCGATCGGCCAGGGGTCGGGTGATGAAGCCTTCTACGACCTGGTCGAGGCGCGCTTCCGCAGGATCATCGAGGCCGATCCCGTCGCCGCAACCTACCTCGGGATCCATGCCTGGGACGATCGGCTGCCGAACGCGAGCCGGGAGCAGGTCCTCGGCAGGCTCGCGGACGATCGCCTGCACCTCACGGCGATCGAGACGATCGACCCCGCAACACTGAGCGCGTTGGCCCGGTTCGAGCGCGACCTGGAACTGCACAACGTGCGACGAGCGATCTTCGATGTTGACGTGGCGCGGCGCTGGGAGCTCCACGCATCCGGTGCCGATGGCCTCGGCGACGCGCTGTTTCCGCTGTTCGTGCGTGATTTCGCGACACCAGGCGAGCGCTTCGCCGCAATCGCCGGGCGGCTCGAGTCGGTTCCGCGCTTTCTCGAGGAGCATCGGACGCGGGCATTCGGGCCCCAGGTTCGGCTCTGGCAGGAGCTCGAGATTTCCTCGGGGCGCAACCTCCCGTTGCTCTTTGCCGAGATCGTCGCAGCCGCCGAAACGCTCAACCTGCCCTCCCACGTGCGCACGAGACTACGCCGAGCGACAGACAGGGCCGCCTCGGCGATCGAGAATCATCTCACCTGGGTCGCCCGGAGCACGCATCACGCCACCGACGAATGGGCCCTCGGTTCGGAGCGCTACGACGAGCTCGTCCGGCTGCGGGCATTCGACGACCTCGATGTCGATGGGATCCTCGCCATTGGCTGGGTGCAGCTCGAGATCCAGCACGAGGCGCGCGCGATGGCAGCCCGCGAGATCGATCCGGACGCCTCGGAGCTCGAGGTCGTCGAGCGCGTCAAGTCCGATCACCCGCCGACATTCGAGGCCGCCCTGGACGAGTATCGCCTGGCCATGAGCCGGGCCCGCCGCCATCTGATCGACCGCGATCTCGTGACCGTCCCGCCCGACGAGCGGGTCGAGGTGACCGAAACCCCGTTCTACCTCCGGGAGGTCATGCCGTTTGCCGCCTATTTCGCGCCCGCCAGGTTCGATCCGGACCCGGTCGGCACGTACATCGTCACGCCGTCGGTTGACGGAGATCCGGCGGCAATCCGCGAGCACTACCGCGCCTCGATCAGCAACACCAGCATCCACGAGGCCTACCCGGGCCACCATCTCCAGCTCACCTTGGCGGGTCGCCACCCGTCGCTGACGCGGCTGTTCGCGGGCGCGCCCGAGTTCGAAGAGGGCTGGGGGATGTACAGCGAGCAGATGATGCGCGAGGAGGGCTTCGACGACGGCCCGGAGTTCCGCCTCGCCCTCGCCACGGATGCCATCTGGCGGGCCTGCCGGATCATCCTGGATGTCCGGATGCACCGCGGCGAGATGAGCGTCGAAGCAGCGACCGAGTTCCTCGTGGAGCACACCCGGTTCGAGCGCCCGCACGCGCTGGCGGAGGTCCGCCGGTACACAGGTTCGCCGACCTACCAGCTCTCCTACCTGCTCGGCAAGGTGCTCATCCTCGGCCTCCGCGAGGACGAGCGCCGGCGGCGCGGGGCGTCGTTCCGCCTCCGCGACTTCCACGACACGCTGCTCACGAATGGCTCGCTGCCGATCAGCTTCCATCGGCGACTCCTCGCCGGCGAGGGCCGGCCAGCGGCCGGCGGCCAGACGATCTCGGTCGATCGCGCCGCCGCGTGTCCCTGACGGCCTGCAGCGTGCAGGTCATCCCGGCCATTGATCTGGAGCGCGGGCGATCCCGGACCGTGTTCTGGCCCGGCGTTTCGAGTGGAGTCGGCGCGCCGACGGACAGACCCGACCGAATCGCCGAACACTTCGTGACGCTCGGCGCGCCGCTGATCCACCTCGTGGATTTCGAGGGAGCCCGGGCGGGCACACCCATGAACCTCGAAGCCGTCGGAGCCGTTGCCGCGCGCGTGGCGACGCCACTGCAGCTTGCCGGTGGCGTGGACACCCCGGACGGGATCCGGCTGGCGTTCGCCGCGGGGGCGACACGAGTGCTCGTGGGCATGGCCGTCGCCGACGATCCCGCAACGTTGCTCGACTGCATCGCCCTGGCCGGGGACTGGCTCGCCGTCGGCCTCGACGCCCGAGCCGAGCGGCTCGCCGTGTTTCCCTGGCGACGAGGGCGCGTCCCGTCGCTTCGCGAGCTCGCGGACGAACTCGTGGGACACGGCGTCGCGCGACTCATTCTGAGCCACGGCGGCGGTCCGGCCGAACTCGAGACACTTGCAAACTTGCGACGGACTGTCGACGTTGAGGTCATCGTGGCAGGTGGCGTCCGGGATCTCGATGGGGTGCGCCGCCTGCACGATGCCGGGATCGCGGGCATCATCCTCGGAGAAGCGCTCCTGTCCGGGGCCATCGACTACACCGCCGCCCTGGAGGCCGCCGCATGATCCCTCGCCCACGGGCCCGCGCAGCACTCGTGATCGCCGCCGCCCTCGCCCTCGCCGTTGGCGCCTGCTCCGCGGGGGCACCATCCACGCCTACCACGGGCGGCAGCGTATGCCCCACGAGCCAGCCCGCACTCCTTGCGGCGGGCGAAACCCGGACGGTCACGATCAACACCTCGAAGGGTGCGATCGAGCTGAAGATCGAGGGCGCGTTGTCGCCGATCGCGGCCGGCAACTTCGTGGCCCTCGCGTCCTGCGGCTACTACGATGGGGTGGTCTTCCACCGCGTCGCGACGCTCCAGGACGGCACGCCGTTCGTGATCCAGGGAGGCGACCCGACAGGCACGGGTGGCGGGGGACCCGGCTACACGATCAAGGACGAGCCGGTGACCGCGCTGTACCAGCGGGGCACGCTGGCGATGGCCCGGACGGGGGCCCCGGATTCAGCCGGATCACAGTTCTTCATCGTGCTCGATGATGGAGCGGAGCCGATCCTGGCCGCGTACAACACCTATGCCATCTTTGGCGAGGTGAGCGCCGGCATGGACGCCGTCGATGCAATCGCAGCCGCCGCCGACGCCGAACTCCCCACGAGTCCGATCGTGATGGACACCGTCACGGTCGCCAACCCCTGAACACAGCCAACGAAGGAGTCACCATGACCCGGGCAACGATTGCCACCGATCTCGGAGACATCGAGATCCAGCTCTACACGACCGACGTGCCCAAGGCGGCCGGCAACTTCGTTGACCTCGCCCGGAAGGGGTTCTACGACGATGTCGTGTTCCACCGCGTTATTCCCGGATTCGTGGCCCAGGCCGGCGACGGCCAGTACGGAAAGAAGGCGACGCTGGACGCCGGGCGGGTGGGAACCGGTGGGCCCGGCTACAAGTTCGCCGACGAGCCCTTCAAGGGTGCCTACGCACGAGGCGCCCTGGCGATGGCGAATGCCGGGCCGAACACCAACGGCAGTCAGTTCTTCATCTGCCACGAGGACCTGACCGGCAAGCTGCCCAGGAACTACACGATGTTCGGCCTGGTCACGAAAGGCATGGAGGTCGTGGACAAGATCGTCACCGCGCCGCGCAACTCGCGCGATTTGCCGGACAACCCGGTGGCGATGACGTCGGTGACCATCCACGAGGACTGACCGACAGATCGGGCGCGGTCCAGCGGCCCGTACCCAGTTTGTTAAGGAATTTACACCAAGGCCGCGTCGAAAAGGGTTGGAATCGAGCGCGCGCTCGTATAGACTCCACGAGGTACTGCGTTCGCGCAGTCCGCTGCCTCAGCGGCAAGGTCATGGGTAGGTTGGGTCAGGGTAGTCGGTGCAGCCGACGTGATAGATGCCTTTGACGCGTGGGAAGCATCCGCTTCGGCGGAATGTCACCGGGACAGCAACGGAGCGGCTCCTTCGGGAGCCGCTCCGATCTCTTTCCGGCCTGCGCGCCGCCTGATCGCCTGCGTATTTGGCCACTCGACTGGGACCCCGAGCGAAACAGCCCGGGTTTAGGCTCTACTTCGAGGCCCACAATGCGGATATGGGGACGGCCGTTATTCGCTCCGCCAGCGTGAAGGTCCGAGGACCGGTATGGAACAGGATGCCGGCCAGGAGCGCGTCGCCGAGGCGGTCTCGGAGCCCGACCAGATGTCGCGCGTCGCGTCCCGTAGGCGCCGCGCCGGCCTTCACCTCGATCCCGACGACCTGGCCTCCGCCCAGCTCACTCAGGACGTCAATCTCGAACCGACCCTGCTCCTGCCGCACGTGATACAGGCGCGGCCTCGAGCTGCTGACCGCGATCTCCGCCCGCAACTGCGAGACCACGAAGGTATCGAGCAGCCGCCCGAGCAAATCGCCGCTGCGCAGGATCGCGTTCGCGTCCAGGCGCAGGATCGACGCCACCAATGCCCCGTCGACCACATGTCGTTTGGGCGACAGGACCAATCGCTTGAGTCGGTTCGTGGTCCAGGCGGGCAACGCTTCGACCACGAGCAGGTTGGTCAGGAGCGCTTCGTAGGCGACGGCCGTCTTGCGATCGATCCCCGCGGCGTCGTGGATCGCCTTGTCCTCGACGACGCCGGCCGTGTTGAGCGCGTACGCTTCGAAATAGCGCCGAAGTCGTGCTGGATCGCGACCGACGTCCAGCTGGGCCACGTCTCGGGTCAGAAGCTGATCGAGATAGCTCTCAAGCCAGCGTTGCCGGGCTCCCTCGGATAGTCGCAGCGCCGCCTCTGGAAAGCCACTCCTGAGGATGTGCGCGATGTAGCCGCGGAGGTCCGGCGTGTCGGGTGCGGCAGCAAGCGCGTCACCCCGGGCAACGCGGTCGACAAACGATGATCGGCTGGACTCGCCAAGCAGCTCGCGGACCGTCATGCCGTACATCGGGACGCGGGTCAGGCGACCCGTCCCCGGCCAGAGGTCGCTCTCGAGATCTCCCCGCACCGAGCCAGCCACAAGAAATCGGCCGGGATCGGGCCGCGAGTCGACCGCCCGCTTGACCGCCCCGAGAACCCCCGGCACCACCTGCCACTCGTCGAGCAGGACGGGTTCCGGCAGTCCCCGGAGGGCCGCGTCGGGATCCGCCCGAAAGGCAACCGCATCCGCTTCTCGGTCGAGCTGGATCACCGTCCGTGCGTATCGAGCCGCGGTCGTGGTCTTGCCGGTCGCCCGGGGGCCGACGATGAAGAGGGCCGGGAGCTCCGCCATGAGCCGCTCGATCAGCGGATCGACGAGACGCAGGGTGTACCTTGCCACGTGCCCACAATACCGGTTTCCCGCAGTCTTCGCTCCCGCTTTCCCGCGCGTGGTGTTCCCGCTCTACCGACTCGCAGGCTCGAGGACGAGCGGCAGCGCGGCCTCAGGCCCGGGGTGTTCCAGGCTATAACAAGGGGCTGGTTGTCGGGCCTGCCCATCGACCGCGGGTGCGGCAGGGTCGGTTCACGCGCTGCGAGCGTTGTGGCGACGCGACGGAGCGGGGTTCAGGCTCAATCAAGACCACGAACTGGAGGCCGAAGCTCCGCGCGAGCGTGAACCGGTATGGTCGAGGCCCGCGCGCCTGTAGCTCAGTGGATAGAGCGTCGGCCTCCGGAGCCGGACGGGCTGTGCGTAGCGCTTGCTGAGCGGCGACGCCGAGGGAAGTGGTTGAGGTTTTACGCTGTAGGACGACCGGCTCCGCCTCCGATCGACTCCTGAGCGGCGTACCAAGAGCCTGCCAGAGATCTCGGCCAGCCGGTCCCAGGATTGACGTATTGTTGATCGTGGAGGCGGTCGAGGAGGTCGGTCGCACAGCGGACTTCCGACGGCCGTTGCCGGGCACCTCGGGCCGAAAGAGATCTCAGTTCTGACAAGTCGGCTAAAGGCTAGCCGGCAGTACGGATGAGCTTCTTGTTCACGAACTCGTCGGCCGCCAGCAGACCCAGCTCACGGGACGTGCCGCTGCGCTTGATGCCGCCGAACGGCAGCTCGGGACTGTCGGCCCCCACGAGATTCACGTAGACCATCCCCGCCTCGATCCGATCGGCGACCCGGGCCGCCTGCGCCGGATCGTTGCTGTACACGTACGAACCAAGCCCGAAGCTGGTGTCATTCGCGAGTCTGACCGCGGCGTCCTCGTCGGCCACGCGGTAGACGACGCCGACCGGTCCGAAGAACTCCTCCCGATAGGCATCCATGCCGGGCGTCACGCCGGTCAGCACGGTCGGCGGATAGTACGCACCGTCCCGGGCGCCGACGGTGACCTTCGTCGCGCCCTGCGCCACCGCCCGATCGACCTGACCCTCCAGGCGCTTCGCCGCCTCGACCGACGACAGCGGCCCGAGCACCGTCTCCTCCAGCAGAGGGTCACCCAACGGCGCCGCGGCCATCGCCGCGGTGAACTTGGTCAGGAATGCCTCGTACAGCCCGTCCGCCACGATGAATCGCTTGGCCGCATTGCAGGACTGGCCGGTGTTGTCCAGCCGCGCGAAGGTCGCCGCCTTCACCACCGCATCAAGATCGTCGGTGGCCAGCACGACGAACGGATCCGAGCCGCCGAGCTCCAGGGCCACCTTCTTCAGGTGCCGCCCGGCCACCTCAGCGACCGCCGCCCCGGCCCGCTCCGAGCCGGTCACCGATACGCCCTGGATCCGCCGATCGGCGATGATCGTCGCGGCCTGCTCGGCGCTGACATAGACGTTGACGTAGGCGCCCTCAGGCAGCCCGGCGTCGCGATAGATCGCCTCCATGGCCGCGGCCGACTCTGGGCACTGCGATGCGTGCTTCAGGACGATCACGTTGCCGAGGATCAGGTTCGGCGCCGCGAACCTGGCCACCTGGTAGTAGGGAAAGTTCCAGGGCATGATCCCGAAAAGCACACCCAGGGGGCTTCGCCGGATCACGGCGGTCCCCTCGCCAAGGATGGTGAGCGGCTGATCGGCGGTGATCACGTCGGCCTGATCCGCGTAGTACTCGGTGATGTCGGCGGCGAAGTCGACCTCGCCGAGCGCACCCGCCTTCACCTTGCCCATCTCCCGGACAATGAGGGCGGCGAGCTCCTCCCGACGCTCGCGGTGCAGCTCGGCCGCCCGGCGGACCATCCGCGCCCGCTCCGCGACCGGAACCTTCCGCCAAGTCTCGAACCCTCGCTGGGCCGTGGTCAGGGCCACCTCGACCTGGGCATCGGTGAAGGTGTCGTAGCGGGCCCCGGTCTCCCCGGTGGCCGGGTTCACGACGGCGTACTGGCTCATTCTCGTACCTCCTCGATGTCAAGCACGTCCGTGACCCGCGCGATACGGCCATCGGCATCGAACTCGATGACGTCGGTCTCCAAGCTGTCGTCATTCTAATCGCGAGCCTGCGAGGTATGGCGTCCCGGTGCACCCAGCGGCTGCGCACTACCGCCGCGCGGGACGTTAGCTGTTGAACGGCGCCTGCGCGATCTCCTCGAGGATGCCGGTGGCGACCATCTCCGCGGCCGCGCAGGTCGGCTTGCGTGAGGCCTGGTCGGCGAAGAGCACGGCGAACTCGCGCTTGAAGTCGAGCCGCGGGTACGCCGTGAGCACCTCAGGAACCAGGGCCGATCGAACGTCGGTGAACCGGTCGCCGGTCACGTCTACGCCCGTCGAGTCCCAGAGCAGCGCGACTTCGGACGCCGGATCGGGCGGCAGGATCTGGTTGTTGTGGAGGGCGATCACGTCGTAGATCGCCCGGGCGCGGGCCTCCGGTTCCCCGGCCTCGCCCGCGAGCCGCTCTGCCGCGATCGCGCCGTCGACCTCGAAGCAGCCGCCGAGGTCGTACGCCGGAACGAGGCCAATGTCGTGGAGGATCGCGGACACGTAGAGGATCTCGGGATCAAACTGGAGCCGGTCGTGCCGTGCCAGCTCGACGGCCCAGGCATAGCTCCGGACCGAGTGGTTAACAAGGAAGGGTGCCGCAACGTCCGCGATGAGCTCGCGGGCTCGCCGCGCGAGCGCGGAATCCGGCACGGGCATCCCGAGCCCGGTGAGTGCCTCGTCCATCATCTGGTCCGCTGATTGTAGAAGGACGCCGGCGCAGGGCGTGCGCCCGGACGCCCGATCTCGGAAACGGCCGACCAGCCCAGTCCTGGGCGTCGCGGCTCGTACGGCCGTGACAACCGAGATGTCGCATGTCTTACCAAGGTGGGGCGCCGAGAGAGCAGGCGGGAGGGTGCCGGGGAGTGCCTGCACGGTCGTGACACAGCTCGCCGGGCCATAGCTTGAATGAGCGCGTCGAGGTCCTTGATCCGTGTCACGCCCCATGGGTTGGAGCCAAACACGACCACCTGAACCCGTACCCAGGTCATCGTGGCGTCGAACACCCACCGGTGACTGCAGGCCGCGTTCGAACCCGATGGTCACGTCGCTCATCGGGGGTGTCCGACCGATCGATGTGTAAGATGGGCGCCGACGCTGGGCGAGCATTGCGGTTGCGGCTCCCAAGCCTGTGTCGAAGGGTTTACGCTCGACATGAGCACGAAACCGCGCGCCTGTAGCTCAGTGGATAGAGCGTCGGCCTCCGGAGCCGAAGGTCGCAGGTTCGAATCCTGTCGGGCGCGCCATTTCAGATGCCTCTTCGTTGGTCTCTGGCCCGACTCGAACTTCTTGATCGAATCGGCGCACCATCCTCGTGATGGCCGAGTCTCGGTAGGACCTGATGACCTCTTCGCCTTGGCGGCATGTGGGCTTGCATCTCCGCGTGCGAAAGAGGGCGCGACCCAAAGTAACGGCCATCGTGCTCGTCCTCACCTCGATGGCCGTCCTGGCCGGGTGCGGCGGCGCCAGTCCTGCGACTGCCGCGGCCACCGGCCCAGGCGCGTCCGCGGTCGGTGGTTCAGAGGCCGCAAGCTCACCGACCACGAGCGCCTCGGTATCTGCGACCGAGGTGGCGAAGCCCTCCGCGACCGCGCGAACGGCGCCTTCCACCGGATCGATCGTGCCTGAGGCGGTCTTCGAGCCTGAAGTCTCGGTTGGCACCATGCTCTTCGCGGACGGTGCCGTCTGGGCGTTCGACTGGACTGGCGTGCTGCGAATCGATCCGGCGACGAACCAGACCCGCCGGTTCGATCTCCAGGCTGAGGACGGTTCGGAACGGCCGAGCGTGTTCGGGGCCGTGGGTTCGGGATCGATCTGGGTGAGCGACTTCGACTGGGACCAGGTCCGTCGCTACAACGAGACGAGCGGCGCATTGACCGCCACGATCACCACGTCT
>CAZOJS010000125.1:0-4779 GCA_964580175.1 uncultured Anaerolinea sp. | reverse complement strand
GTCGCTCCGTGAATCAGGAGCGTCGCCGAGTGGCAAAAGCCCTGATCGCGCGCTGGCGAGCGGCCAGGTGATCCACGATGGGAGCGGGATACCCGTCCGGTCCTCCGCCCTTGGCGAGCCACGGCCGATGAATGGTCGCGTCCGGCAGATGCGCGACTTCAGGAACCCAGCGCCGTGTCCAGGTTCCCTGTGGGTCGAACCGCTCGCCCTGAAGGGATGGGTTGAGAACGCGGATGAAAGGAGCTGCGTCGGGGCCGACGCCCGCCGCCCAGCGCCAGCCGAGCCGGTTGTTGGCGATGTCGGCGTCGATCAGGTGCCGCAGGAAGTGCGCTTCGCCCACCCGCCAGTCCACGAGCAGGTCCTTGGTCAGGAACGAGCCGACGATCATCCGGGCCCGATTGTGCATCGTTCCGGTCGCGGATAGCTGGCGCATGGCCGCGTCCACGGTCGGAAATCCAGTCCGACCCTCGCGCCACGCATCGACGCCTACCGGGTCCTCGAGCCAGTCGATCTCCCCGCGGCTATCAGTCGTCAGGTTTGAACTCGCCGCCCGTTCGTACCACAGCAAGTGGTGTGCCCAGTCGCGCCAGGCCAGCTGCCGGGAAAAGGCGGGCGATCCCACTTCCGACATGGCCCGCCGGGCAGATAGCGTCCCGAAGTGGAAGTCAACCGAGAGGGAGCTGGTTCCGTCAACGTCCAGCCGGTGCCGGTCCATCTCATATCTGGCAGGGGCCCGCCTTGCGAACTCCCGCAGTCTGGCCAGCGCCTCGGGTCCACCCGCCGGTGGGCCGGCCGGGACCGCCTCGCTGGGGATTCCGTCGGGAACGTCGAGGCTCGTTGGAGGTGCCATCGGGTCCGACTGCGCGACGGCTACCCAGCGACGATGAAACGGCGTGAAGATCCTGACGGGCCCGGTCGCCTCGGGTTCCACGACCAACGCTCCACTGAAGAGGCGCAGACGTAATCGTGAGCCGATCTCCTCGTCGCGCCGGAGGGCATAGGGAGTGAGTTCCCTACTCGCGTACACCTCGTCAGCGCCGACCTCCCGGACGACGCCAGGGACCACGGCGCGCGGGTCGCCTCGGCGCAGGATCAGGCGGCCGCCGATGCGTCGCAGGTCACGATCCAGGGCCCCTACGGCACTTTCGAACCGTTGCCACCGCCGCTCGCTCATCGTCCGCGACAATGCGAGGCGATCGTCGATGACCACGAGTGGGACGATCTGTCGACCTGTCGCCACGGCGCTATTCAGGGCGGGATGGTCATCAAGCCGCAGGTCGCCGCGGAACCAAACGACAACGGGGCTTCGGTCCGAGTCCATGCGCGAAACTCAGCGGGCGCGGACGAGCCCTGCGACCTCGAGCGCGGCGTCGCTGACCCGGTCGGCCAGGACTCGGACATTCGAAACAGCAGCGCCGGCGGCCGGTCCGCCGACCGCGATGACCACACGAGGGCGGGCCTCGTGGATCGCGACGGCGACCGCATCGGCGGGATCGATGTCATCCGGAAGCGCCACCCCGATGACCACGGCTGCTATTGGGCGCTCGGTGACCACGTGGACCCACGATGCAATGGGAACGTCCGGCCCGAGATACAGGACGTTCACGCCCTGTCGTCGCAGGGCCACTGCGAAGGCGAGGGTCCCGATCTCATGCCGACAACCCGGCGGGAGGCCCACAACCACCGTCGCGCCGACGCCGGGCGCACCTCCGAGATCGAACAACGCCGCAAGGCGCCGCTGGACTGTTGCGCTCGCCAGATGCTCCGCGGCAACGTCGATGCGTCCGGATGCCCAGGCGGGCCCGAGCGCGGCGACCGCGGGCAGCACGAGGTCGTCGACCACTGCCTCGAATGAGCCGCGCGAGAAGAACGCATCGAGGACCGAATCGATCCCGATGGTGTCGTAGCTCGCCACCGCTGTGAGGAATGCCTCGATGTCCGCATGGGCGGCCACCGTGCCCGGGGGCGGCACCGGCGGTTCGATCAGCCCAGCCAGGACCGCCTCGGCCGCCTGCGACGCCGACCACCCGCCATCGACGAGCTGGCGCATGGACCGGAGGCGCGCGATCGCATCATCGTCATAGAGGCGGTACCCACCCGGGGTGCGGATCGGGGCCACCACGCCATAGCGTCGCTCCCAGGCTCGCAGCAGGGACACGCCGACGCCGCTGCGTGCGGCCGCTTGTTTGATTGTGTACATGGTTTGTGAAGCCTACACCGGGACGATCACCTTTGCAAACACTTGACAACTAGGAGTGTGACCGACTAATGTCTCCACAGACCTTCTACAAACGGTCTACAACAACCGAGCGATTTCGCTCACCAGGCGCAGTCGGAACCAGCCGGCCGCGGCAACAAGGAGGCAACACCAGTGATGTCCAGGAAGCTTTCACGGCTCGGCACGATCGTCGCCGCCGCCGCGACCATCGCGATTGTCGCCGGCCCGGTGGCCGCCGCTACACGCGCTCCCCTTACGGCCGTCGTCTCGGTCGACTCCACTGACGCCCCTGCGGCCGGCAAGGCGTGGGTTCGCGTCCTCCACGCATCGCCCGACGCCCCCGCCGTCGACGTCAAGGTGAACGACGCCAACGTGTTGACGAACGTCGCGTTCGGCACGATCTCTGACTACATCCCCGTCGACGCCGGCACGTACAACATCAAGGTCTGCGCCGCGGGCACCACGACCTGTGTCATCGATGCCGATCTGACCTTCGCAGTCGGAAAGAAGTACACGGTCGCCGCCACAAACCTGCTCGCTTCCATCCAGGCTCAGGTGATCGAGGACGCCGCAGTCCTTGACGCCGGCAACGCGCAGGTCCGCGTCGTCCATTTCTCCGCTGACACGCCCGCCGTGGACGTCCTTACCCAGGACGGCGCGACGACTGTCGTCGACAACCTCGCCTACCCGAACGCGACGGGCTACCTGACGCTGCCGGCCGCCACGTACGACCTCAAGGTCTGCGCGAACGCCGACAACAGCGTTTGCCCGCTCGATCCCGCTGCCCTGACCCTCGCGGCAGGCACGGCCTACACCGTCTTCGCCATCGGCGCCCTGACGCCTGCGCCGACCGTCCCTCCGACCGACATGGAGGCCTCGTCCGTCGCGACAACGTCCTCCTCGCTTCCGATGACCGCACTGCTGATCGGTGCCGGGCTCATCACCCTCCTGGGCGCCGTGCGCCTCTCGACCCGGCGCATCGAGCGCTAGGCCAGAACCACGTACCTGCCGCCGCCGCAAATGCGGCGGCAGTCCACCGGAGGCGCCCCTCCTCCCAGGGGCGCCTCCACTCCCCCCCGACACGAGTGAACGGCCATGACCACGTACTCGCTCTCAGCAACACAGATTGTCCCCGCGGATCTTGATCGAACCTGGGCCTTCTACTCGGACCCGGCCAATCTCCGCAGGATCACCCCATCGTCGCTTGGGTTCGAGATGCACAGCAGCTCGGAGCCGACGCATGAGGGCCAGCTCCTCGAGTACACCGTCCGACCAATCGCCGGCCTGCCACTTCGCTGGCTGACCCGGATCGAAGGCGTTGACGCTCCACACACCTTCACGGACGTCCAGCTCCGCGGCCCATATCGTCGCTGGGTCCATACGCACACCTTCACGCCCGTTGACGGTGGAACACGCGTCGACGACAGAATCGAGTACGAACTCCCGCTCGGCCCGCTGGGCAGCATCGCCCATCGCCTGGCCATCAGGTCGCAGCTCGCATCGATCTTCGCCTTCCGGGATGCTGTTACCCGCGCCATCTTCGAGCCGGCTCCGGCCATCAGTCCGGATGAGGATCAGGTCACGGTGGCTGTCGCCGGAGGCACCGGCTTTGTCGGTTCGGCCATCGCCAGGGAACTCCGTCGTCGCGGCCGGCGCGTGATCGTCTTGTCGTCGCGCCCTTTGATCGCTCGCGGAGCACTTCCTGACGACGTCGAGATCCGACAGGCCGACGTCCGAAGCAGTGCGGGTCTAGAAGAGGCTCTCGCCGGCGTCGATCAGCTCGTGATCAGTCTCGCGTTTCCGGGCTCCCCGATCGAGCGACCCCGCCACGGCGAGACGTTCATGGAAGTCGATGCAGCCGGCACGGAACGCCTGGTTGCGGCCGCACGAGCAGCTGATGTGGCACGACTCCTTTATGTCTCCGGCGCCGGTGCGGCACCCGACGCGAAGCGCCATTGGTTTCGAGCCAAGTGGCGGGCTGAGGAGGCCGTCCGCAAGTCGGGGATCAGTTGGTCGATCATTCGTCCGACCTGGGTCTTCGGACCCGGCGACGTGTCCCTGAATCGGTTCCTGGGCTTCGCCCGGCTCCTGCCATTCGTACCGATGACCAACTTCGGCGGGCAGCGGCTGGCCCCGATCTTCATCGACGACGTGGCGGGGATCTCGGCCGACGCACTCGCGTCGGAGGCCGGACGTGACCGTGTCTTCGAGGTCGGTGGGCCGGAGACCCTGTCGATGCGCCAGATCATCGGTCGGGCACTTGGCGTCGCCGGAATCCGCCGGCCGATCATGCCCGCCCCGGCTCTCCTCATGAAGCTCGTGGCATGGCCGATGCAGCTACTCCCCAGGCCGCCGCTGACTCGTGACGCGGTGGACTTCATCAACCAGCCGGCCACCGTGGACACGGCTCCGCTCCAGGCGACGCTACCGCGCCGCCTCACACCCCTCGATGAGGGACTCGCTTCGTACCTGGGGCCAACGGCCCCGGGCGCTGCCTCAATCACCTTCGCCTGACGCCGATCAACGGCGCCACGAACACCTCGCGCAATCGGAAAGGAAAC
>CAZOJS010000124.1:0-5657 GCA_964580175.1 uncultured Anaerolinea sp. | reverse complement strand
GGGCCTCGAGGGCCACGTCGAAGGTGACCTTGTGGATCCGGTGCGCGGCCCGCTCGTCGTCCGTCCGATCGACCAGGGTGTCGGGCCCGGCGATCACGACGATGAGGTCGTACGGATCCATGGCCTGGATGCCCGGCGCGGGCTCCAGCTCCGTGCCACCGGCGGCCGGCGCCCAGCGCACATCCTTCAGCGGGATGGCTTCCCGGCGGTTCAGCGTGTCGAGCAATCGCCCGGCGATGGTCATCACGCCTTCGAGCCGCCAGTCCTCGGTCAGGCCGTGGAAGCGGACGGCCCGGGGGGCCTCACCTGCCCCGGAGAACGTGGTGTCCATGACTGCTTCGGCAGCCGCTTTCTTCCGCCCAAACCCAAACGGCATCGCCTACTCCTCCGTTCGGCCCGTGTTGTCCCGGATCGTCTCCACGACCGCCGCATCCGCCAGCGTGGTGGTATCGCCCAGTGTGCGCCCCTCGGCGATGTCGCGAAGGAGGCGACGCATGATCTTGCCGGATCGCGTCTTCGGCAGATCGGGCACGAACATCAGGTGTTTGGGTCGCGCGATCGGTCCAATCACGTAGGCCACGTGCTCCCGCAGCTGGACAGCGAGGGCGTCCGTCGCCTCCTGGCCGGTCTTGAGAATCACGAACGCGAAGATCGCCTGCCCGCTGATCTCATCCTTGGTGCCGACCACCGCCGCCTCCGCGACCGACTGGTGGTCCACCAGCGCCGACTCGACCTCGGTCGTACTAAGACGATGCCCGGCCACGTTCATGACGTCATCGACCCGGCCGAGGAGCCAGAAGTAGCCATCCTCATCGCGTTTGGCGCCGTCGCCGGCGAAGTACCGGCCCGGGAAGCGGCTCCAGTAGGTTTCCTTGTAGCGCGCCGGGTCCCCGTAGATCCCGCGCAGCATGGCCGGCCAGGGACGGTCGAGGACGAGGTAGCCGCCCCCGCCGAGCGGAACTGACGCGCCATTCCCATCCACGATATCGGCCCCGATTCCGGGGAACGGGAAGGTCGCGGAGCCCGGCTTCGTCGTCGTCACGCCGGGCAGGGGCGTGATCAGGATCATCCCGGTCTCGGTCTGCCACCAGGTATCGACGATCGGCGTCCGCCGGCCGCCGACGTGCTCGTGGTACCACAGCCAGGCTTCCGGATTGATCGGCTCACCGACCGAACCGAGGACGCGGAGCGTCGACAGATCGTGGGCGGCCGGGTGCTGCGGGCCCTGCTTCATGAACGCCCGCACCGCCGTCGGTGCCATGTACAGGATGGACACCTTGTAGGTCTCGACGATTTCCCACCAGCGGTCCCAGGTCGGCGTGTCGGGGGCTCCCTCGTAGAGCACCCCGGTGGCCGCGTTGGCCAGGGGCCCGTAGACGATGTAGCTGTGCCCGGTCACCCAGCCGATGTCGGCGGCGCACCAGTACACGTCATCGGGCTTGAGGTCGAAGATCATCTCGTGGGTGAAGCTGGTTCCCAGCAGGTAGCCGGCAGTCGTGTGGAGGATGCCCTTGGGTTTTGCCGTCGTCCCCGACGTGTAGAGCAGATAGAGCATGTGCTCCGAGTCCACCGGGACGGGCGGGCACACGGCGGACTGGCGATCGACCAGGTCGTGCCACCAGTAGTCGCGGCCCTCGACCATGTGGACGCCATGCCCCGTCCGGTTGACCACGATGGTGGCCTCGATCGTGGGGGTCGAGGCGAGCGCTTCGTCGGCATGATGCTTGAGCCCGACTTCCTTGCCCCGCCGGTACCCACCGTCCGCGGTCAGGAGCACCTTGGCACCACAATCGTTGATCCGCCCGGACAACGATTCTGCAGAGAAACCGCCGAAGACCACCGTGTGCGGTGCCCCGATCCGGGCGCACGCGAGCATCGCGATCGGGAGCTCCGGGATCATCGGCATGTAGATGGCGACCCGATCGCCCTTCTCGACGCCGAGCTCGCGCAGCGCGTTCGCGGTCTTGCCTACTTCGCGCAGGAGGTCCGCGTAGGTCAGGGTTCGGGTATCCCCGGGCTCACCGATCCAGTGATAGGCGATCTTGTCGCCGAGCCCGGCCTCGACGTGCCGATCCAGGCAGTTGTAGGCGACGTTGAGCTCGCCTCCGACGAACCACTTCGCGAACGGCAGGTCCCACTCGAGGGCGGTGTCGAACGGCTTCGTCCAGCTGATCCGCTCGCGGGCGAGCCGCGCCCAGAACGCGACGTAGTCCTGCTCGGCCTCTGCATACAGGGCCGCGGTGGCGTTCGCCTGGGCCGTGAACGCAGCGTTGGGCGGAAACGTGCGCCGCTCGACCATCAGGTTCTCGATCGCGGGCTGCTCACCCTTCGGGGATTCGATACTCAAGACAACGACTCCGCGCTGCGCCGTTGCTGGAGGCGAATCACCCCAGCGCCGACCGTACACATGGTTCCGCCCATGCTACCGCGCCGAACGGGCGAAGTGACGACCTACTCGTCCGGAATGAGCTCGTCATCCGTCGGGCCGAGCGACGCCGCCACAGAAGCCCCAAGGCCGGGTTGGTCATGGGCGAGGATGACGCGCTGCGGTCGTGGGATCTCGATGTCATGCGCCTTGAAGGCGACCAGCAGGCGCTTTCGGAGCTCGCCCGGTGCCGCCCAGCGTTCCGGGGCACGGACGGTGCCCAGGATCTTGAGGGTCACACCGTATTCGCCGAGGGCCTCGACGCGCTCGACGCGCGGCGCCTCGAGCACGCGCCGCTTCCAGACCGGATCCGAGGCCATCTCGCGGCCAACCGTGTCGACGACCTCCATGGCCCGGTCGATGTCCGTGCCGTAGGCCACCAGGACGTCCAGATTCACCCGCGCCCAGACGCGGGTCAGGTTGCTGGCGACCAGGATCTCGCCGTTCGGAACCGTGTGGACCACCCCGTCCACATCGCGCAACGTCGTCCGGCGCAGGCTGAAGTCCTCAACAGTCCCGGTGACGCCGGCCACCTCGATGATGTCTCCCCGGCTGAACTGGTTCTCGATCAGGATGAGCGACCCGTTCAGGTAATCCCGGACCAGGTGCTGGGCCCCGAACCCCACCGCGACACCGACGATCCCGAGGCCCGCCACCGCGGGTCCGATTTCGAGGCCGAGGGTCTGCAGGATCATCAGGACGGCGATCATCAGGACGAAGAACCGGGCGACCCGGCTGCCCAGGTCGTCGAGCGTGTCCATCCGCTTCTTGAGCTCCACGGCCGAGAGCTCCTGGGCGGTTCCTTCGGTCGCTTCGCGGTCCAGCAGGGCCTTCACGATGCCTCGAACGAACAACCGGGACGCGCGGACCAGGACCAGCGCGGCCACGATGATGAGCAGGATCGGGAGCACGTCGGCGCGGATGATCGGGAGAATTTCGTCCCAGGGCGGTTTCGCGAAGTCCGGCATCCTCGGAGCGTAGCCGATGCCGGGCTGCCTCGGGTGCGATCGAGACGATACGGGGGCCGCTCCGGCGGAACGGCCAGGCGAGCCGGATCAGGCGGCAGCGCCGCCCAGAAGGACGGTGATCGCGGCCGCGGTTTCGCGTGCCTGGGCCGCGAGCTCGGGCAGGCGCCGCGGCGACAGGCGGAAGGCCGGGCCCCAGACTTCGACCGCCGCGATGACCTGACCACGGGCATCGCAGACGGGGGCCGCCACCGCATTGAGTCCATGCTCCAGTTCACTGGCGGCTGTCGCGTAGCCGCGCCGACGCGCGCGGGCCAACTCGGCCAGCAGGGGCTCGAGCTCCGTGACTGTCCGCTCGGTATATCGCGTCAGCCCGCGTCGGACGATCCGCAGGACTTCGCGCTCCGCCAGGGAGGCGAGGAGGACCTTGCCGGACGCGTTCGCGTGGAGCGTGGAGGCTCGCCCGGTCCAGTCGCCGACGGCGATGAGGTTCGGCCCGTCGGCCTGGGCGACAAACCGGACCGTGTCGGCGTCCAGCACGCCCAGACCGGCTGTCTCGTGGGTCAACCGGGCGAGACGCTCCAGCTCCGGCATCGCGATCGCTCGAAGGTCCAGGGTGCGCTCGGCCTGCTCGGCCAGCCGGATGACCACGAGGCCCAGGCGGTACTTGCCCGAATCCTCGTCCTGCTCAACGAGCCCACGGCGCTGGAGCGTTGCGAGCAGCCGCGACGCGGTGGATTTATGCAGGCCGAGCCGTCGGGCCAGCTCGGTCACCCCCGCCTCGCCGTGGCTGTCGCCCAGCGCGATCAGCAGCGACGCGGCGCGATCGACGCTCCGGACAGCATTGCCGTCCTGGGACCTCGCGGTCCGCCGGACGGGCGGGCTGCCGATCATCCGCCGGCCGGGTGCGCCATCGCGCCCTCGGACGCCGGCTCAAGGTCTCCGCGAACCCGGGCGTCGAGCGCGGCGCGGAGCGACTCCTCGAAGGCGGTCACGGCGAGGTCCACCGAGTCATCCTTGGCGTGCGCCTCGCAGATGAACCACGGCTCGCGGCTGTCCGGCTCGGGCATCGCTCCACGGGCCATCATTCCGACGGCGACGGCGTCGTACAGGGCGTGGTCCGTGTCCGCCCAGTCGCGGTACTCGGTGGCCACCTTGTCCGTGAACATGATCCCGAACATCGACGGGTGGCCGGTGAAGTGGAAGGGCAGGCCGGCCTCGTTGACGACCTCGCGCAGACCATCCTGGATCCGTCGGCCCGTCCGATGGACGGTCTCGAGGGCATCCGTGTCGCGAATGATCTCGAGCGTCTTCACCGCCGCGGCCGCCGCCACCCGGTTGCCCGCGTACGTGCCGCCGTGGCTGACCTTGTCGGGCAGGAGGCTCATGATCTCGCGCCGGCCGCCGAACGCCGCCGCCGGGTAGCCGTTGCCCATCGCCTTTGCGTAGGACGCCAGGTCCGGCTTGATCCCGAAGTACTCCGCCGCGCCGCCCTTGGCGAACCGGAAGCCCGTCTTGACCTCATCGAAGATCAGCAGGATTCCGAATTCCTCGGTCAACGCCCGGAGCTCCTTGTGGAAGCCCTCCTGGGGCAGAATCCCCTGCGCATTGCCGAGGACCGGCTCCACGATGACCGCCGCGATCTCGTGGCCCTGCCGCTCGAACAGGCGGCGCAGCCGCCCGATGTTGTTGAAGCGCGCCGGGATGATCGTGTCGGCGACAGCATCGGGGATGCCGCGGCCCCAGGCCAGACCGACCGGGTTGTCCGCGTCACCCAGGTCTGCCATGTCGTTCGGGGAGACGCTGATCAGCGCGTAGTCGTGGACGCCGTGGTACTGACCCTCGAACTTGACGATCTTGTTGCGGCCGGTGAACGCCCGGGCCAGCCGCATGAGGTGCATCGTGGCCTCCGTGCCCGAGACCGTCATCCGGGCCATGTCCACCCAGCCGGTGAGCTCGCACAGGAGCTCCATCGCCCGAACCTCATCCTCGGAGGTCAGCGAGAAGCTGACGCCACGGCGCATCCGCTCGTTGACGTAGTCGTCCACCCGATCGTCGCCATGGCCGAGGATGACCGGGCCATAGCCCATCCGCAGATCCACGAACTCATTGCCGTCGATGTCCCAGACACGGACCCCGCGCCCGCGGTCCACGTAGATCGTGTCCTCGCCCCAGGCACGGAAGTTGGAGTTCGTACCCCCGGGCAGGGTCTTGATCGCGCGCCGGTACAGGTCCAGCTGACGGTCACGCGTCAAGGGTGGTGGCTG
>CAZOJS010000123.1:0-5931 GCA_964580175.1 uncultured Anaerolinea sp. | reverse complement strand
GACGACCCGACGTCCGTCGTCGTCCGGATCTCCGCCCCGCGATACAAGGAGCCGGCAGACTAGGAGCGACGCGCGGAGGCGCTGACTCGGCGACTCGATCGCGCGACCATCGAGTCGGGCGGGACAGGCGGGTTGCGGGCGGCGGCTCGGCTGAGCTAGCCCGTCACCTGCAGGCCGGCGGCGACCCCGCTGACGGTGAGCCGAACCAGGTGCTCCAGGTCCACGCGCTCGGCGGCATCGGGCGGCAGGCCGCGCAGACGCGCCAACCGGCCAACCTGGAGCTCGGACAGGGTGTCGATGTCCGGGTTCCGCAACGCGATGGCTCGGGCAATTGCGGGCGCCGCATCGAGCAGGCGTGGCCGGCCGGTGATCGCGAGGAGGCCCTTGACACTGCGCTCGTGCTCGGCCTCGATGGCGGCCCAGCGGGCGTCGTCGCCCGCGGCCGTGGCCAGCGATGCGTAGCGCCGCGCGACGTCCAGATCAGAACGCGCAAGCGCGAGCTCGGCGTGGTCGATCACCGCGCTGAGATATGGCCACGAGCGATAGAGCTCGGCCAGCCGTCCGATCACCGCCGGACCTTCCTGGCGGATCGCCGCCTCGATCGCGAAGCCAAGCCCGTACCAACCCGGCAGCTCGATGCGGGCCTGGGCCCAGGCGAAGCCCCAGGGAATCGCCCGGAGGCGCTCGATCTCGACGTCCTCGGACGGCTCCGACCCTCCCCGGGAGGCCGGCCGTGATCCGAGGCGCATGGACGCCAGGACATCGATCGGGGTCACCCGCCGGAAGAACTCGGCGAAACCGGGATCGTCGTAGACGAGCGCGCGATAGGCCGCCGCCGAGGAATCCGCGAGTCGATCCATGAGCGCGGCATCGGCCGCCGCTACGGCCCCGGCTGCGGGCGCGGCTGCGGGCGCCTGGCTTTGAGATCCATCCACGCCGCCCGACGCCAGGTCGGAGGCTCCGGCCATGATCACGGCGCCGGCCAGGAGCTCCAGATGACGCAGCGCGATTGCGGCATGGCCGTAGCGCGCCGCCACGACCTCTCCCTGCTCGGTCACCTTGAGCCGGCCGCGAACCGTCCCGGGTGGCTGGCCGAGGACCGCCCGATCGAGGCGCCCGCCGCCGCGCCCGACGGTCCCGCCCCGCCCGTGAAACAGGGTCAGCTCGACATCGTGCCGATCCGCCACCGCGACGAGCGCGGCCTGCGCACGATAAAGCAGCCAGTTTGCTGCGACGAAGCCCGACTCCTTGTTCGAATCGGAGTAGCCGAGCATCACCTCCTGACGGTCGCCACGACCCCGCAGGTGGGCGCGATAGCGGTCGTTCTCGAGGATGGAACCCAGCAGCGCCCCGGCTGCCTGCAACGACGAGGCGGATTCGAGCAACGGCACGATATCGAGGTCGGCCGCGGCCGGACCGATGGCTGCCTCCGCCAGGTCGAGGACATCGATGACATCGGAGACGCGCTCGGTGAAGCTGATGACGACGCGTCCCGCGGAGCGTCGGCCGAAGCGGGCTCGGAGCCGTTCAATCGACCGAAACGTCTCGAGAACCTCGCCGAGGGTCACGCCGGGACCGACCGCCGTGTCGAGGTCGCCCGGGTTCGGGCCCCGCGTCCCATCCATCGCCAGCGCTCCCGCGGCCGCCCGGTGCACGTCCGCATGCTGGCGAACCTCGAGTTCCGCGAGGTGGAACCCAAAGGTCTCCACCTGCCAACGAAAGTCCTGCACGCTCCCCGCGGCCACGCGCCCGAGCCCGGCGTCGGTCAACGATCGCTGGATCTCGGCCAGCTCGAGGAGGAGATCGGCCGGATCTGCATAGCGGCCCGTGGTGGGCCCCGGATCGCCGGTCAGGTGGTGACGGGTGCGCCGCAATCGCTCTGCGATGCCGCCGAACCGACGACGGTACGGTTCATCCGGAAATCGCCGCCGGAGCGTCAGATCGAGATCCGGGAAGCTGTCGGAATCGTCCATCAAGCGGCTGACCATTGCTGAATCCAGGCCGCCGGGCGTTTCCACGATCGAGACGGTCTGCATGAGTCGGGTCGCAACAGCCTCGTGGCCGCGGAGCACGTGGTCGGCCTGAATGCGCGCGGCGTGCTCGGTCACCTCGGCGGTTACGCCCGGATGCCCGTCGCGATCGCTCCCGATCCAGCTGCCCAGCCGAAACACCGACGGGATCGACAACGAAGCTGAGACTCGGTCGGCCGGTTCCGTGGTGATCGCCGCCAGCAGGGCTCGCTGGACCGCGGGGACGAGCGAATAGAGGGTTGCGTCGAAGAAGACCATCGCGGTCCTGACCTCGTCGAGGGGATTCGGCATCTCGGTTCTGACCTCGGCCGTCCGCCACAGGATCACCAGCTCCTCGCGCAGCCGTTCGTCCAGCGATCGGGCCGCGGCAGTGGCCAGACGCGGGTCGTCGCGTGCCTCGAGGATGCGGGCGACCCGCCCGAGGGCCATCAAGGCCGTGCGGCGACGCGCCTCGGTGGGGTGGGCCGTCAGGACGGGATGGATCCGGAGGTCCCGGATCGCTTCAATGGCGGCGGCTGAATTCTCGGGAAATCGCCCGGCCTTGCGCAGCGACTCGACCACGCCGGCCAGGGTGTCGTCGGTGCCTCCGGGTCGCGAGCGGCGACCGCGCTCCTGCAGAACCCGGACGCGGTGTCGCTGTTCTGCGAGGTTCGCGAGCCGGAAGTGGAGCAGGAATGCACGAATCACGATCTCTGCCCGAGCGTCATCGAGGCCGTCGAGTTCCCGTTCCAGCGACCGTCGCGCGGCCGGATCGCCGGCGCGTGCCCGGACCGCGCGCCGACGTGTCCTGGTCACGAGCCGGCGAAGATGGATGCCGGCCTGTTCCTCGACGACCTCGCCCAGCAGGCGCCAGAGGCGCTCGATCTCGAGCCCGAGCGGATCGGATCGACTCATGCGGCGCCGTGGATGGTGCGGAGGGAGCCGATCCGCAACGTGCGAGGGACCCGACCGCAACCGATCCGACCCGTCGCCGACCGTACCTTTGTATCGTGGTGGCAATGGCCGACGCCGAAGTGGTCCCCGTCTCCGGGGCGGAGCAGCTTGAGCAGCTCCGGTTTCTTCATCGCGTCGCGCGCCTGGCGACGACCGCCCAGACGTGGGACGAACTCCTCGAGACCGTCGTCGACGAGACGCGCGATGCACTCCATGCCGATGTGTCCTCGCTCTATCTCCTTGACCGGGACGGGTCGCAACTCACCCTCGCGGCGACGAATGGCCTTGATCGGTTCCAGATCGGTCGCGCTCGTGTTCCGTTCGGCGAGGGGGTGACAGGCCGCGTCGCCGAGAGCCGGCAGCCGGTCGTCATCCCCGACATCGAGGACGATCCACGGTTCCTGTGGGTTCGCGGAATCGACCAGCGCCGCTTCATCACCTCGATGTTGTCCGTCCCGCTGGCTTGGAATGATCGCACGGTCGGCGTTCTCAACATCCAGACCGAGGGCGCGCGCGACTTCACCGAAACGGACGTCGCGCAGCTCGGGGCGATCGCCGATCTCCTTGCCGGGATCGTCGAGAAGGGGCGCCAGCAGCAGGAGGCCGAGGAGCGGGCGGCCGAGCTGAAGGCAATCGACGTGGCGCGGACAGAGCTCATCGCCCTCGTCACCCACGAGCTCAGGACCCCCCTTGCGGTGGTCCGCGCCTATACAGACCTGCTGGCCGAGGAACCGCCACTCGATGGCCGCGATTCCCGGGATCCCGAGCGCCGGGACCAGCGGGCCGGCTGGCACGACGGCACGATCAGGCAGATCGAGCGTCTGGACCGCCTGGTCGATTCGATCCTCGCATCGGTGCGGGTCGTGCCGGACCAACCGGCCGCGCTCGTCCCGACCGACGTAGCCGACCTGGTCAACGAGGTCGTCGACGCGCTCGGACCGATTCTCGGTCGGCACGAGGTCGTGGTGGCCGGCGGCGTTCGCCTCTTTGCGCTTGCGGACCCGCCGAGACTTCGGCAGATGCTCGAGCACCTTGTCGAGAATGCCGTCAAGTACGCGCCACCCGGCACCCATATCAGGCTGGACTGGCGCATGGCCGAGGGCACAGTCCGTATCGGGGTCCAGGACGACGGGCCCGGCATCCCGCCCGAGTGGCGCGAACGCATTTTCGAGCCGTACGCGCGACGCGACACGCATACTGCCCGCGGGTCCGGGATCGGCCTGTACGCCGCCAAGCGGCTGGCCGAGTCGATGCGCGGCCACCTGTGGTGCGAGCCGGCGCCTGATCATGGAGCGCGGTTCGTGATCGCCTTGCCCGCCGCTGCCGCCATCTAGGAGACCGACGTGCCGACGAACCGACCGCTCCGCATCCTCGTCGTGGACGACGACCCGGCAATGGTCGGCGCCATCACCGCGCTCGTCGGCACGGAGGGGCACCAGGTCATCACGGCCTACGACGGCCTGACGGCGGTGCGCCGATTCCGCGATGAGCACCCTGACCTCGTGCTCCTGGATCTGGCCATGCCGGGTCCCGATGGGTTCACCGTCGCCGGCCAGATTCGGGCGGCCGGCTCGGCGCCGATCATCGTCGTGTCGGGCGAGAGCAGCGAGGCCGCCAAGGTCAAGGCACTTGGCATCGGCGCGGACGACTACCTCGTGAAGCCATTCGGCCGAGCCGAGTTGCTCGCCCGCATCGCCGCCGTGATGCGACGCGCCGGTCGATCCGACGAGGGGGAGCTGGGCGGATCCGCCACGTACGAGCACCTGTTGCTCGATCCGGCTCGTCACGAAGCTCGGGTCGGTGAGGTCTCGCTGAGCCTGACCCCCATTGAGTACCGACTCCTCGAATCGCTGGTTCGGGCCGGAGGCGACCTCGTTCCCCACCTTCGACTGGCCCGCGCCGGCTGGCCCGCTGAAGCCGATCCGGACTTGCTCTGGCTCAAGCCTCACCTGGCCCGGCTCCGCGCCAAGGTTGACGCTGCCGGCGGACCGGCCATCGTTGCGGTGCGCGGCGTGGGCTACCGAGTGGAGCCGACGGGAGCCTGACTGCCGGGAGCCTGACCGGCCCAGGTGGATCGAGGGGGAGCAGATCGAACCGCCGGGCACGGCCGGCCGGCAATCCTAGGCGGTGACGGCAGCGCGACCCGAACCGTCATGCGCGGCGTCGACACACGGCGTCCGATGCCCGAGGGCATCCCGCCCACCGAGCGCACCGAAGTGCCTCCACGCTCCGACCTTCGTCGTGTCGGTCTGGAGCCGGCATCCGCAGGCCGAACAGGTGACAGCCGTCAACTGCCCGTCACGGACGGTGACCAGGACTCGAAGTTGATCGGGCTGCGGAAGCACGGATCGGCCCTCCGGACAGTGAGCACGGGCGCTGGTTCGCAAGTCTCCTGCGTTCAGCTTCGACCGGCGATGGCCGTCCGGGACCGAATGGGTTGCAACAGGGTTGCGACCGAACTTGTGGACCCGACTGCCTCGGTGCTCGGATCCGGCGTCGCGTCATCGGGCTGGACCACCGGGTGTGGCCTGACGCTCCAGAACCAGCGTATCGCGCTGCGCTCCTCGCCGAGGATCTCGGCCGCCAATCTCGATCCGGCGGCGCGATGGAGACGCAGGAGCCGCACGACATCGAGCGCGTCGGCCGGCTCGCTCGATTCGACCAGCGGCCGCACCTGGACGCTCGACGCATCGATGCGCCCGCGGATGGTGCCGGTCGGGTCCAGGACGAACGCGCGCCCCCCGGTCATGCCCGCTCCGAAATTGGCCCCGACCGGCCCGAGGATCAGCAGGGTGCCGCCGGTCATGTATTCGGCGCCGTGCGGCCCGATTCCTTCGACCACCGCATCGGCTCCGGCATTGCGGACTGCAAAGCGCATGCCGGCCCGGCCGACGATGTGGAGTCGCCCGGCGGTCGCCCCGTACAGGCAGGTGTTGCCGGCGAGTGTCGGCGGCAGCGGGGCCACGGA
>CAZOJS010000122.1:0-8650 GCA_964580175.1 uncultured Anaerolinea sp. | reverse complement strand
ATCCTCGATCGCAGTCGTGTGGCTGGGGCGGATCGCCTATCGCGAGGCCTGGGAGCTCCAGAAGCGGCTGGTGGACGCGCGCGTGCCCGGGGACATCCCCGATCACTTGCTGCTGCTCGAGCACGATGCCGTCCTGACGCTCGGTCGGCAGGCTGATCAGGCCCATGTCCTCGCCTCGCCTCGAGAACTCCGGAAGCGCGATATCGAGGTCGTGCGCGTCGAGCGCGGGGGCGAGGTCACCTACCACGGCCCGGGCCAGCTGGTGGCCTATCCCATCCTCCGGCTGGGCGACCGAGGACTCCTCGTCCGCCCGCTGGTCCGCGCGCTCGAGGAGGCGATGATCGAAACGTGCTCCGCCCTCGGGGTCGACGCGGTCCGTCGTGACGGGCATCCGGGTTGCTGGGTCGTGGACGGCGCGGGGCACAGACCACCGCGCAAGCTCGGGGCCCTGGGCATTCGCGTCGAGCGTGGCGTCAGCTACCACGGGATTGCCCTCAACATCGCGCCGGACCTGCGCGACTTCGAGCTCATCGATGCCTGCGGGATGCCAGGAGTCATCTCGACCTCGGTGGCCGAGGAGGTCGGCCGAAGTGCCGAGCCGCCGAACACCGAGGTCGTCCGGCGGGCCGCTGAGGTCTTCGCGGGCGCCTTCGGCCGCGCCCTGGGCGCCGAGCTCGAGTGGATGGCTCAGCCGGCCGGCGATGGGGCACACGGGCCCGGCGCCTCCGAACCGGGTGCTGGAGAACCTGGCGTGTCCGTGCGAACGCCCGTCGAGGTCGGCTGATCATGGCGGCCGGTCTGTTCGAGCTGCGCAAGGACCCGATCACCAGCTGGTGGGTGGCGACGATCGTTGATCGCGCCTTCCATCGCGACCGGTTCGCCCGGCGAGCCGAGCAGATCGACGATGGCGATGACTGCCAGAACTGCCGGCTGCCGGAGGGCGCTGGGGTCCGGCTGCGCGTCCTCAAGGACTACGCGTTCCACGTCGTGGGGACCGAGGACGCAGCCCGCGAGCTCGACCAGCAGTTCGCCCAGGTCGCCCTGACCAGCGCCGGCGCCGCGGGCAGCTGGCGGACGGTCGTGGCGCCTCCGAGCGAGCACCGCGCGCTGCACCAGGTGGGTGCTGCCGTGGTCGAGGCCATGGTGACGGCTGCGCGCGACGCCATAGCGGCAGCCAGAACCGCCAACCAGACGGACTACCTGCAGGTGGTCCAGAACTGGGGTGCCCAGGCCGGCGCCCGGACCAACCACCTCTGCCTCGAGTTCTATGACCTCCCGCAAATTCCGCATCGGATCGCGGAGGAACTCGGGGGCGCCGCGCGCTTCGTGATCCGCGAGGGAGAGTGCCCCTACTGCCGGCTCGTGCGCGACGCCACCCGGACGCGGTCACGGCTCGTCTGGGAGGACGCCGACAGCGTCGCGTTCGCGCCGTGGGCGTCACGCTCGGCGTTCGAGCTGTGGATCGTTCCTCGACGCCACGATGCCGACTTCGGACGGGCCACCGCGCCCGACATCCAGGCCACGGCCACTGCCCTCCGCCACGTGCTCACCACGCTCGCGCGGACGCTCGACGGGCCGCCCTACAACCTGATCCTGCACAGCGCGCCGTTGCGCGAGCGGGTCGACGCAACCTACCACTGGCACTGGGAGATCCATCCGCGTCTCCGGGACATCGCCGGCCTCGAGCTCGGCACGGGACTCCCGGTCAATCCCGTATCGCCCGAGGAAGCCGTTGAGGAGTTGCTCGTGCGGGCGTCCGAGGCCGGCGGAGCGACCTGATTGAGCCCCGGGCGTCACATCGCGTCCGACTGCCCCGTCCCTCGGCTGGGCGACGCACGACGGTATGGCTCGCCAGTGCGCCATGGCTCGTCGCAGTCGCCGATCTCGGAAGGATCTACATGCTCGGAATCAGCGAGCCGGGGGGCCTCGCGATCACGACCGACGCCCTCGGGCGCCCGGCGGCGGGTGCGCCGGTGACGGGTACCTGGAATCGAGATTCCGCGGGTGTCTTCGTGGAGGCACTGTTCGCCAGGCACCACGGCGAAATCTTCGCGTACCTGACGCGGATGGTCCGTGACCCCGAACTCGCCGCCGACCTTGCCCAGGATGCGTTCGTCAAGGCGTACAAGGCCTACGACACGCTCGAGAAGGGCGAGAACGCCCGGGCGTGGCTGTACCAGATTGCCCATCGCGTCGCGCTCGACCACATTCGCCGGCGCAAGATCGTGCGCTTCATCCCATTCACCGGAGAATCACCCGGGTCGTCGCCGTCGGCCGAGCGGGTCGCCCTCGACGTCCGGCTGTCCGGTCCGCTCGAGCGGGCAATGGCCAGGATTCCGGAACGACAGCGTGCCGCGCTGCTGATGGCCGAGGTCCACGATCTGACCGGTCTCGAGCTTGCGGCGGCACTCGGAGTCAGCCACGTCGCCGCCCGGGCGCTCCTGACGCGAGCCAGGGAGTCGCTCCGCGGGGCACTTGCGGCGGAGCGACTGGCCGAGGCTGCCGCCGAGGCGGAGCGCGACATCGCCTACGCTCGGGGCGAGGGGCACGGCCGATGACCCTTCCGTTCCGTCGCCGCCACAACGACCACGAGGCGTCCCACGACCGGGCGCACGCCATCATCGCGATGGGCTTCGTCCAGCCGACCGAGCCCGCGGACGTGGCCTGGCTCGAGTCCCATCTCGCCGGGTGCCCCGAGTGCACTGCGGATGCAGCCGCGTATGCCGCCGATCGGGAGCTGCTCCGGACGCTTCGCGATCAGGCCCCCGAGCCACCGCGTGACCTGTGGGCGCGCACGGCCTCGGCAATCGAGCGCGAGCGTGGCTGGCGAGACCGCGCCGGGCGAGACCGCGGCGGGCGAGACCGCGGCGGGCGCAACGGCCGCGGGCGTCCGCTCGGAGCTCCGCAAGGCTGGCGTATCGGTCGTGTCCCGGTTGGCGTCGCTTCGGGACTCCTGGTCGTGGCCGTCGTCCTCGGCGTCAGCTTCGGCCCGCGCGGCATTCCGCTGATCCCGTCGAGCCCCCCGGGCAGCGACGTCGCCGCGGCGACCCCCCAGGTGCAGGCCACGCCGTTCGCCGTGGATGCCAACGCCCTCGCCTGGATTCAGGCCGGGCCGGACGGCTCGTTCGAGTTCCGCCGCGCCAGCGTGGACTCGGTCTGCCCCGATTCTCGGGCCGGCTGCGCACCGCTGTCCTCGGGTACGGCGACCCGGCTCGCGCTCACCGAGGCGCCTCAGTCGGTGATCCTTTCGCCGACGGGCATTCAGATCGTGGTAGTGACCTCCGCGTCTTCGATCGGTGGCACGGACGTTCTCGTGGTACCGGTCCCCGCCGCCCCGAGTTCCACCGAAACCCCCGTGCCGGCCACGCTCGACCCGACGCTGCCGACTGCCGAGCCCTCGTCCGCTGCCACGCCGGTGCCGCCGCTCGACCCGACGCCGGTGCCGCCGGTCGATCCGGGATCCACACCGCCGGTCGACCCGGTGCCGAGCCCGGAGGGTTCGCCAGATCCAGCGGCCGGGTATTCCATCCTCTCCGGTGTGGTCGTGGTCGGTGACGCGGCCTACTCTCCGGATGGCCTGTGGCTGGCCTTCTCCGCCCGCCCGGCGGATGGCTCGACGGGTCCGGACCTGTATCTCTGGCGTGTCGGGGATCCGCTTGCGACGCCGGTCACCTCGGACCATCGAACGTTCTTCGCCGACTGGCTCGGCAATCTCGTCCTGGCCAACGTCGTCGTCCCGGCGATCACGCCCGAGGCGTCGCCGACCGTCGATCCGACGCCATCGCCAACACCCGTTGCGACCCTTGATCCAAACGCAACGCCTGGCCCGACCGAGCCGCCGGTGGAGGAGCATCCCCTGGCCTTCACACTGGACCCCGTGACCGGCGCCACCTCCGTGATCGCCGGCCAGGACATGTGGCGCCCGACCGTGGATCCGACCGGTCATTCCGTCCTCTACTGGGCCGGCACGCTCGTCGCGGACGGCACTGGTACGGGCTGGGCGCTCGGCACGGGCAGGCTCGTCCTTGATGGTTGGATCGGCGAAACTCCGGTCCCTGCAGCGACCGAATCATCGGCCGAGCCGACCATCCCGACGGCCGAGCCGACGCTCCCCACGGCCACGCCCACCTTCCCGACGGCCGAACCCTCCCTCAGCCCGCTGGGGCCGGCAGGGAATCCGGTGACCATCGCGGAGGGGCCAGTCACGTCCTTCGATGCCTGGTACGACCCAAGCGGCATTCGGTTGGCCGTCTGGCTGGCCGACCCATCCGATCCGGCGGTCGGTACGCTCCAGCTCATCGTCCTGGACCCTGATACGCGCCTGATCGACCCGGCCACAGACCCGCTCCCCGGCGTCGCCGCGCTGCGCGGCGTGTCCATCAACAGCGGCCGGCTGGCCTGGGTCACACCGCCCGGGCAGGACGGGGAAGGCTCGCACCTTGAGGTCCTGGGCTGGAACGGCCGGGAATTCGGGCAGGTCCGGACGATCCAGGCGGAGCACTTGTTCGTCGTCCGCTGACAAGGGACCGACCCATGCCGTAGAGTCGCGTCGTGCGACCCAGCAGGACGGTCGCGATCGCGGCGCTCACCGCCGTGCTCGTGCTCGGATCGCTGCCGGGCCTGGTCGGCTCTCAAGAACCGAGCATCGACCAGCCCATCACGCCGGCAGCATTCCGGGAAGTCATCCTTGTGGCGAATGGCGGCCGATCGACCCCCTCGATCGTGACGCCGGCTCCGGCGTACGCAGCGGCCGGTCGTCTGGACGCATCCTCCACGTTCACGGAACCCGGCAGCGCACCCGCTTCGGCACCCGTGGAGCGTGTCAGCCCGAAATTGCCGACCATCGCTGCCAAGTGGGACTGGAAGACCCCCCGCTACAAGCTCAGCGGCTACGCAACCTTCTACGACAACGGGACGACTGCGATGCGCCTCCCGCGCGGCACGATCGTCGTCATCTGCGGTGACAACGGCTGCATCGATCGCGTCGTGAACGACTATGGGCCGGTCAAGGAGATCCGGATCGTGGACCTCTACCGGCCGGACTTCTTCAGGATCTGCGGGTGCGGCTGGTGGTCGGGCACGACCTGGGTGACCGTCTCGGTCTACTGACCCGCGGCCGCGCCGCTTGGTAGACTCCGCCTGAACCTTCGAGGACCGGCCACGAGAGCCGGACGACGGGCCCGGAGAGGCCGGAAGGAGAGGAGCACGCCAGTGCCACGTCGCAGCCACGCGACGGCCCTGCCGAGGGGTCACCGGTGAGCGGGCGCCGGATCATGACGGCGGAGGAAATCCGCCGGGCGGTGACTCGCATCTCCCACGAGATCGTGGAGAAGCACGCCGGGACGGACGGGCTGATCCTGGTCGGGATCCAGCGGCGCGGCGTTCCCATCGCCCACCGGCTGGCGGCATCCATCCTTGAACACGAGAACGCGACCACCCCGGTCGGCGCACTCGACATCACCTTCTATCGGGACGACCTGTCCATGCTCGCCCAGCAGCCGGTCGTCAAGGGCACGGACCTCCCGTTCGATGTCACCGGTTCCACGGTCGTCCTCGTGGACGACGTGCTCTATACGGGGCGGACGATCCGGGCCGCGATGGACGCGCTGATGGAGTACGGGCGCCCACAGTCGATCCGCCTGGCGGTGCTGGTCGACCGCGGTCACCGCGAACTGCCGATCCGCGCCGACCACGTCGGCAAGAACGTGCCGACCTCGCGGGAGGAGCTCGTCCGCGTGCGGATCGAGGAGGTTGACGGCGAGGATGCCGTGGACATCGACCGTCCGCCCGAATTGCCCGCCACCACGAGTCCGGCCCCATGAACGTGACCTCGGATCCCACCCTGGCGGTCCCCCTGGACGCCGGTGAGCTCGGCGTCTCCGGCACGGTCGCCGGGTCGAATCCGGCACCGGCCGGCCAGTGGACGCACCGTCATCTCCTCGACGTCGACATCCTTTCGGCCGGGGACCTCGAGCTTGTCATGCAGACCGCCGACACGATGAAGGAGATCCTGGCGCGCCCGATCGCGAGGGTTCCGGCACTCCGTGGGTGGGGCGTCACGATCCTCTTCTACGAGGCTTCCACGCGGACGCGGGTGAGCTTCGAGGTCGCCGCCAAGAATTTGTCCGCGGATGTGGTCAACATCGCGGCGGCGAGTTCGTCCGTCGCCAAGGGCGAGTCCCTGATTGACACGATTCGCACGGTCGAGGCGCTCGGAGCGCGGATGCTCGTCATCCGCCACGGAACGTCCGGAGCCCCATACCTCGCCGCCGAACACTTCTCGGGCAGCGTCATCAATGGCGGAGACGGCTGGCACGCCCACCCGACCCAGGCGCTCCTCGACCTGTACACGCTGCGCACCCGCCTGCCGGGCGGGTCGGTCCGCGGCCGCAAGATCGTGATCCTCGGCGACGTGCTCCATTCGCGCGTCGCGCGGAGCAACCTGTGGTCGCTCACCGCGGCCGGCGCCGACGTCTGGGTCTGTGGTCCGGCAACGCTCCTGCGCGGGTTCGAGGCCTGGGCTGCTGCCGGTATCGGCGGCTCACGCCGGTTCACGGTGACGTCGAACCTCGGGGCCGCGCTGCGCGATGCCGACGTGGTCATGGCCCTCCGGATCCAGCGTGAGCGGATGGCCGGTGGCCTGTTGCCCTCCCTGCGCGAGTACGCCGCTCGTTTTGGCCTGACCCGGGTCCGCCTCGCCCTGGCCAACCCCGCGGCCCTGGTCATGCATCCGGGGCCGATGAACGAAGGCGTGGAGATTGCCCCGGACGTGGCCGCCGGCAGCCAATCCGTGATCACCGACCAGGTCGCCAACGGGGTGGCCATTCGAATGGCGGTCCTGTACCTCCTCGCCGGCGTGCGTGACCCAGGGAACCGCGGGACGGCGGCGTGATCGCAGCGCGCCTCGCCGACCTGGAGATCTCGCGGGCCTGGCTGGTGGATCCCGCTACGGGCCGAGAGGGACCCGGCGAGATCGTCGTCACGGACGGGATCCTGGTGGCCGTCACCTGGCTCGAGGGAGATGAGGCCGACGGCATCGATGCGTCCGGGGTCATCGTGGCGCCCGGGCTCGTGGACCTGCACGCTCACTTTCGTGAGCCGGGCAATGAGGACGCGGAGACCATCGCGACCGGGCTCGCCGCGGCGGCGCACGGCGGCTTTACGGCCGTCTGCGTCATGGCCAACACGACCCCGGCGCTCGACGAGCCGTCGGTCCTTGCCCGCATCCGCGACGCCGCCTCGGCCTCGGGATCTCCGGTCGTCCTCCTCGCCTACGGCGCGGTCTCGGCGGGTCGCAACGGCGAACGGCTGGCGATGCTCGGTGAGCTGGCCGACGCCGGGGTCGTCGGCTTCAGCGACGACGGTGCGCCCGTCGGATCCGCGGCCCTGTTCCGAAACGCGCTGGCGTACGCGGGCATGCTCGGCCTCCCGATCGTGGATCACCCGGAGGACGCCCAGCTGACCGCGGGGTCCGAGGCCAACGAGGGGCTGGTCGCAACTGTGCTCGGGCTGCAGGGCTGGCCCGGGGCGGCCGAGGAGGCTGCGGTCGGGCGGGATCTGGCGCTCCTGGCGGACGTGCTGCGTGACGTCCCAGGCGCGCGTTTACACCTCACCCACCTGTCCACCGCCGCCGCGCTCGAACTGGTCCGTCAGGCAAGACACGCTGGTCTCCCGGTTACCTGCGACGTCACCCCGCATCACCTGGCACTCACCGACGAGTGGATCGCCGGGGCGCGTCGGTGGAGCTGGGAGGCGATCGCGGAGGACGGTTCGGTCCGCGACCCGTGGCGGGACGGGGCGATTCAGACCCTTCCCTACGAAACCGCTCTGCGGGTCAACCCGCCGTTGCGCTCGGCCGGCGATGCCGCCGCCTGTCTGGCAGCGCTGGTCGATGGCACCGCGGATGCGATCGCCACGGATCACGCCCCGCACGCGGCCGTGGACAAGGCTGTTGAGTTCGGCCTCGCCGCCAACGGGATCAGCGGCATCGAGACGGCGCTGGGGATCGTCCTCGCGGCGGTCGACGCCGGTCAGGTGCCGCTGGCGACCGCCATCGCGGCGCTGACGACCGGGCCGGCACGAATCCTTGGCGACCGTGCGCCGGGCCGGACTCGTGCCCGCGGGCTCGTCGAGGGCGAGCCGGCGGATCTGGTCGTGTTCGATCGCTCGGCGCGGTGGACGGTGACCGCCGACGCCCTTGCCTCGAAGGGCAAGAACTCGCCGCTCCTGGGACGGGAGTTGCCCGGCCAGGTGCTGCTCACGGTTGCCGATGGCCGGATCGCCTACCAGGCGCCCGACGCCTGAGGCCGATCGGCGGTCAGGCGGCGGTGAGGCGGCCGTCACGCGGCCGTGAGGCCGATCGGTGGTCAGGCGGCGCTCAGGGACGAGCGACCCTATGGACCCGCCAGCCCGCGGCCCTCGGCGAAACCGGCCTTGAAGCCCACCGTGACGCCGGGATCGTCATCTTGGCCGTTAGCGGGCCCCCAAGGTCCGGCGCGCCGGCCTGCTGTGGGTTGGCAGAGCACGGAACCCCGGCGCCGCGTGCTCGGAACGGCGGCCGGTGCGGCCGGGTGGACCGTCGGCCCGACGCTTGAGCCAGCTAGTCCCCGCCCAAGTCCGGGATTTGCCGCTGGGGGCGTCACGGGACGGG
>CAZOJS010000121.1:0-5412 GCA_964580175.1 uncultured Anaerolinea sp. | reverse complement strand
GGCCGTAGCAATCACGGAACTCAGCGGCGGTTCCGTTTTCGTAGGCGTTGTCACCGGCGGTGAAGACGGTCCCGGCGATGCCCGCCACCACCTTCGCGGTCGCGCTGTCCGCTGTGAGGCCGCATGAGGCGATGTCACCGGCCCCCACTAGCACGGCGCCGGCGGCCGTGGGGGTTGGGGAGGGCGTCGGGGATGGAGGTGGCGTGGGCGGTGGCGTGGGCGACGAGACACCCGCTACTGGCGTTAGCACCACGAAGGCGTCGAGATCCACACGCGGACTGCCTGCCGTTCCCAGGGCGAGGATCTCGATCGTCCGCTGCGCCGAGGTCGGCCAGGTCCGGCTGAAGACGATCAGCCTCGCGGCCGAGCTGGAGCGGTTGGTGTTGACGGTGCCGGCGAAGGCGCCGTCGATGTAGACGCCCGCGGCACCCCGGAGCGGGCCCACCGCGGCCACCCAGGCGACCGAGCTCCCGGTGAAGGTGAACCGGGCGACCGCGCCCTCGGACCGGGTGGTCTGCGCCGCGCCGCCGTCGTAGTACTTCGAGGCCGCGCGACTCCAGGTTCCCTTCACGAACGCCACCGCCCCAGCTGTCTCCTGGGCGACGGTGAGGCGGAAGGCGTCCGCGGTCGTCCATGCTCCGACATTCCCGGCCAGATCCACGGCGCGGACCTGGAACTGGTAGGTCCGGTCGCGCGGCATGGTGAGCGTCGTGCTGCGGGCCGCGGCCGACGCCTTCGGCATCGTCGTCCAGGCCTTGCCGTTCACGCTGCGCTGGAGCTCGTACGAGACGACGCCGGATCCGGTGTCCGTCGCCGCGTCCCAGGCGATCGCGACGGTAACACCGCTGCCGATCGCGCCGTTGACCGGCAGGCCGACCCGTGGCGGCGCCGCGACCGGGGCCGTCGAATCGTCGAGCACCGTGATCGTCGCCGCGCCCGCGACGCCGTTGGCGGTCGCGACGACCTGGCCTGTCCCGGGAGCCGTCGCCACGAAGCGGCCGGCTACATCAACGGTCCCGATCGGGGCCGTCACCGACCAGCTGACCTGGCCCGATGTCAGCGGAACGGCGTTGTACCCGGCATCCATCGCCTTGAACGTGAACCGCACGGTCCCGTTCCGATACACGCTCAGGGCTCCGGGCTGGACGACGAGCGCCGAGAGCGGCCCGGTGGGCACATTGCTGATGACCTGGATGCTGTTGGTGACGCCGCGCTCCGAGGCGCCGGAGGGCCGATTGGCGAGGACCGGCCCGCTCGTGCCGGCGCGGCGGATGGCGAGCGCGGTCGAGCCGCCCCCATCGAGGTTGACCGCGTTGACCGCCCCACGCGACAGCATCAGCTCGGCGAGCTCGGGGAGGCGCATGCCAACGCTCCAGCCTGATTGCCCGCCGTCCACCGTGGCCAGGATCAGGCGGCCGTCGGCGGTCAGGCCGACGGCGCTGCGGGCATGGAGCTGGTCCGCGCTCGCCGGGCGAGGCGAGATGTCGACTGCCCCGTCGCGCACGATCCACTCGCGCCCCCCGATGGCGTGCTGGATCGATTCCCATCCCGCGGTCGCGGAGGTCGTGAGCGTGATCTGCTCACCTGGGACCAGGGCTGCGAGCGGCGAGGTCGCCGGCGCCGTGAGGATGACCGTTCCGGGGTCGATCGGCCCGCCACCCTCGGCCGGCCTGACCGTGGCGACGACACCGGCCCACGTCCCCGAGATCCGCAGCGGCAGCGCCAGCCCGCCGACGACGATATCGATCCCCGTCGCCGCCGTGCTCGTCTGGCCGGCGAAGCGAGGGGTATAGAGGACGACCTCAGCCGGCCGTCGAAGCTGGTTGACCCGGTTGATCACGAATTGCGTTCCAAGACTCGTCACCAGCGTGACCCTGACGCTTGGCGAGCCGAGCATCGGGCGACCGTCAGCCCCTACGCCGAACGTCGGTCGCGCGCCCAGCGCGGTGGTCACCAGCTCGCCTGACTCCACGTGGAGGCCATTGGGTGCCTGCTCCATGAAGTTGGAGGTACCGGCCCAGACGTCGCCGTTGATGGCGGCGACCACGCGGTGGCCGTCGGACGAGCGATTCACCGCCTGTGTCGTGGTCCGCTCGAGTCCGGCGACTCGCCCGTTCGAGAGCGAGGACTCGAACGAGATGGCCGGGTTGGACAGGTCGACCTCGACGATGTTGACGGCCTGGCTGCCCGCGCTCGTCTCGATCCGCCCCTGGTCGTACTGGACGCCCGGCGCGATCGGCTCTCGACTGGCCGAGGTGTAGGCACTGACGATCCCGGCCGCGGCCGGGAAGGGAGCGACGAAGGCCAGCGGCGCGAACGCGACGATCAGCGCCAGGACGAATGTCGGGGCTGCGAGGGGCCTCGGCGCCTTCGGCATGGGATCGCTCTCGTACAGGTTCGCGTGGGATGCTGTGCTGACGGGCTGTGCCCTCGTACCGCGCCAGCCTACCGCATCGGGGAGGTCGAGCCGCCGGGGCAAGTTGCTCGACCCAGTCGGCTGGTCACACCGGGAGTGCCCCTTGCGGACCTGCTAGCCCGGGGCCAATTCGCGCTCTGACCAATCCTCGCCGGTCCAGCTCGCGATCGGACGGACGGCGTCCCGGCCCTCGATCGCCTCGCGGCGGCGGCGGGCCGAGCCCACGGTCTCGGGCCATCCGGGCGGCACCAGCCCAGGCGCCAGATCGGCGAGGGGGGCCAGAACAAAGAGGCGGACGGCGGCGTCCCGGTGGGGCAGCACGAGCAGATGGTCCGCTTTGCCTGCGGCCAGCTTGCCTGCGTCCAGCGAGAGCCCTTCCGGCGGCCTGTCCAGCGCAAGGCGAGCCCGCCCGAACACCAGGAGGTCGAGGTCAAGCTCACGCGGTCCCCACCGAATCCGATCCCGCCGGCCAAAGGCCCGCTCGAGGCCCTTCAACCCAATGAGCAGGGCCAGGGCGCCCGTCCCGGGATCCGGGCCGGCCGGCACGTCGAGGGCGACCACCGCGTTTCGAAAGTCGGGCTGGTCGACGACCCCGACCGGACGGCTGACGTAGAGCCGGGACACACCCCGCAGGCGCGTCTCCGACAGCGCCGCCAACGCCCGGATCGCGCTCGCCAGGGTTTCGCTCGGGTCGCCGAGGTTGGCACCCAGTCCCACGTACGCGCGGACTCGACGCATGGGCCCGTCGTCTCCCTCTGCCTCGCTAGACTCGCCCGATGACCCGGGTCGTCGTCATCATCCTTCATGCCGAGCCGGAACCGAACGCCGGGCCGCTGGAGCTGGCCTTTGCCGCATCTCGGACGGACAACGCCGGGGCCCATGCCCGTGCCTTTGCTGCGCTCGGGGCGGATTCCCGCCTGGTCCACACACACCCGGACGATCCGCCGCTCGGATCGCGCCTGCGTGCGATCGCCCGCGAACAGCCGGGGGCGGGCCTGGTGGTCCTGGGATCCGGAAGCATTCCGCTGGCCACCCGCGCCGATCGTCGCCGGTTCCTGGAAGCCGCGGCCGGGGAACTCGACCCGGGGGTCCTCGTGAACAACCGGTACTCGGCGGACATCCTTGCCATGCCAGCGCGGATCGATCTGGCCGGGCTGCCCGATTTCAAGCACGACAATGAAATCCCCCGCTGGTTGGCGGATCGAGGGATTGCCGTCCGCGATCTCCGTGATCGGTGGCGCCTCCAGGTGGACCTCGATTCGCCCCTGGACGCCTTCCTGGCGGGACTCGATCGCCGCGCGTCCGCCAATGGACTCCGAGACCCTGCCTGGCAGCGCGTCCGGAATGGAGTGACTCGGGTCAGAGCTGCAACCGTCAACCCAGCCGCCGAGTTCCTGATCGCCGGGCGCACGTCCGCCGCCGTTCTGCGCTGGGTCGAGCGACACACGGCAAGCCGGACGCGTGCGCTCATCGAGGAACGCGGGATGAAGACCGCCGAGCGAGACCAGCGTCCAACCCGGACGTCACTGGGCATGCTCCTCGAGCGCGACGGACCAGCGGCCCTGGGGGCCATCCTGGCACCCCTCGCAGATGCCGCCGTCGTCGACACCCGGGTGCTCATGGCTCATCAGTTCGGTCGCGCCGAGTCGGCCTGGCCGGTGGCGGAGGATCGATTCGCGAGCGACCTGCTGCTCCACGAGCAGATCGAGAATCCATGGCTCCGGGACCTTACGCGGGCGGCCTTCGAAGCCTCGCTCCCGATCCTGCTCGGCGGCCACACGCTCGTCGGGCCGGGCCTCCGACTCATGCTGACCGGGGCTCCCCGATGACGTCCGATCCCGTGCCCGGGCTACGCCGACCGGCGGACCTGATAGCGCGCGAGGCGCCCGGCGACGAGCCCGGGCTCGTGGACCTCATCCGGGCCGAGATTCGTTCGACCGGCCCCCTGACGTTCGCGCGGTTCATGGAACTCGCTCTCTATCAGCCGGACCTGGGTTACTACGCCACGGGTCGGCGCGGACCGGGCCGCAGCGCCGACTTCCTGACGGCCCCGGAATCGCACCCGATCTTCGGCTGGGCCGTGGCACGACAGCTGGAGGAGGTCTGGGAGCGGCTCGGTCGCCCGGCGCCGTTCACCGTCCGGGAATTCGGGGCCGGTACGGGTGCGCTGGCGGCGGGCATCGTCGAGGGGCTCGCTCGGAGCTCGTCGCCGTTGCGGGAAGCGCTTCGCTATCGGATTGCCGAGCGGGCCGATGACCGGCTGCGTCAGGTTCGTGACCGCCTGGCGGCCGTAGACGCTGCCGCCATCCTCGAGCCCGATGACGGCGCGCCGATTGTCGGCGCCGTCCTGGCCAACGAGGTGCTCGACGCTTTGCCCGTCCACCGCGTCCTGGCGGACGACCGCGCGCAGCTCCAGGAGCTGTTCGTTCGCCTGGACTCGGAGGACAGATTCTTAGCGGTTGCCGGGCCTCCGTCGTCAGCGGATCTGGTGGGCCGTCTGGGCCGGGAGGGGATCCAGCTCCAGCCCGGGCAGTCGGCCGAGATCTGCCTGGACCTCGACGAGTGGGTCCGCAGCGCGGCACGTGGCCTCGAGCGCGGGGTGCTGATCGTGATCGACTATGGACACCCCGCAGCGGCCCTCTACGAGCCGGATCGGGGCAGCCTCCTGCGGGCGTACGTCAATCACCGCGTGCACGACGACCCCTTCGTCAACGTTGGTCGTCAGGACCTGACAGCACACGTGGACCTGACCGCCCTCGAGCACGCGGCGCAGGCCGCCGGCCTGGGCCATCTCGGAACAACCACGCAAGCCGAGTTTCTCACCGGCCTCGGTGCCGGCGAGCTCCTGGTTGGTCTCCAGACCGACCCACAAACCGAGCTCGCCGCGTACCTCGAGGCGAGGTCGGCCTTGTTCCGGATGCTCGACCCCGGTGCGACGGGCCGGTTTGCTACTGCAATCTTCGGCCGAGCCATGCCCTCCAACGAACCCCTGGCAG
>CAZOJS010000120.1:0-4373 GCA_964580175.1 uncultured Anaerolinea sp. | reverse complement strand
GCAGCCACGCCTGCACTTCCTCTTGCGTCACCGGCACCACCCCCAAATAGACCTCGGGAGCCAGACGGCGGTTCAGGCGAACCTCTTCCGCACAGTAATGTCGGCGTTTCTCCAACGTGCTGAAATCAAGGAACCCGTATTCGACGGGTTTCTTGATCTTGTAGGCGTAAGGTCCAGCCAGGAAGACAACCGAAATGTGCGTCTGGCAGACCTCCACCGCCTCGACCAGGCCGGGGTAGGAGGCCGGTTCGGAAAGCGCTTCGATCAGCCGAGCAAGTTCCATTCAAGGTTCCTTTCATGATTCCCCAACCTTGCATCGGCGCTCAGTCGGATGTTGTGGGTTCTGAGCGGAGATGCCGCAAAATGTCCAGGGCGCTGATGACACCGATCAAGACCCCGGCCGTGTCCACTACGAACAACCGGTGAACCTTCAGAGCCTCCATGTCTTCGATGCCCCTGCTGGCGGGAGCGTCCGGCCTGACGGAGAAAACGACCGGGGTCATGCAGTCGCGCACCCTGGCACGATCGGCGATTTTCCCGTGAGACCCGCCGAAGAAGGTTTCCCCGGAGCGCGTGATCAGCTCGGTCCTTTCGTAGTATTCCGGCAAGGCGGGCGCGTATTCGACCTTCTCCCGCTCATGCACGAGGATGTCGGCCCTGCTCAACACGCCGACAGGTCGGCCGGATTCATCCATCACGGGGGCGGCGCTGAAGCCCTTGTCGGTCAACAAAACGGCTGCCTCACGGATCGTAGCCGAGCTGCGGATCGACACAGGATTCGGCGTCATCAGGTCTGCGGCCGTTTTCTCCCAGAACGTCCGTGGCGGTGAATCATCCGCTCTCGGTGCAGTCTTCATGGCGTTTCCTTTCGGGTTGTGTGTCAAGCGGTTCCCCTGCTCCTCGACGCAAACCCTGTGCCGAGCAACGTGTCGTAGCCCAACACGCCGCCGATGATCGCGGCCAGAAGCAGGCGCACGAAGGTCTGGGTGAAACTTGCCGCGTCGGGAAGATCGGAAAAATCCGCCCGCACGCTGTTCCAGGCCTGTTGCCACCAGGTTTCCATATCGATTTCCCCTTGATTGGATCGAGCGGATCGAGCCCAGGCGGGCTAGTTCCATGGAAAACTTCCCCTCACGATTGCACCCCCTCTGGGGGCTGTTCTGCGGGCGCCGGCACAGGTTCTTGCAAGAGCGCTTTCACGGTTAGCACAGGGCACGGCGCTAAGCGGACGACTTGCTCGGCGACGCTCCCCATGAGTAGGCGACCCAACCCGGTCCGCCCGTGCGTACCCAGGACAATGAGTCCGCACTTTGTCTCACGGGCTACTCGGATGATTTCCTTGGCAGGGTCGCCTTCGTCCAACCGGTAGTCCAGCGTGACCTTGTCCGGTGCTTTCAGTTGGCGAAGTTTGTCCCCAATCTCCTGGTAGTATTCTCGCGGCTGAACGCGCCCGACGATCTTCTTGTAAAGAAGCACTTCGGCCGGAGATGCGACGTGGGTAATAACCAGATTCGCCTCATGGTCCCGTGCCAGCGAACAGGCCACCTGAAAAGCAAACGCCGCTGGTGCAGAGAAATCCGTCGGGTGCAGGATACACCGCATCGGTAACATGCCATCCTCCCGTGGTTGATCTCGTTTTTTGCCCGGATCATTTCTTCAAGCCTCGTAACTCTGGGTTGGGGCGCGGTCCACAATAGTTCTGTGCGAAGCGGTTTCCCCCATTGTCAAAAGTGCAAACCCTGTGCCGAGCGACGTGCCAGCAACTAATCCGGGTGCTGGACAGCCGACTGCTGCGGGAAATCCGGCCAAGGTTGAACAGAATTCCGCCGCCGACAGCGCCTGGCATATTTGTTGGGGTTGGCGAAGCAACGAGCGTAGTGCGATAGAAACGTCGCCGTGCAGCCTTCGCCAATCTTCGGCACGCGCTTTGCCAGAAGGAGAAGTGAAGCGTTGTGATCTCGGCCTGGTAAATGGAAGGTGAAACATGTTTGGAGCACGCTGGCAACTGTTTCGACTGCTCGGCATTCCCGTTCGCGTGGATGCCAGTTGGTTGATCATCGTTGCCTTGCTTTCCTGGACCCTGGTCGCCTACTTCACCGAGGCGCTGCCGGGCCTGACCGACACTACCTACTGGATCATGGGCCTGGCGACGGTCCTGTCTTTCTTTGCCTGCATCGTGGCGCACGAATTCGGGCATGCCCTGGTTGGCCGGGCGATGGGCATCAACTTCCGGGGCATCACTCTGTTCCTCTTTGGCGGCGTCGCCGAGTTCGAGGGAGAGGTGAAAACCGCCAAGAGCGAATTCCTCATGGCCATCGCCGGGCCGGCCGTCACGGCCGTCTTGGCCGTTGGGTTCTGGCTGTCATCCATGCTGGAGTTGATGCCCGCCGTGGTGGTTGTGCTCGAATACCTGGCCCGTATCAATCTGGTCATGCTCGTTTTCAATCTGGTGCCCGCCTTCCCGCTCGACGGCGGCCGGGTGTTCCGCTCCCTCATGTGGGGCGCAACGGGAAACCTGCGTCGCGCCACGTACATAGCCTCCCTTGCAGGTCAAGCTTTCGCCGCAATCCTGATCGGCCTTGGCGTGCTTCAATTCCTGACGGGCCATGTCTTCGGCGGTATCTGGCTCGGCCTGATCGGGCTGTTCCTGCTTCAGGCCGCACGGGGCAGTTATCAGCAGGTGCTGATCCGTCAGGCCCTACACGGCGAACCGGTGAGCCGCTTCATGAACCGTGAGCCGATCGTGGTAGCACCATCGCTCGACCTGCGCCGCTGGGTCGAAGACTATGTCTATCGCTATAACCGCAAGATGTTTCCAGTGGCATCAAACGGGCATGTGGAAGGAGTGATCGGGACGCAGGCGCTGGCCAACTTCCCGCGTGAGGATTGGGACCGAATTACCGTGGCTGAAGCGATGAATCAGGATCTGGCCCCGGTGAGCATCTCGCCCGATGCCGACGCCCTGGACGCCCTCGGCAAAATGCAGCACACCGGCACGAGCCGACTCCTGGTGATGGAAGGGGAACGCCTCATGGGCATCGTCAGCCTCAAGGATTTGCTGCGATTCCTCGACCTGAAACTCGAATTGGAGGACGGTGAACGTAGTGAAGACAAACGTGATTTTCCATCCCGTAGGTGATTCCAACACAAAAAGAAGCGACACCATGTCCAAGCACCCCCACAAACGCGCAACCCTGGCCAACCCTGGTCCGGCCACGCCGACCGCCATGGAAACGATGGTGGCCCTCGGCGACAAGGATCAAAACGGCAAAGCACTGTCCGAGGAAGACATTCGGCTTCGCGCCTACCAGAAATGGGAAGCCGCTGGAAACCCGCATAGGGACGGCTTTCAGTTCTGGTTGGAAGCGGAGCAAGAACTGATCCTAGGCAAGTAGGCCGAGCATTTCGCCGGCTGCACAGCCACCGCGGAGAATCAGCTTCCAAGAAGGTTCTCGCCATCCGCTGCGGCAACTCAACGTTGAAGTTCCGACTCGTCGAGAGCGAAGAGGCAAACGGACTCGACCTTGGGGAGCGGTGTCTCGCCCACGGTCGAACCTGCGCCAGCCGGAGGGGGAACGATGAAAGTCCGAGAAATTATGTCACAGCCAGTCGTTGTGATCCGAGACGATGCCACGCTGGAGGAGGTCGCCTGCCTTTATGCTGGAACGCCGAATCGGGGGCGTGCCGGTGGTAAACGGGCGGGGCGAACTGCGCGGCATCATCACCGAGTCGGACTTCGCGGCCAAGGATCATGGCTTCCCCTTCGCTCTCTTTTCCCTTTACCGTCAGCCGCAGGTGCTCGGCCAGTGGCTACCCCCGGAAGGAGTCGAGCGCATCTACGAGGCGGCAAGGACACGGACGGCGCGGGAAATCATGAGTACCGAGGTGGTCATCGCGCGCGAGGACGAACCGGTGGAAGCAGTGCTGAAGATGATGCTGCGGAACGAGGTGCATCGCGTTCCGGTGGTCCGCGACCGAATTCCCATCGGCATGGTGACCCGGCATGACCTGCTGCGCATGCTGGTACGCCGCAAAACGGACAAGCCGACCAAACCCAAGAAACGGAAGGGCGGTTGACGGGACGAAGCACCCTTCCCCCTGTGACCGATGTGGCGGGATCGTGCCCGGACAGGCGCGTTCGTTCCGTGGCATTGCACGCGTTGACGAACGGAGAATGTGATGCCCTTCAAGAGTTTCAGGAGGCGTGCCGATGCTCCGCCGCTGTTGGGAGTTGATCGCTGGAAGAGTGCAACCCATCACAACTCTCACCAACTAGCTGCAGCGCCTGGCTGTAAGTTGGCGTTTCGCCACACTGCCTGGCCGAACAATCGCCTTCCCAATGTGGCTGATTCAACGGTCGCCAAGATGCGGCA
>CAZOJS010000119.1:0-3476 GCA_964580175.1 uncultured Anaerolinea sp. | reverse complement strand
ACGACGTCGCCCGCCGCGTAGGAGCTCACCTGGTCACTGTAGCTGCCCCAGTAGATGGCGCCGTTGTCACGCTGCGCCTCGAGGAGCTTGATCGCTGCGTCGAACTGCGCCTGGGTCAGCTGGTAGGGGTTCGTGATTCCGAGGTCGGGCTGCTTGACCATGAGGTGCAGGGCGGCGTCGGCGATGAAGTCCGAGTAGCCGTAGATGCTGATCTTGCCGTTGTACATCGAGCCGTCTTCCCAGATCGAGTCCCAGCTCGTGGGGGCGGTCGTGATGACCTCCGTGTTGTACGCGAGCAGGTTCGGACCGCGGCCGTGCGGCACGCCGTAGGCCACGCCGTCGATCGAGTTGTGGCCCTTGTTCTTCAGGCCCTCGAAGACGTTTGCGTAGTTGGACAGGAGATCGACGTTGACCGGGGCCACCGTCCCGCCCGCCATGAGACGATCTGTGGCGTTGCCGGAGAACGAGCCGCCGTCGTACTGGCCGGACTCCATCAGTTGGACGCCCTCGGCCGAGCTGCCCATCTCGGTGACGCTGACCTTGCAGCCGGTCGCGTCCTCGAACGGAGTGACCCAGTTGTATTCGGCGACGATTTCGCCGCGCTCCGCGTAGCCGGCCCAGATGATCAGGTTCAGCTTGCCCTCGCCGGCGCCGATCTCCTTCGGCAGATCCAGCGACGGCTTGGGGCTGGCCCCGCCGCCACAGGCGGCGACCACGATCGCGAGCACGCCGAGTGCTCCCAGGAAGGTACGGTGCTTCATGCTCCTCCTCCGATCGATTCCGGTTGGAACCGATCCATTCCAAGGTGCCTGCCGGTCATCCGGCACGGCGCCGCTCGTCCCTATCCGTCCCCGACGGGCAGATTATGCTCGCGCTTCCAGGTGAGGCGGACCGTCCGCCCCTTGGCCGAGAGCGCTTCCATCGATGAGGTCGCGATGTTCTGCTGGGTGACGACGAGCTCGCCCCCTGCGTCGAGCACCACGATATACCGAGTGTCCGGTCCCAGATAGACCACATCGCGAATCGTTCCGGTGGCCGATGCCTCGTCCGGACCAGGCGTGGAGTCTCGATCCGCGAGATGGATCTTCTCGGGACGCACGGTGTAGGTCCCGTCCGCCCCGGTGATCGTCCTGGCGGCCTCGCCGGTGAGCAGGTTCGAGGTGCCCACGAATCCGGCCACGAATCGGGTCGCCGGGCGCTCATAGACGTCCGCCGGGCTGCCGATCTGCTCGATCCTGCCCTTGTTGAAGACCGCCAGGCGGTCGCTCATCGTGAGCGCCTCTTCCTGGTCGTGGGTCACGTAGATGAAGGTGATCCCGACCTCCTGCTGGATCGCCTTGAGCTCGATCTGCATGTCCTCGCGGAGCTTGAGGTCGAGCGCCCCGAGAGGTTCGTCAAGGAGGAGCACCTTGGGCCGGTTCACGAGCGCCCGGGCGAGCGCCACGCGCTGCCGCTGGCCGCCGGACAGCTGGCCGGGCTTGCGTCGGTCGTAGCCTTCCAGACGAACCATCGCCATCGCCTCGCCGACCTGGCGGTCTCGCTCCGGCTGGGGCACCTTGCGGACCATCAGCCCGTAGGCGACGTTTTCGCCCACGGTCATGTGCGGAAACAGCGCGTAGTCCTGGAAAACGGTGTTGACGTCGCGATCGAACGGCGGAATGTTGGTCACGTCCTGTCCATGCAACAGGATCCGGCCCCTGGTCGGACGCTCGAAGCCGGCGATCATGCGCAGCGTGGTCGTCTTCCCGGATCCGGACGGCCCGAGCATGGAGAAGAACTCGCCGTCATGGATCTCGAGGTCGATCGAATCGACGGCGATCACGGCGTTCCCTGGTGCAGACCCCTTGGCCTGGGTGACTCTCTTTCCGGCCCCGTCATCGCCGAATTGTTTCGTGACGCCCTCGAGTCGAACGGCCGGCTCCCCAGAGGTCGCGGCCGCGCGCGCCACTCCACCCGATAAGGTCTCAGTGGGGGCTTGCGTCATCACGGACGGATGATTCCTTCGTGCGGCTTGCGGAGCGAGGCTTGCGCTGGGACGCGCAATCCGCAGATCACTAACCCTGCTCCTGCGCCATTCGCGGGCGCAGGACCGCCGCGCTCGGCGAGTGAACTGCACTATCCGGTCGCGATGATGCCGGTGTCAAGACTGCCTTCGAAGTCGTGGGACGAGCGAACGTAAACTGCGGACGCCGTGCGTGACGAATCAGCAGTTCTTCGTGGTGGCCGGTCGCACGTTCTCCGTGGCCTCGAGCGGTGGGTCCTCGGTCTCGGGCTCGCGGTCGCCGGGGCGGTGTCCCTCGCCGGTTGCGAATCCACCCCGCGGGTGACTGCCGCCCTGACGCCCGGGACCCCAGATCGCCCGCGGCCCGTGATCATCGTCACCAAGGACTACAGCTACCAGCCGGACGTCGTGGATCTCGTCCCGGGAGAGTCGGTCCTGTTCCAGATCGTGAATGGTGGCCTCGTCGTTCACGAGGTCGTGATCGGCGGAGGGGCCGTTCAGGACGCCTGGGAGGACGCCGAGGCGGCCACGATCGGTGCCCCGCCCGGGCCCACGCCTGCGGTGTCCGTGCCCCCCGGCATCGGCGGGCTTCGGGTGGTGGTGCAATCCGGCGAGCGGGTGGACGCGCCGTGGACCGTCCCGCTTGACGCCGCAGCCGAGCCCGGCGGCTGGCTGGTTGGCTGCCACATCCCCGGCCACTGGGCTGAGGGGATGGTGGTGCCCGTTCGATTCGTGGGCCTCGACGGATTGCCGCTTCCGACGCCCGCGGCAGGCGCCGATGGTACCCTTCGGGCGCCCGTTCGGGCGGGCTGAAGCGCCGTGTCGCGATAGGAGTCGAAGCCCAATGGCCTATATCATCGCCGAGCCCTGCATCGACGTTCTCGATATCTCGTGCGTCTCGGTGTGCCCGGTTGATTGCATCCATTTCGAGGAAGGCGTCGACCGCAAGCTGTTCATCGATCCCAACGAATGCATCGACTGCGGCGCATGCGAGCCCGAGTGCCCCGTCAACGCGATCTTCCCTGAAGATCAGGTCCCGAGCGAGTGGGCCAACTTCGTCCAGATCGATGCCACCTGGTTCACCGATCGCGGGGCTGCGCGCGTCGCCGTGGACGCCATCAAGCCGCGCTGACGACCCTCGCGGCCGGCGGCACACCCCCGGCCCCCGCCAGATCACACGCGGCCCGGATGCGATGACGTATCGATCCTCCTACGACTGCCTGTGGTGCGGCACGCACCATGAATCGGCCGCGGCCGACGACCTAGCCGGTTGGGCGCAGCTCTGTCCTGGCTGCGTCGGACGCGCCGGTGATAACGAATTCCTGCGGTTCCGGGTGCGCCGGGCGCTTGAGGATCGAGCCGCCGCGGCCCGGAAGACCCTGAAGGGCGCCCCCAGCGGAGAATCCGAGCCGGACTAGCACCTGGCGGCGCGGCGGGGCGCGGCGGGGCGCGGCGGCGGGGCGCAGCGGGGCGG
>CAZOJS010000118.1:0-9478 GCA_964580175.1 uncultured Anaerolinea sp. | reverse complement strand
CCGGCGGCCCGACATGCGGCCAACGCGCGGCCCGACATGCGGCCCGCCCGACCGGCGGCCCGCCCGACCGGCGGCCAGCCCGACCGGCGGCCCGACCGGCGGCCCAACACTCGCGGCACGCCCGACCGGCGGCCCGACATGCGGCCCAACGCGGCTGGACGAGTACAGGCGTTTGACAAACCGAACATCTGGCCGCATGCTGCGTCAGTCAACCGGATCCAATTGGACGATCGCAGGTAGAGAATCGATCGAGTTCCTGAGTGGAACAGACGAACTCCCGCGGTCACCAGGACCCACGCATCGCACCGAATCGCATCATCACGCGGTTCTCTGCACACATCGTGACCGCTTCGCCGGGCCCATCACGCCCTGGCAGAGCGGCCAGAAGGAACATCGAGCACATGCTTTCGCGAACACTCCAAACCACGACGGTGGGGCGCTCCGCGTCAATCCGACGCCTACGCCGACGCCAGAACGCGGCCACCCGGCTCTTCTGCAGCACCAACGGCTGTCCCAGCTTCCTCGAGATTGACGTCGACGGCCGCGCGGCTGTCTGCCCAATCTGCGCGTACCGCCGCCGCCTCGACTGAGGTCCGGCCGCGGCGCTGGAAGCGTTGCAGATTCAGCTGTCACGTCCGACGGTAATGGCCGATCATCGATGGCCAACGCAGCCGCATCGGTGACCCAGCGTGCAGAGCCTTGATCGGAGCCGCCTCGCGTCCCTGATGGATCGAGAGCAGGCCGACTTCGTCGCCCGGCATCCTCGTGCCGCGGCACTCCATGCCCGCGCCAGGGCCTCCCTGCTGGACGGCGTCCCGATGAACTGGATGATCAAGTGGGCCGGGGCGTTTCCGCTCTACGTCGACGTCGCGTCGGGCGCGCACTTCAGCGACATCGACGGCCACGACTACATCGACTTCTGCCTCGGCGACACCGGGGCGATGGCCGGTCACGGGCCCGCCCCAACGATCGCGGCAGTTGAGCGTCAGATGCGCCGCGGAATCACCCATATGCTGCCGACCGAAGATGCCATCTGGGCCGGCGAGGAGTTGACCCGGCGGTTTGGCCTCCCCTACTGGCAGTTCACGCTGAGCGCGACGGATGCGAATCGATTTTCGCTTCGGCTCGCCCGCCTGATCACGAATCGAGGGCTGGTGGCGGTCCACGACCGGAACTATCACGGGACAGTGGACGAGACCTTCGCATCCCTGGCCGACGATGGCAGCGTGGCGCCGCGCCGCGGCAACATCGGCCCACCGGTGGATCTGGCAATGACCACCCGGGTCGTGCCGTTCAACGACCTTGAGGCGCTGGATCGCGCCCTGTCGGACGGCCGCGTGGCGGCGTTGCTCATCGAGCCGGCTCTGACAAATGTTGGCATCGTCCTGCCGGAATCCGGCTATCTCGAAGGCGTCCGCGAGATCACCCGTCGCCACGGGACCGTGCTCATCCACGACGAGACCCACACGATCTGTGCCGGTCCGGGCGGCGTCACGGCCCTCGGAGGGTACGAGCCGGACATGCTGGTCATCGGCAAGACGATCGGCGGCGGGATCCCCGCGGCCACCTACGGGATGGCGGCTGCGGTGGCGGCCAGGGTCAGCGCCATGGTGCCCTTCGAGGATTCCGATGCGGGCGGCATCGGCGGCACGCTCGCCGGCTACGCCCTCTCGCTGGCCGCGATCAGGGCCACCCTCGGTGAAGTGCTGACCGCGGCAGCGTTCGCCTGGATGATCCCGCTTGCCGAACGCTGGGCGGCCGGGGTCAACGATGTGATCGCGCGGCACGACGTTCCGTGGCACGTGACCCGCCTCGGCGCGCGCGCCGAGTACCACTTCATGCCAACACCGCCGCGAAACGGGCGCGAACAATGGGACAACGGCGACTTCGAACTCGAGCGCTTCCTCCACCTGTGGGCCATGAACCGAGGCATCCTGATGACCCCGTTCCACAACATGGCCCTGATGTCCCCGGTCACCACGCAAGCGGACGTCGATCGCCATACCGAGGTGTTCGAGGCAGCGGTGCAGGCGCTCTTCGGCTGATCCCGGCCCGTGACAGACGAGGTGGCACGCGGCGCGGCTAGAGTTGACTGGTGCAACGCCTGGATGGCCGACTGGTCCTGAGCGCGACCGATCTCGTCGGGTACCTCGCCTGCGACCATCTCGCCACCCTCGAGCTCGGGCGGGTAGCCGGCCTCTGGGAGCGTCCACAGCGCCGGGATGACCCCACCATCGAGCTGATCCAGGAGAAGGGCGAACTCCACGAAACAGACTTTCTGAACCGGCTCCGCGCGGAGGGTCGTCGCGTCGTCGAGATCCGCAAGGACGAGCTGAAGACGGCCGCTGCACTTGAGGCGGCCGCAGACGAGACCCTGGCCGCGATGCGCGGCGGCGCCGATGTCATCTATCAGGCGACCTTCTTCGACGGCAGCTGGCGGGGCCACGCGGACTTCCTGTTCAAGCGCGCAGACCGTCCGTCTCCCGCGTTTGGTTCGTGGAGTTATGACATCGCCGACACCAAGCTTGCCCGATCGGTGAAGGCGGGGGCGGTCCTGCAACTGTGCGTCTATGCGGGACTCCTGGAGCAGGTGCAGGGGCTGGCGCCCGAGTGGTTGATCGTCATCACCGGCGACCGTGAGGAACACCGGTACCGAGCCGAGGAATTCGCCGCCTACTTCCGCTACGTCCGGGCCCGGTTCGAGGCCCGGATCAAGCGCGACGCGGAGAATCCCCTCGGGGCCGCCACCTACCCGGATCCCGTGGAGCACTGCCGCGTCTGCGCCTGGTCCCCAACCTGTATCCAGCGACGTCGGGACGACGATCACCTGTCGATCGTCGCCGGGATGCGCCGGGTGGACACGGAGCGACTCAATCTGGCAGGCGTGACGACGCTCGCGAGCCTCGCGGCGACCGCCCCCGAACCTGTTCCGGTCGGGATCCCCGTCCCGCAATTTCAGCGGCTGCGCGAACAGGCGAGGCTGCAGCTGGTGGAACGTGACACGCATCGTCGCGTGTTCGAACTGATCGAACCGAGCGCGATCGAGGGTCGGCACGGCCTGGGGCTGCTGCCCGAGCCATCGGCCTGGGATGTCTTCTTCGACATCGAGGCCGACCCATGGGCCAACGATGACGGCCTCGAGTACCTCCTCGGGGTGGTCACCGTCGATGGCGGGCCGCCCGTCTACACACCGATCTGGGGTCGCGATGCAACGGAAGAGCGGATCGCCTTCGAGCGGTTCATCGACTTCGTGATCGACCGCCGGGCCACCTACCCTGACCTCCACGTCTACCACTACGGCGGGTACGAATCGGGCGCGATCAAGCGCCTCATGCAGCGCCACGGGAGCCGCTTCGAGGAGGTCGACACGCTGCTGCGCGGGGATGTGCTGGTGGATCTCCTCACGGTCGTCCGGCAGGGCGTCCGCGCATCGGTCGAGTCGTATTCGCTGAAGCAGGTGGAAAAGTTCTACATGCCGGTCCGCGAGGGACCGGTCACCGAAGCCGGCTTCTCGGTCGTCGAATTCGAACGCTGGCTCAAGTCCGCCGACCAGTCGATCCTCGACGGCATCGCCGACTACAACCGCGACGACTGCTTGTCGACCTGGATGCTCCGGCAGTGGCTCGAGGAGCGGCGGATCGAGGCGATCGATCGATGGCCCGTCGCCGACTGGGGGCGGCCTGTGTCGGAGGCCGGGGCCGCGAGCCCCGCGGTTGCCGCCTGGGAGGCAAGGGTGCTGGAGCGCGTCGAGGCGCTGACATCGGGGCTCGATCCCGCGGATGCCGGCGAGGAAGCGTCCGCCCGGCGTTTGCTGGCCGACCTGCTCGACTGGCATCGGCGCGAGGAGAAATCGCAGTGGTGGCGGTACTTCGAGCTCAAGGACGATACGACCGTCGAGGAGCTCGTGGCCGAGCGCGATGCGCTCGGAGGACTCGAGGTCGATGGCGAGGAGGAGCCCGAGGGTCGGGTACGAATCCTCCGCTACCGGTTCGAACCACAGGACCACCCGTTCAAGCGTGGCGACGAGCCCACCGATCACACCACCGGGAGCGGCGTCGGGGTCGTCGAGCGAGTCGATGACGCGCGAGGGCTCATCTGGCTGCGACGGCAGGGCCACGCCTGGGACCACCCGGTCGGCCTGCTCGGCTCGAAACCGATCCCAAGCGTCACGATGCGGGAGGCCCTCCTGCGTATCGCCGATGACGTCATCGCCCACGGCCTCGGCGATGCCGGGCGATACCCGGCGGTCGCGCAACTGCTGCTCCGCCGGCCACCGCGGATCCACGGCCACGTTGGCGGCGATCTGGTCGGCCCCGGGGAGGATCTCGTGGCTACGGCGAGGCACATCGGGCGCAATCTCGATCGGACCGTTCTTCCGATCCAGGGGCCGCCAGGAACCGGGAAGACCTACACGGCCGCGAGGATGATCACCGAGCTCGTCGCGAGTGGCTCTCGCGTGGCCGTGACGGCGCAGTCGCACAAGACCATTACCAACCTTCTCGAGGAAGTCCAGATCGCGGCCGCGGAGGGGCCCATAGATGGGCGCGAGCCGTTCGTCCCGCGAATTCTTCAGAAGGCGGGCGACATGGATGCGCACCTTCCGCCCGGGGAGGGCGTCACGATCACCGATGACGGGGCGCACGTCGACACGGCGGCCGCGAACGGCTCGGCCGACGTCGTCGGGGGAACGACGTGGCTACTCTCCCGCAAGCAACTCGACGCCGCAGTCAGCGGCGCACGGGACTCTGTCTTCGACGTCCTGTTCGTCGACGAGGCCGGCCAGTTCTCCCTGGCCAACCTGCTGGCCGCCGCCACCTGCGCGCGGTCCATCGTCCTCGTCGGTGATCCCAACCAGCTGCCAATGGTCACTCAGGGCGTCCACCCGCCGGGCGCCGATGCGTCGGCACTCCAGCACCTGGTCGGTGGATCGGTCACCGTGCCGGCGGATCGCGGCATCTTCCTCGAGGTGTCGCGACGGCTCCACCCGCTGGTCAATGCGTTCATCTCCCCCGCGTTCTACGAGGGGCGCCTGACGACGCATCCAACGACGGCCGGGCGCGTGGTCGGGGGCGGGGACGCACTCTCCGGGGCCGGGATCCGCTGGCGGCCCATCGAGCATGCGGGAGATGCCTCGCGCTCCTCTGCCGAGGCCGAGGAGGTCGCGGGGATCGTCGCGTCCCTGGTGGGACGTGACTGGACGGAGCGGGACGGCAAGGTTCGGCAGATCGAGGTCCGCGACGTCATCGTCGTGGCCCCCTACAACGCCCAGGTAGCTGAAATCCAGGGGGCACTGACTCGACGACTCGGGGAATCCGGCAACGTTGGAACCGTCGACAAGTTCCAGGGACGGGAGGGGATCGTCGCCGTGTACTCCCTGGCGAGTTCCAGTCGTGAGGACGCGCCACGCGACATGGGCTTCCTCTACTCCCGTCATCGGCTGAACGTGGCGGTGTCCCGGGCGAAGAGCATTGCGATCGTGGTCGCGTCTCCCACCCTGCTGGAGGCGGGATGCCGCACCCCTGAGCAGATGGGGCTGGTGGACGCCCTCTGCCGATTCGTTGAAACGGCCAGCGCCCAGGCCGGAGGCGTCCGGGTCGACGAATGAAGGCCGGACGACGGATCGGGGCGGCACCTATGATCGCTCGGTGGCTGCCCACCCGACCCTGTCCCCGATCGAACTTGCCGCCGCCAGGAGTCGCGCCCGCCTCAGCCTGATTTCCGGCGTGGCCCTGGGAAGCACGGGCTACATCGCCGCGAGCACGGTGGCGACGATCGTCGCCCAGGACCTCCTTGGCTCGGCAACCCTGGCCGGCGCCCCCGGCGCGTCCGTCGTCCTCGGTGCCGCCGTCGGGTCCGTCCTGCTGTCCTCCCTGATGGTCAGGCGAGGTCGACGGGTCGGCCTGGTCACGGGGTATTCGGTCGCGGTCTTGGGCGCGCTCGTCGCCACGGCCGCGGTCATCCTGCGCTCGTTCCCGCTGCTGCTGGTCGGAACCCTGCTGATTGGATTCGGCAATAGCTCGAACCAGCTGTCGCGGTATACCGCGGCCGACCTCGTCCCGGCCGCGCGTCGAGCGTCGGCGATCGGCGTCGTGGTCTGGGGGGCGACCGTTGGATCGGTGGTCGGGCCCACGCTGGTCCCCGTGGCGGGTGCGATGGCTCGCTCGGTCGGGCTGCCGCCGCTTGCCGGGCCGTACCTGGTGCCGGTCGTGTTCGTCGGTATCGCGGCCCTTCTGTCGTTCGTGCTGCTCCGGCCGGATCCCTACACGATCGCAGATACAACGGCCCCCGGGCTGGGCGGAGCGCGGGTCTCGGGAACGTCGACGGAAGCCCTGGGCGCGATGCTGAGACGGCCCGGGGTGATGGCCGCGATCGTCGCGCTCGTGATCGGCCAGCTCGTGATGACCCTGATCATGACGATGACGCCGCTCCATATGACCCAGCACGGCCATGACCTCGGCGCCGTCGGGATCGTGCTGTCCGCCCACACCCTGGGGATGTTCGCCCTGTCGCCGCTGTCCGGGCGCCTCACGGAACGAGTGGGAGCGGTTCGGGCGATCTTCACGGGGACCACGGTGCTGGCCGTGTCGGCGGTCCTCGCCGCGGTCGCCCCGCCGACAGGCGGGGCGCTCCTGCTCGTCGCGCTGTTTCTGCTCGGCCTCGGCTGGAACATCGGCTTCGTGGCCGGCAGCACGCTCCTGTCGGAGCACCTGGAGGTCCATGAGCGGACGCGGGTCCAGGGCTTCGCCGACGCGCTGATCTGGAGTTCGGCGGCCGCCGCCAGCCTCGGATCGGGCGTCATCATGGCCGGCGCCGGGTACACGGCGCTCGGCATCCTCGGGACTGGTCTCGTCCTCATCCCGATCCTCACGCTGCGGGCGCATCGCCGAGCGCTCCGAGCCCCGCGGATGACGGTGGACGAGGAGTCGCTCAGCTCCTGATTGCACTCCTGAGCGCCGGTCCTCGGCTCGGACGGCAGGCGGCTCGGACGGCAGGCGGCTCGGCGGGCGCCGGTGGACACCGGCGATCTAACGGCCGATGGACAGGAAGCGAAGGATGTCCGGATGGTCGTCCGTCAGGGGACGCTCCCCGGTGTCGATCGCGGTCTCCCAGCCCATGGCTCGGAACGGATCGGCCGTGGCCGGTTCGGCCATCAGCAGAACCCAGTAGGAAATCGCCGCGCCGGCTTCGGATTCGGCCTCGGATGGGTTGTACCCCTTGTCGAGGACGATGACCCCGAGCCGGCTGGCGGCGGCGCTGAGCGCGGGGGCGAGATCGTAGTACCGGTTTGACAGGTGAACGGCCAGCAGGCCCCCGGGTCGGAGGACGCGAAGATCGTCCGCGAGCGCCTCGACCGTGAGCAGGTGCGCAGGGATGGCATCGGACGAGAACGCATCGAGGACCACCAGATCGAACGAGCCAGATCCGACCGTGCGAAGCGACAGCCTGGCGTCGCCGAGCACGATCATGGGCGCGTTGGGCGCGTCGGCGAGATAGGTGAAGAACTTCGGGTCCGTGGCGACACGAACGACGAGCGGGTCGATCTCGAAGAAGGTCATCGACTGTTCGGGCAACTCGTAGGCGGCAATGGTCCCGGCTCCCAGGCCAACCACGGCAATGGATGCCGCCGGTCGGGCCGTTTCCAGCCACGAGAACACGTCTCCGAGCGGTCCACTCGACGCGTAGTAGGTGAATGGCCGGCGACGCAGGGCCGGATCTGTGGATTGCATGCCGTGCACCGTGGTCCCGTTCATGAGGACCGTCAGTTGCTCCTCCGTCGACCGAATCACTTCGGTCACCCCAAAGAAGCTCCGGTCGCGCAGCAGGGCCGAAACGGGGATTACCAGCGTCGCCACGGTCAACGCCAGCGCCGTGGCGACGGCCAGAAAGCGTGGTTGCGCCCCGACCAGCAGGATGAGGCCTCCGAACAGGAGCCATCGAAGGGCGACCTCGAACGCGACCGACCCCTCGGCTGCCATGATCGCCAGGACGACGGCCGCGACCGCGACATACGGTCCGATCCGGGCACGTGCACCGACGAAGAACGGGCTGAAGTCGAGCCGACGGCCACGCACCCGGGCAACGGGCTGGGACGAAGAACGCCCGGACACCCGGGTTGCCGTCAGGGCCAGCGCGGCGAGCGCCCCGGCGAGCAGGATCGGATACTCCCAGACGCCAGGGAAGAGCGAGGGCGCCAGGATGGCGACGAAGGCCCCGCCAGTTACGCCGCCGATGGACTGAACGAGGTAGAACTCGGTCAAGCGCTCCGGGGGCGGGCGATCCTGGGCGAGACGGCCGTGCAGGGCCGTCGCGATGATCGCCAGCGCGCCCCACTCGATCACGATCAGTGGGATGAGCGGCCAGCCGCCGGCGCTCCCGATGGGAACCCAGAGCAACGTGACGACGGCGGGCGCCAGGGCGACGGCCCCGGGCACAAGGCGACGACCGCGCCCGGAGAAGGCGACGATGAACGAGCCGAGATACAGCGCCAGCGGGCCGATCCACAGCAGGGGCGCAGCCACCAGGTCCACGGCGATGAAGTTCGTGACCGCCGCGAGCAGACCCGCCGGGACCGCCGCCAGGAGCAACCAGCGCAGCCGGCGCCCCCATCCGATGCCCTGGGTTTCGGGCGTGCCGGGTGCGGCGAGTTCCCCGGGAACTGAGATCGGGCGCGCGTCCGCGGTCCCGGAGGCACGCCACACGACCACCGCAGCGATGGTGAAGACGCCGGTCAGGATCGCGAAACCGGCGGTCCAGAGCGTCAGCTGACTCGACAGGCCCGCCGTCGGCCCGATCACGAACGGGTACGACAGGAGCGCCGCGAGGGAGGCCCCGTTGCTGAGGGCGTACAGCCAGTACGGGTCGTCGCCGCCCTTGCCTCGGCGTCTTCGTGCGAACCACGCCGACATCATCGGGGTCGTGGCGGTCAGCACGAAGACGGGCGGCCCAACCTTCAGGGCAAGGACCCGGAGCACATCAACAACCGCCGGCAGGTCGCCTGCCTTGATGGGCTCGGGATTGCCGGGCTGCAGCGCGAGCCAGGCGAATGCCACGACCGCGAGCCCGACGTGCAGGGCAGCGCTCTGCCTGGGGTGCAGGCGCGTGACCGACGCGTGGCCGTACAGGTAGCCGAGCAGGAGGGTGCCCTGGAAGAACACCAGAACCGTTGCCCAGACCGCCGGTGTGCCGCCGTACAGCGGCAGCACGATCTGCCCGCTCAGCGGTTCGAGCCAGCACAGGAGGAAGGCGGAGATCCCGACCCCGAGCGCGAAGATCGCCATCGCCGGATCGTCGCACAGTCCCGGCAGCGCTAGACGGCGTCTCCCAGCACGCGCACCACCCACGCCGCGAGCACCCGCGCACAAGCCACGACGTCATCGACTGGGACAGATTCGTCCGCGCTGTGCGCCGTCGCGATGTGCCCCGGCCCGAAGATGATGGTCGGGGTCCTGCCCTCGTTGACCAGGAGCCGCATGTCCGC
>CAZOJS010000117.1:0-3818 GCA_964580175.1 uncultured Anaerolinea sp. | reverse complement strand
AGATCCGAGAGGGTCCGGCAGCTGGCCGGCGAGGTCCCGGTGCACAGCCGCACCAGGCAACTCGGGTCGCCGGAGACGTGCCGTGACCCGGCCCAGAACCAGCGACCCGGCCCATAACCCGGCCCATGACGCCACCAGCGTCAAATCCGGGACTTCGCCGGGTTCACCAGGCCGTCCGAGCGGCTCGAGCGGGGAGGAGCGCATCCATGGCCGGGGCGACGGCCGAGCGCGCTGCCCCGGACGCCTCCGCTGCGCCCGAAGCATGCGGACCGCTGAGCGCCCAGACCGGCCGGCACGCATCGCCCGCCGGTTGGGCGGGCCGCATCCGCCAACAATGACGCTCCCAGCGTCACGAGGGGCCTCGTCGATGGTTCGCCGCCCGGTGGACCTGCCAGGCCCGGTGGACCCGCCGGCCGCGAGGGACCCGCCGGCCCGAGGACCCGGCGGCCGGCGGACCTGCCCGCCGCGTCGGGGCTTCGGCGCCGCGAGGATCCGCCGGTCGGTCCAGCACAGTCAGTTGGGATGTGCGGAGAGGTCCCGCCCGACAGGCGACTGCGTGAGGCATGGACAAACGCGGCGCCTTCCTTGCCTGGACGCTGGTCAGGGTAGCGGTCGGCGCGGTTTCCGGGGAGCTTCCGGGCTGTACCGGCCTGTCGCAGCACTTCGAAGGTCGATCGCCCGCGGATCGAGGTGCGGAGCGGCTTCGTCCAGCGGCATCGCCGCGAGATGGGCAGCGTGCCCGAGTCGCCGCAGTTTCTCGAGAGCGTGCGCCCAGGACAGGCCGCCGAGACCCCCGGCGGTGGCGAGCCCGACGCGCGCCCGGCCGCGCCCCCCTGACGCCGCAGCGTAGGCGGCCGCCCAGAGCAGGAGTTCGGCGCCGTCATCAGCGGGATGCTTCGTTGAGAGGGCCCCGCACACGATGCCCCGATCGCCGGGCGTGCTGGTCACCAACCGCCAGTTGTCGGGCCCATCGATGAGGTCGACGGCCAGGCTCGCGTACGGGGCCGCCAGGATCGTCTCAATGCCCGCGCTGTCGGCGTTGCCCCCGATGATCACGAGCGAAACGTGGATCCCGGTGATCCCATCGAGCAGGATCTGATGCGCCTCGGCAAAACGGCGGCGCTCGACGGGGTCCGTACCAATCAGGTGGGCGTCGCGCTCCTCGATCTCGACCAGGGAACAACCGGCATCGGCAAGGGCGAGGACTTCGGATCGCAACACCTGGGCGAAAGCGACCATCGCGGCCCCGGGATCGGCGGCGGCGAGCCGTCGCCCGAGCGTGTAGGGTCCGGGAAGCGCCTGCTTCACGATCGCGCCTGCGTGGTCCGCCGCGAAACGCCAGGAGTCGACGCTGAGGGCACGGTTCCAGCGCGGCGGGCCGGTCAGGCGAAGACCGTCCGGGCCTTCAGCCACGTCGTCGAGCGCCGCGATCGGACCGCCCCATCCTCGAGTTCGGAGTCGGCCGTCCGTGAGCGGTTCCAGCCCGGCCTGGATCTGCGCCTCGAGGACGGCCACCACCGCCGCATCGTCATCCTTGATCGTTGCACCGGCGGCGTCGAGTGGGCGGGGCAGCCCCCCGAGCAGCGTCGCGAACATCGCCCTCAGTCGCCGGGCGTCATCGCGGTGTCAGGCCTCCGCCGACGAGGCCGGCGACGATCGCGGCAACGAGCCCCAGTAGGCCGAGGGTCGCGGTCAGGAGGGTTCGGAGCCCAGCGTTCGCAGGGTTGCTCGACGACCAGAAGTCCCGCAGCGTGCGAACGCGGCCGGGCCGAAGGAACACACCGAGCCACAGACCCGCCACGAGTCCGCCGACATGGGCCGCGTTGTCGACCGTGCCGGCGAACAGGAACCCGAAGGCGAGGTTGATCACCACGATCGAGCCGAGCTGCGGGATCAACGCCCGGGTGCGGCGATCGAGGACCGGGCGATAGACCCTCGTCCCGGCAAGGACCACGCCGACAAGCCCGAACACCGCCCCGGAGGCACCCACGCTCAGATTCGGGCTGAACAGAAAGCTCGCCGTCGAGGCTGCGGCCGCCGTGAGCAGGTAGATCATCCCGAACGCCCGCGTGCCCCAGGCCCGTTCGACAAGCGGACCCAGGAGATACAGCGCGTACATGTTGAAAGCCAGATGCACCAGGTTCGCGTGCACCAGGGTGACGCTCACCAGCCGGTAGATCTCCCCGACCGCGAGCCGCTGCTTGTCCAGAGCCAGCGTGAGAACCATCTCCAACCCATCGGCGGAGAGGCCATAGAACGAGATCAGGACTGTGACACCGATGATCAGGTGGGCCAGGAGAATCGGTGGCCCGTCGCCTCGGCTACGCGCGAAGTAGCGGCGCGAAGCCCCCGTGTCGCCGGTCTCCTTGGCCAGCCAGCCGAGCCTCGATGCGATCTCGGCCTTGTCGGCAGGAGGTGCGCGACGGTCGGCCTCGCGGTAGGCGGCCAGCGCATCCACCAGGTCGCCTGCCCGGACGTGGGCCGCCGCGACGTTCCGCCAGGCGGGATAGGTGGAGGGGGTTTCCGGCAGCTTCAGGACCGCCTTCCATGCCGACACGGCCTCCTGGTCGTGGTCCAGCCGGAAGAGCGCCTCTCCGAGCCCCAGCCAGGCCGCCCCGGTGACGGCGGCGTCATCGAACCCGGCGACACGCTGGTAGATCTGTGCGGCCGCCAGGAACTCACCATCCGCGATCGACGCAGCGGCGTGGTCTAGCAGGGCGAGCGCCGTCGGTCGGTCGAGCGGACCGTCGGAGACAACGATGGCATCGAGGGCCGGAGACGAATCGGCGGATGGGCGATCTAACATCCGCGCGACGATACTAGATGCGACATGTGCGGGCGATTCACGCAGGAACGACCGACCTCAGACCTGGCCGACATCTTCGAGGCCGAGGACCTCGTGAATGCCGCTGGCGGCAGGTTCAACGTGGCGCCGACCGACGAAGCCGCCGTGGTCGTCCAACGCGAAGATCGTCGGGCCATCACGGCCTTTCGATGGGGCCTGATCCCGCATTGGGCCGATAACCCGAAGATCGGCAGCAGGATGTTCAATGCCCGCGCCGAGACGCTGGCGTCTTCGCCGGCCTTTCGCGACGCCTTTCGTCGACGTCGCTGCCTGATCCCCGTCGATTCCTTCTACGAGTGGCGCCGCGAGGGAACGATTCGGCAGCCCTATCGGGTCATCCGGACGGACGGAGCGCCGCTCGCCCTGGCCGGGTTGTGGTCGGGCTGGCGCGATCCCGAATCGGATGAGGTCCGGCGTACGTTCACGATCGTGACGACCACACCCAACGCCCTGATGCGCTCGATCCACGATCGCATGCCCGTGCTCGTTCCAGCGGAGGCGTGGGCCATCTGGCTGGACCCGGCCCCCCCGGACCCCGGCGAGCTCACCGGCTTGCTGGTGCCTGCCCCGGATGCTGTACTCGACGCGTATGCCGTGAGCCGCGCGGTCAATAGCGTCCGCAACGACGGGCCGGGGCTCATTGAGCCGCTCGAGGAGCCTCGCCAAGCCGGCCCGGACTGACAACGTCCACCGCGAGGGAAAAGAGCGTGTCGGCCCATGCATCGGCCGCGACCTGCCCGCCATCCAGACGGGCCGCAAATGCGCCGACAAATCCCGCAAAGGTTCCGTCTGGATCTGTCACGGGAGCCATCAGCACGATCGTTGCGTCCGAGACCGCGTCCTTGACCGGATCAGGCTCCCTGGCAGGAACGACCGCGATGACGGTTGCGCCCGTGAACCCGGCGCCCTCGACGATCGCCGTCAACAGGTCCGGCGGCAGGTCCACCGCGATGATCACGCGAATTTCGGGCAG
>CAZOJS010000116.1:0-13890 GCA_964580175.1 uncultured Anaerolinea sp. | reverse complement strand
TGTCCTGGGCATAGCCGTTGTTGTTGCCGCCCTGCGTCCGGCCGATCTCATCGCCACCGAGGAGCATGGGCACGCCCTGGGACAGGAACAGGGTCGTCAGGAGGTTGCGCTGGTGACGGACCCGCTCGGCCAGGATCCCGGGGTCGTCGGTCGGGCCCTCGACGCCGTGATTCCAGGATCGGTTGTGGCGTTCGCCGTCGCGGTTGTCCTCGCCGTTGGCCTCGTTGTGCTTGGCCTCGTACGCGACGAGGTCGGCCAGGGTGAACCCATCGTGGGCAGTCACGAAATTGACGCTCGCGTAGGGACGGCGGCCGTTCGAGGCATACAGGTCCGAGCTGCCGGTCAGGCGGTAGCCGAAGTCCGCAAGGGGCTCGGGCGTGCCACGCCAGAAATCCCGGATCGTGTCCCGGTAGCGCCCGTTCCACTCCGACCAGGTGGGCGGGAAGTTGCCGACCTGGTAGCCGCCTTCACCGACGTCCCAGGGCTCCGCGATGAGCTTGACCTCGTTGATCATCGGGTCCTGGTGAATGAGGTCAAAGAATGCCGACAGTCGATCCACGTCGTGGAGCTCGCGCGCGAGGGCGGCCGCCAGGTCGAACCGGAAGCCGTCCACGTGCATCTCGCGGATCCAGTACCGGAGGCTGTCCATGATCAGCTGGAGGCTGTGCGGGTGCCGCACATTGAGCGTGTTGCCGGTGCCCGTGTAGTCCATGTACCGACGCCGGTCGTCGGCGAGCAATCGGTAGTACGCGGCGTTGTCGATGCCTTTGAACGAGAGCATCGGTCCGAGATGGTCACCCTCGGCAGTGTGGTTGTAGACCACGTCGAGAATGACCTCTATGTCGGCGGCGTGGAGCGCCTTGACCATCGCCTTGAATTCGGCGACCTGGCCCGCACCCTCCATGACGCTCGCGTAGCCGTTGTGCGGTGCGAGGAAACCCAGGGAGTTGTAGCCCCAGTAATTCCGGAGGCCCTGGGCGGCGAGGTGCGCGTCGTGTACGAACTGGTGGACGGGTAGCAGCTCGACGGCCGTAACTCCGAGAGCCTTCAGGTAGTCGACGGCAACCGGATGGGCCAGCCCGGCGTAGGTCCCCCGGAGCTCGGGAGGGACGCCCGGATGCCGGGCCGTGAAGCCCTTGACATGGACCTCATAGATCACCGTTCCGTTTGCAGGATGGCGCGGCGGACGATCATCCCGCCAGTCGAAATCCGGATCGATCACCACGCTCCGCGGCATGAACGGCGCACTGTCCACTTCGGATCGCCCGTCATCGGGGTCGTCGAGCTGATACGGGAACACGGCTGGATCCCAACGGATCTCACCCTCGAAGGCCTTGGCGTAGGGATCCATCAGCAGCTTGGCCGGATTGCATCGGTGGCCGGCTCCGGGATCCCACGGACCGTGCACCCGATATCCGTAGCGCTGCCCACTGGTCACCCGCGGCAGGTAGGCATGCCACACGAAGCCCGTCGATTCGGGCATCGGGATTCGCGTCTCGACGCCGCCGTCATCGAACAGGCAGAGCTCGACTCGATCGGCAACCTCGGAGAACAGGGAGAAGTTGGTGCCTGAGACGCCGAAGGTGGCCCCGAGCGGGTAGGGGACGCCGGCCCAGACGGTCGTCACCGGGCGGGTGATTCGCGAAGCAGCGGCAACGGCGTGGGGGCGTGCGGCACGCCGGGATCGGGTCGAAAAGATCGGTGCTCCAGATTCGGGTGTCGGGCGGCACGACGGCGCAGGTGCGGCGGGACGTCGGCGCTCGATTGACCGTAGGGGAGGCCTGCCGGGCTGTCAAACGCAGGCCGCGCCTCGGCGCCGCGGAGCCGCGGCGGCGGCGTGGCCCGACTGCGGGACCCGTGCGGTGCGGAATCCAGCCGCGCTATGATCGGCGCCGATGTGCGAGCACTACGTGGCCCGAAGCGCGTCCCCCTTCCGGCTCGATGAGCTCTGGGAGTTCACCGCTCGACTGGAGAAGTACGGGCTGGCCGGATTCGGCTGGGGGGCGGCCTGGATCGACGCAGCCGGTGCGCTGAGGAGCTATCGCGACGTCCGGGCGTTTCGGGACGATCCCGGTCGGGCCGAGGTCGGCCGGACCGAGACCACCTCCACCCTCGTGCATCTCCGACGCCCGACCCGGCTGTCGACGCTGGGACTGGCGGACACCCAGCCATTCGACGACCCGCGCGGTCGCTACAGCTTCAGCCACAACGGTGATCTCCTGAACTACAAGGCGTTCCGGGGCCGATATCGCACCCAGGGCCGTCTCAAAGGTCGAGCGGACACCGAGATCGGTGCGCGCTGGCTCGAGGACGAGTGGCGTGACCGAGAGCCGGTACCACACCTGCTCGGTGCGCTCCATGACACGTTCGGCGGGCAGGCCAACCTGGCGGTGCTCACCCGGAGCGGCGGCACTCATCACTACGCCGGCAACCGCGAAAACCCGGTCTTCACCTTCCGGCTGGGCCCGATCGGGATCGCCGGGACCGGCATCTACTCGCTGGATCGGTCGCTGTTCAAGTACGTCGCCCCGGGTGCCACGGATCGCCGACTCGTGAAGTCCCGAACGACGGTTTCCCTCGATCCGGACGGGCGTCCAGCGGCCACGTAGCGGCGCTGCCGCTCCGGTGTCTTAGGACCAGGCAGGTCTTCCATAGGGAGTAGGAGGCAAGGACGTGGAGGCGGTGCAGGCCGCGACGAGTGCCGACGATGGTGACCGCCCGAGCGCTGATCTTCCGACCACGCAACTCGTCCGCCTGTCGCTCTACTGGTTTGGGCTCTCCAGCATCTTCACCGGTCTCACGGCGATCCTGTCCGGCCGAATCCAATTCGCTGGCCTCGGGGATCGCGGCTCAGAGGGAACCACGCTCTTCGCCCTGAACTTCGCCGGGGCCCTCATCGCGGCATTGGTCCAGCCGACGGTCGGGTCGATCTCCGACTACACGATCAGCCGTTGGGGCCGCCGCAAGCCCTACATCTTCATCGGGTCGGTGCTCGACGTGCTGTTCCTGTTCGGGATCGCGACGTCGAACACGATCGTGTCCATCGCAGCGTTCATGGTCCTGCTCCAGGTCAGCGCGAACTTCGCCCAGGGTCCATTCCAGGGGTACGTGCCGGACCTCGTCCCGAAGCGGCAGGTCGGCACGGCATCCGCGCTCGTCGGCCTGTTCCAGGTCCTGGGCAACGTGGCCGGGTTCGGGATCGGATCATGGGCCGTGGCCACGGGCGATTTCTTCACCGGGACCATGGCCCTCGGAGCGCTCGAACTCGTGACGATGGTCTCCGTTGTCTGGCGCGTCGCGGAGGGACGCACGGCGCGGGCCAGGGAGGGCAAGTCCTGGCCGACCATTGCGCGGGAGGCCTGGGGTACGGACATCCTTCGAGAGCGGTCCTTCATGTGGCTCGTTGGGTCGCGCTGGTTCGTTCTGATGGGCGCCAACATGCTCGTCAACTTCGCGACCTTCTACCTGGCCCAGACGTTCGCCCTGAGTCAGGCCGACACGGGCGGGACGAACATCCTCCTGCTCGCCGGAACGGTGCTGGGCAATGTTGTCGCGGTCATTCCGGCGGGTCGCCTGTCCGATAGGATCGGCAGGAAGCCCGTCATCTACGCGGCCTGCGCGGTGGGCGGCACCGGGATGGCCATCGTGGCGGCGGCGCCCGTCATTCCCGTCGCCATCCTCGGGGCCGCCCTGTTCGGGGCGGGGGTAGGCATGTTCCTTGCCGTCGACTGGGCGCTCATGACGGACATCATTCCCAAGGCGTCGTCGGGCCGCTACATGGGGATCAGCAACGTGGCTACCGCCACGTCCGGGATCGTGGCCGTGATGAGTGGGGGATTGCTCATGGATGCGGTCAACCGATCGTTCGCCTACGGGCTGGGGCCGCGCCTGGCATTCGGTCTGGCCGTCATCTATTTCGCTCTTGGCGCCTTGCTGCTCCGTCCCGTGGTCGAGCCGCGGCGGGGAAGCACCAGCGCCTGACGTCATCCCGGGGCATCCGCCTTCGCCGCCTGCCCGGGCGCCGGTATACTCCCGCGCAACCATGCGAGACGGCACAGTCATCATCATCGGCGGCGCAGAGGACAAGATTCGCGACCGGATCATCCTCAATCGGTTCGTCGACCTCGCGGGCGGCGTCGATGCGGTCGTGGTCGTGATCTCGACGGCCTCTTCCCTTGGAAGCGAGGCCGGTGAGCGCTATCGGCAGATCTTCACCGACCTTGGCGTCAAGTCCGTCCGGCCGCTTCATGCCGTGACCCGAGCCCAGGCGAACGATGAAACCTTTGCCCGGGCGCTCCGCGATGCAACCGGCATCTACCTGACCGGTGGGAACCAGCTTCGGCTGTCCTCGACGATTGGCGGCACGCGCCTCGCGGAGGCAGTCCTGGACCGGTTCCGCGACGGCGCGGTCGTCGCCGGGACGTCGGCGGGGGCATCGGCGCTGTCCAGCCACATGATCGCGTTCGGGGCATCAGGGGCGACGCCCAAACACCGCATGGCCGCCATTGCCGCCGGTCTCGGGGTGCTGCCCGGTGTGATCGTCGACCAGCACTTCCAGCAGCGCAACCGGCTCGGGCGCCTGCTCAGCCTCATCGCCCAGAATCCGAGCCTGCTCGGGATCGGAGTGGACGAGGATACCGCGGGCGTCGTCGGCCCTGACCACATCCTCGAGGTCATCGGCCGGGGCAGCATCACGGTGGTGGACGGCGCGGCCGCTGAGACCGATGCCTGGGAAGTCAGAGGACATCGTCCGGTCATGCTCAGCGGGGTCGTCCTTCACTCGCTGCCGGCCGGCTACCGGTTCGATCTTCGACGCCGGCATCGGGTAACCGGCCCCGCCCTCAAAGCGCTCCCCGGCGGCGAGGCCGCGGCGTCCAACTAGGGGCATCTGTCGCCGGCCCAGCCGGCGCGAGAGCGAGGATGACGATCGTGCCAAAGGCCCCGGCGAAAACCAGTCGACCGAAGCGCCCAAGGTCGGCGCCGACGGGCGTGCCCTCGGCTGATCTCACGGTCCTCGAAACGAGGGTCCTGCGCGGCCCGAACTTCTGGTCGCGCGCGCCGGTTGTTCGAATGCTCGTCGACCTCGGATCCCTCGAGCAGTTTCCGAGCAACACCATCCCGGGCTTCGTGGACGGCCTGGTTGCCTGGATCCCCTCGCTCGAGGACCACGCCTGCTCGCTCAATCGCCGCGGCGGTTTTCTGACCCGCCTTCGCGATGGCACCTGGGCGGGCCACGTGGCCGAACACATTGCCCTGGAACTGCAGAACTTGGCCGGCACGGATGTCCGGCACGGCAAGACCCGGGGGGCCGGGTCCGTCGGTCAGTACAACGTCGTCTACGAATTCCGCGAGGAGCTCGTCGGCGTCGAGGCCGGCAAGCTTGCCGTCAGGATCGTCAACCATCTCGTTGATCCGTCCGCAGATCCGGACCTTGACTACCTGTCCGAACTCGAGGGCCTCATTCGGCTGGCGGAGCGAGCCGCGTTCGGGCCGTCAACCCAGGCGATCCTCGACGAAGCCGCGTCGCGCGACATCCCGTTCATTCGCCTGGATCGGCACTCGCTCGTCCAGCTGGGTCAGGGCGTCCACCAGCAGCGCATCCGGGCGACGATGACATCGCGAACCTCCGGCATCGCGGTCGATATCGCGAGCGACAAGAACCTGACCAACCGGTTGCTTGATTCAGCGGGCCTGCCGGTTCCGAAGGCCGACGTCGTCGAGGACGTCGAGGCCGCCGTGGCGACCGCGCGCCGGCTCGGATTCCCCTGTGTCCTCAAGCCACTGGACGGCAACCACGGCCGGGGTGTGCACCTCGGCCTTCGATCCGACGAGGATGTGCGCGCGGCCTTTGTCGGTGCGCTTCGAGAGTCGCGATCCGGCGAAGTTGTGGTCGAGTCCTATATCAACGGCAACGACTACCGCTGCCTTGTCATCGGCGGGCGGGTGGCCGCGATCGCCGAACGCGTTCCGGCGTCCGTCATCGGGGACGGGCTGGCGACGGTCCGGGAGCTGGTCGAGCGGACGAACGCCGATCCTCGGCGGGGCATCGGGCACGAGAAGGTCCTGACCAAGATCAAGGTTGACGAGGCCGCGGCGGAGCTGGTCCGCGAGCAGGGCCTCGAACTCGATGCGATACCGCCCGCAGGAACACGCGTGAAGCTCGCCCTGACCGGCAACATGTCGACCGGCGGCACCTCCATCGATCGGACGATGGAGGCACACCCGGACAACGTCGAGATCGCCGAAATGGCGGCCCGGGTCGTCGGCCTCGACGTTGCCGGCATCGACTTCATCTGCCCGGACATCACGGTTCCGGTCCGTGAGACGGGCGGGGCCATCGTCGAGGTCAATGCCGCACCGGGCTTCCGGATGCACACCCATCCCACCGAGGGCGAACCGCAGTACGTCGCCCGGCCGGTCATCGATCTCCTCTTTCCTGCCGGGGCACCGTCACGGATCCCGATCATCGGGGTTACCGGCACCAATGGGAAGACGACGACCGTCCGGATGATCGCCCACGTCCTGAAGCTCATGGGTCGGCGGGTAGGCATGACCTCGACCGACGGGATCGTGGTCGACGGGCGAATGATCAAGCGCGGCGACATGTCGGGACCGAAGTCGGCCCGGATGATCCTGCAGAACCCAACCGTGGATACAGCGGTCTTCGAGGTCGCGCGCGGCGGAATTCTGCGCGAAGGCCTCGGCTACGATCGGAACGACGTGGCGGTCGTGACCAACGTGACCGGCGATCACCTCGGACTCGGTGGCATCGACACCGTTCGTCAGCTCGCCGACGTCAAGGCGGTGCTGGTCGAGTCGGTGCCTCGCTCGGGCACGGCGGTCCTCAATGCGGACGATCAGAACGTCGCGCGAATGAGCCAGCAGTGCGACGGGGCGGTCATCTACTTCTCGATGCAGACCGACAAGGGTGAGCCCGGCTTCGACCGGGTGGACGGTCACTGCGGCCGCGGCGGCGCCGCCTTCGTCCTTCGGCACACGTCCGAGGGGGATCAGATCGTGTTACGCCACGGCCCTCGGACGATGCCCGTCCTGTACACCCATCTCATCCCGGCAACCTTCGGCGGCAAGGCCCGCATGAACGTGGCGAATGCGCTGGCGGCGGCTGCGGCCGCGTGGGCTTCCGGGGCGCACCTGCACGACATCCGGCAGGGCCTGCGGACCTTCACCACGTCGTTCTTCCAGGCTCCCGGACGGCTCAACCTCGTCGAGGTCGGTGGTGTCCGGGTGGTCATCGACTACTGCCACAACGTGGATGGGATGCGCAACCTGGCCGACTTCGTCAATCGGATGATGCTCGAGAACGGTGTTCGATCCGGCCGCGCCATCGGCGTCATCGGGGTCCCAGGGGACCGCCGGGACGAGGACATGCGCGACTACGGGGCGCTCGCCGCAACGGCGTTCGACGAGATCATCGTCCGCGAAGACCGCAATCTACGCGGACGCGTCCCGGCCGAAACCTCGGCCCGCGTCATCGAGGGGATCGAACGGGCCCGGGGCGCCGGCGCGCGAACCGAGAAGGCGGAAGAGATTCTCGATGAGCTCACGGCCGCCAGGGCCGCCCTGCGACGGGCATCCCCCGGGGATCTGCTGGTGATGTGCGTCGATGACGCGATCGCCGTGTACCGGGAAACGATGGCTGCCGCCGGCCAGGGACTCGGGACGACTGCCTTCGCGGACCCGGGCGAGATGGAGGCGCCGGAGGGCTGACGTTTCGGCGACGCCGCCTTCGACTCGCCGCCTGCCTTCGACTCGCCGGCTACCTTCGACTCGCCGGCTGCCTTCGACTCGCCGGCTACCTTCCGAGGTTGAGGTTGGCGCTGACGGCTCGAACGATGATCCAGATCTCGAGTGCCGAGATCACCACGAGCGCGATGCCGATCGCCATTTCCATCGGGCAGGTCTCCCTCGCTTCGCCGGTGATCCGGCGTTGACGTCCATGATGGCCGTCGCGGGGCCTCGCCGCAACGTGTTCTCGCGAGGCCAGAAACGAGCGCCCCACTCATCCGCCCGTGCCGACGCCGATCAGCGCCTCGGGCCGATCAGCGCCTCGGCCGGTCCTCCAGGCGGGGCGCCAGGCTGATCAGGTCGGCCACTGTCTCGACCGGCCGGAAGTGCAGCTCTCGCAGCAGCGCAAAGACTCCGTCGCGATCCTCGTGGCAGAGGAGAATCACGATCCTGGCGGCGTCGTGCCGCGAGCCGTCGGTGCTGGATGCGGCCCCGTTCAGTTCAGCCCGTAGCGCTGCCACTTCCGTCTCATAGATGGGGATGTCCTGGGTCCACCCGGCCGCCGTTGCGCCCGCCCGCAACTCACCGATCACCGACTCGCGCGAACGGCCGCGCAGATAGCCGAGTGTCTCCTTGAAGACCAGGCGCTGGGCCCGCGCCGCCGCGATCTCGCCCATGCCCCTGAGGGTGTCATCCGGTCGATCCCCGGCGGTCCCGATGATGGCGGTCAGCGGGGTTACCCGGCCACCGGCCCCGCCGGCGATTCCCTCGGCAACATCGAGGAGCACGCTCAGACCCGCCTCGTTGTGCGCGAAATCGACGATCGCGACACGCCCGCCATTCTTGAAGATGTTCATCCGGCCCGGAGAGGAAAGCACGCTCGGGTGGAAATCGAGGAGCCCAGCCCGAACGTCGTCGATGCTCACTCCGAGCGCACGACTCCCGGCGGCGGCCGCGAGGGCATTGGCGATGTTGTGGCGCGCCAGGCCGGCCAGGGTGATCGGCACGTCGCGGACGGCTACGATCGGCGTCCACGTATCGCCTTCAGCCTCTCCGAGCTCCCCGTTTCGGACCAGGTACGCCCGACCACCCCCGGCCAGCTGGCGACGCACCGCGGGTGAGGAGTCACCTCGCAGCGAGAACAGGACCACGCGGCCGCGGACCGTGCGAGCCACGGCCAGCACGAATGGATCGTCGGCGTTCAGGATCACCCAACCATCAGCCTTGGTGATCCGACAGATCGTGGCCTTGACTTCCGCGAGCTCCGGAAGCGTGTGAATGCCCTGCAGATCAAGGTGGTCGGACGTGACGTTGGTCAGGATGCTTGCCTCGTTCGACTCGTAGCCGAGCCCCTTCAGGACCAGCCCGCCCCGGGCGGTCTCGAGGACGGCGACGTCCACGTCGGAGCGGCCGAGGATCTCATGGGCCCCCCCGGGTCCGGTCCAGTCACCGGGATCGATCATTCGCTCGTCGACGAGGACGCCGTCCGACGTGGTCGTTCCGACCCGCCGGCCCGCCCGCAGCAGGATTCTGGTGATCAGTCGCGTCGTCGTCGACTTGCCGTTGGTGCCGGAGATCGAAATGATCGGGATCCGTCGGTCCGTGTCGCGGATCCAGGGTGCCGGCGAGGCTGATCCGCGCCGGATTCGGTCGGTCCAATGGGCGAGGAGACGCTCCTGCGATCCGGTCAGGCGGGCCCGTGGAGCCGGCGTGGCGGCGCGATCCGCCAGCGCCGCGGCGGCCTCGGCAATGAGCCGGGCACGCTCGGCGCCGATCCACGGCCAGGTGGCGACCCAGTGACCCGGATCGGACGATCGATGCACGCGGATGCCCCCGCGGCCCTCGCCGTGGGCGGATCGCAGACGGCGCGCCCAGCCAGTCAGGGTGATCACCGACTCGGGCCAATCCCGCTGCGGGACACTCGCGCCGAGGCGCACCAGGGCGTGGCGCGGCGGCACGCGCTGCCCAAACCAGCTGCGTCGACGACCCAGGGCGACCTCGACTTTGACCACCGGCTCAAGCCGGTAGACGCTCGGTCCTTCAAGTACGCGAATTTCGATCAGTCGCACCGTCCCGGCAGAATAGCGGCCCGGACGCCGGGCGACGACGAATCCTTGACGAGGCGGACCGGCAGGCAGCGGGTCGCGGCGCCTAGACTTGGAGCGTGCATGCAGCAACCGCGCCCGGAAGCGGCGTCAGCCCGGACCAGCTGGACGCTCTGGCAACAACGGTCCGGGCCGGTTTCCCGCGATTCCTCGCCGAACTCGAGCGGCTCTGCAACATCGATTGCGGGAGCTACTCGCCCACGGGCGTGAACGAGGTCGGCACGTGGGTCGAGGGCGCATTCCGCGACCTTGGGGCCGAGATTGATCGACGGCCCGACCCGTCGGGACGCTTCGGTGACACGGTCATCGGGACGTTCCGGGGTCGCGCCGGTGCCGGGCCCAGGGTCCTGCTCATCGGGCACATGGACACCGTCTTCGCCGATGGAACGGTCGCGGACCGGCCCTTCTCGATCGAGGGCGATATCGCTCGCGGCGCCGGCGTCACGGACATGAAAGGCGGACTCCTCGCCGGGATCCACGCCCTGGCGGCACTTCGTGCATTGGGCGGCAAGGGATGGACCGAGCTGCCCTTCGAGCGGATCACCTACATCGCCAATCCCGACGAGGAGATCGGTTCGCCGAGCTCCACGCCGCACATTCGCGAGGCCGCGGCGGATGCGGACCTTTGCCTTGTCCTCGAGTGCGCTCGAGCGAACGGCGACTTCGTCTCGTCCCGGAAGGGGATTGCCGACCTTCGCCTCACCCTCCACGGTCGTGCCGCCCACGCGGGCGTGGAGCCCGAGAAGGGCAGGAACGCGATCCTGGCGGGTGCCCGGATGGTCGAGCGAATCCAGGCCCTGAACGGGCGGTGGGCGGGCGTGACGGCCAACGTGGGTGTCTTCCAATCCGGGTCGCGCCCAAACGTGGTGCCGGACCTGGCGAACCTGGAAGTCGATGTTCGCGGGGTGACCCGCTCGGAGCTCGAAGCCGCAGTCGCGGCGATCCAGGCGATAGCCGCGGACCCAGGTGTGCCCGACGTCAGGGTGGAGATCACCCAGATGGCCGGCTGGCAGCCGATGGAAAAGCTCGAGCGGTCCGGGCGTCTGTCCGACCACGTCACCGCGATCGCGGCCCGGCTCGGCTTCTCGACGATCGACGTCGGAACGGGCGGAGCGTCCGACGCAAACACGACATCCGGGATGGGCATCCCATCAATCGACGGTCTCGGTCCGATCGGTGGCCGTGACCATTCCCCGGACGAGTATCTCGAGATCAGCTCGATCGTGCCCCGGACGACCCTGTTGGCCGCGCTGATCCTGGCCGCCGGTACGGATCCGGTCGTGGCTGGCTGGCGGCCCTAAGAACAGCGTCCGTGCGACGCCGCGTCTCTTCGGGCAGTCCGTGGGAGGGTCCCTACGGCTACAGCCGCGCCGTCGTCGTCGGCGACACCTGCTGGGTGGCCGGTACGACCGACCCTGGTTCCGAGCATCCCGATGATGCCGCAGCGCAGGCCCGGGCAGCGCTCGGGATCATCGAACGGGCACTCGCGGAAGTCGGCTTCAGCCTCGGAGACGTCGTCAGGACCCGGATGTACGTGACCGATCCCGCCCACGCTGCGCCGGTTGCCGAGGTGCACGGACAGGTGTTCGGTGAGATCCGGCCCGCGGCGACGCTCGTGGTCGTGGCGGCCCTCATCGAGCCGCGGCTGCTCGTGGAGATCGAGGTCGACGCCGTGCGCCGCTAAGGCGAGGACGGCCACCGGCCGGGGTCGTGTCAGGCAATCCCGGCTGCCCGAGCAACAGCGGCGATGAACGCCGCCGCAAGGAGGCCGACCAGAAGACCACGCCGGGCTGCGACGACGACCACGCACGCGCTGACCGCCAGCCACTCGATCCCGACCTGCAGTGATGGGTGCCTCACGGCATCGATCGAGACGAGCGTGTTGACGGCCGCGAGCGCGGCAAGGATCGCCGGCCCAACGAGCCGGACGTACTCCCTGGCTCCGGCCGGAAGGCGGTGCACGCCCGGGGCGAGGAGTGGTACGGCCCGCCATGGGTACGTCACCGCCCCCATCAGCAGGGCCAGCCAGACCAGCTCCGTGCTCACGAGGCCTTGACCTCGCCGTCGTGTGACGGATCGTCCATCGTCGGGCTGAACACGATCACGGCCTCGTGCGGGTGGTCGCCCGGGCCACGAGGCGTGAGCATCCCGATCGCCGGGCCAAGCACCCCGCCGACGAGGATCCCGGCCGCTGGATCCCAGGCGAGACCCACGCCGACGGCTGCAACGGCTCCAACGACGGCCGCCACCAGCTCACGCCGGCCCGTGATCAGCCCGACGGCGAGGCCCGCCATGGCCGCCGGAAACACGACGTCCAGGCCGTACCGTGACGGATCCGGAATCTGCCCGCCGACCAGCACGCCCACGAGGGTGGCAAGGTTCCAGGGAATGAACACGGTGACGATGGCCGCCCACCAGTAGCCGCGATCATCGGCCCGTCCGATCCGCCGGAAGTGGGCGATTGAGAGCGCAAACGCCTCATCGGTGAGGACGTGCGCCATGAGAGCCCGGACGGGCCTGGGCCGGTCAGCCAGGTATGGCGCGAGCGCGGCCCCGTACAGGAAGTGGCGCGCGTTCAGGAACGCGGTCAGCACCAGGACGCCGGCCCAGGAGAACCCGCCGAGGACGTAGCCGATCGCTGCGAACTGGGCGGCGCCGGCAAAGACCAGGATCGACATGGCGCTTGCCTCGATCGGCGAGAACCCGGCCGTCCGCGCGGCCAGTCCGTAGACGAGCCCGAAGCCGATCGCCGTGGCGATGATGCCGAGGCCGTCCAGGCGCAGTCTCCGCCGCGACGCGGCGACTTCCGCGTCGCCGGCGAACCTCGATGGGCCGCGAGGTGCTGTCAGCGCAGGAATGTCTTCGCGCAGGACCCGTCACACACGACGAAGACCGCATGCAGATCACGGGCGTAACCGGCCGCGTGCAGCAGGCCCGCACAGCCCGCGGTTGGGCACTTCCAGACCCACCAGCGGTCGTTGTCATCGAGTGCGGTCGTCTCGGCCGCGAGCGTCGCAGCGAGGCCGTCGCGGGACGCGATCAGGGCGGCGATCCGTGCGGCACGTTCCGAGCTCGACTCGCTCGAATAGGGATAGCTCTGGCCGATGTTCGAGGTCACCGGATCCTCCGGATCGTTGATGTTCGGAGCGCCGAGTATTGCATACGAAACCGAAGTTCCGGGATCACCAGACAGCCGGCAGGCCGGCGCTCCGCGGGTCAGTCGTCGCCGCCACGGAGCCTCCATCGGCCGACGGCCCGCCGCCGACAAGCTCAATGGCGTGCTCCTGGCCGAGCCAGCCGTCGAACGCTCCGGTCCGCAGGACGCGATGGCCCATGCCTTCCAGTGCTTCCAGGACACCGGGCGCGAATCGAGGCTCGGCCCGGACCGCGTCGGGCGGCGCAAAGTGGTCCGGGGGTTCAACGAACCAGCGCGGTGCCGCCACGGCCGACCGGATGTCCAAGCCGCCGTCCACCAGGGCGGTGACCAGCTGGGCATGGATCTGCGGTTGCGCATCGCCGCCCATCGCGCCGGCCACGACCCATGGCCGCTCCGGTTCCCGGAAGAGCATGCCCGGGAGCAACGTATGCAGGGTCCGCTTGCCCGGGGCGAGGACGTTGGCGTGGGTTGGCTCGAGCGAGAAGAAACTGCCCCGGTTCTGGTAGTGGATGCCGGTCTCGGCATCCACTACCCCGCTGCCGAAGCCGAGGTAATTCGACTCGATCAGGCTGACCGCGTTGCCCGCGCCGGCGACCACGCCGAGATAGATCGTCCCGCCTCCGCGCCGGCTGGTTGAAGGCTCGGGGTGCGTGGCCCGGTCCGTCGGTATTCGAGCTGCAAGCTCCACTGCGTATGCCTTGTCCAGGAGCCGGGCGACCGGGATGTCGCGCTGGTCAGGATCCGTGACGTACCGGTCTCGATCGGCAATCGCGAGCTTGGACGCCTCAATCGCGCGGTGTATCCAGCGATGGTCGGTCAGACCGCCGGGCGCGAACGCAGCCGGATCGGGCGGGCCACCGGCTTCGAGGATGTTGAGGATCT
>CAZOJS010000115.1:0-12092 GCA_964580175.1 uncultured Anaerolinea sp. | reverse complement strand
CGCCCCTTCCGGATCAAGCGAGTCGCCTGGGCGCGAGCGCGCAGCCGCGCCGGACCAAGCGAGTCGCCAGATACTCTCGCGGGGAGTGGTAGGCGGACTTGCCGACGGGCCGTGCGAGCCCCCGGGCCTCGATCACGCTCGGGGAACTTCTGACGGACGCGGCGGCGGCCGCGTGGCCCCGCCTATCACTCTAGGTGTGGGTAAACGGGGGGATCGGATCTCCGCGGCCCCAGCGGATCTCCGCGGCCCCGGCGCTGGCGGCCCGGCCCCAGCGTTGACGGCCCCCGGCGCTGACGGTCGCAGCGCCCGGTGGCTACGCGCTGGCGCCGCGTTCGGCCAGCCAGTCCTCGTAGTTCGTCTCGTCCACGCCCTGGTCCACGTCCGACTTCGTGAGCAGGAGCGGCAGCCGGCGATCGCGGATCGTCTCCTCGGTGATGATGCATTTGCGAATGTCCGTGCGCTCCGGGATGTCGAACATCACCTCGAGGAGCGCTTCCTCGACGATCGAGCGCAGGGCACGCGCCCCGGTCTTGCGCTCAAGGGCGACCTCGGCCGCGGCCCGCAGGGCGCCGGGCGTGAAGACCAGCTCCACCTTGTCCAGCGACAGGAATCGTTGGAACTGCCTGGCGACCGCGTTCTTCGGTTCGACGAGGACCCTGACGAGATCGTCCGCCGTCAGCGCCGCCAGCGTCACGATGACCGGGAGCCGACCGATGAACTCGGGGATCAGCCCGAACTTCAGCAGGTCCTCGGGCATCAGCTTCTCGAGGAGGCGGCCGCGCTCGATCGCGGAGGGCGCCGCCTCCGACCCGAACCCGATGGCGCGTTTCCCGACCCGCTCTTCGACGATCTTCTCAAGGCCATCGAAGGCGCCACCACAGATGAACAGGACATTGGTGGTGTCGATCTGGATGAAGTCCTGGTGCGGATGCTTGCGGCCACCCTGGGGCGGGACGTTTGCCACGGTGCCTTCGAGGATCTTCAGGAGCGCCTGCTGGACACCCTCGCCGGACACGTCGCGGGTGATTGACGGGTTGTCCGCCTTGCGTGCGATCTTGTCGATCTCGTCGATGTAGATGATCCCGCGCTGCGCCCTGGCGACGTCGAAGTCGGCGGCCTGGATGAGGCGCAACAGGATGTTCTCGACATCCTCACCGACATAGCCGGCCTCGGTCAGGGACGTGGCATCCGCGATGCAGAACGGCACATCGAGGACGCGCGCCAGGGTCTGGGCCAGGAGGGTCTTGCCGGAGCCCGTCGGTCCCACCAGCAGGACGTTCGACTTCTGAAGTTCGACCTCGTCGATGGTGTGCCCGGCGTTGACCCGCTTGTAGTGGTTGTAGACCGCCACGGAGAGGACCTTCTTGGCCTTCTCCTGGCTGATCACGTACTGGTACAGGGAGAACGTGATCTGGCGCGGATTCGGAAGCTTCGTGGATGCCGGCTTGGTCTTCGGCTGGTCCAGAAGCTCCTCGTCGATGATCTCCTGGCACAGGTTGATGCACTCGTCGCAGATGTAGACACCCTGCCCGGCGATCAGCTTGCGGACCTGTTCCTGACTCTTGCCGCAGAACGAGCAGCGATACGGGACCTTGGGGCCCTTGGTGCTGCTGCTGGTTGTGCTCACGGGCGTGCCTCGCGCGACGGTTGCGGCATCCCTCGGCCCCTTGCCGAGATCAGCTCTTTGCCTTCTTCGGTTCGACGGCCGTCACGACGGCCGTCTTGGCGCCCTCGCCGCCGGCCTTGCCGGCTTCAAAGGCCTGCGAGATCAGCGATGCCCCCTGGGCGCTGTAAACGGCGTCGATAATGCCATAGTCCTTGGCCTCGTCGGGCGACATGAACCGATCTCGGTCCGTATCAGCGACGATCCGCTCGATCGGCTGGCCCGTGTGGCGAGCAAGGATCTTGTGGTTCAACTCGACGAGATGCTCCCACTCGCGCATCTGGATCATCGCGTCCGGAGCGTTGCCGCGGAAGCCGCCCGACCCCTGGTGGATCATGATTCGGCTGTGCGGCAGGGCGTAGCGCTTGCCCTTGGCACCGGCCGCGAGCAGGACGGCGGCCATGGACGCCGCCTGGCCCAGACAGATGGTGCTGACCGGCGCGCGCAGGTACTGCATCGTGTCGTAGATCGCGAGTCCGGCCGTCACCACGCCGCCGGGCGAGTTCACGTACAGGCTGATGTCCTTCTCGGGGTCTTCGGACTCCAGGAACCGGAGCTGGGCGATCACCAGGTTGGCGAGATGATCCTCGATCACGTCGCCGATGAAGATGATCCGTTCCTTGAGCAGGCGGGAATAGATGTCGTAGGCGCGCTCCCCTCGGCTGGAGGATTCGATCACCATGGGCACGAGCATGGTCGGCTCCTGTCGCTCTGCGGGGGATGGACTCAACCGACCGTAGCCGGCGTGGCATCCGACTCGAGGACCGAGCCGGGGTCGGTGGCATCGATGGCGGCGTTGGCTTCGGCGACGCTCGAGCCGACGCCCGAGGGCGCGTCACTCTCGATGTGCGGCAGCGCGGGGTGGGCGGGGTGGGCCGCCAGCCAGGCATCGACGAGCCGCTCCACGACGCGGCTCCGGCGCAGCGTGCTGCGAATGAAGCTGCGACCGCGGGCCGACTCGAAGTAGGCCACGGTCTTCTTGTCCCGGGCGTACCGCTCGCGTGAACGCTGGACTTCGGCTTCTACATCGGCATCACTGATCACAACTGCCTCAGCGTCGGCGATCTTCGAGAGGACCAGGAGCACTCGAACCCGCTTCTCGGCGTTCGGGCGGAAGTCCGTGTGGAGGTCCGCGTCGGTCTTCTCAACGACCTTGAGGTATGCCTCCTCGGTGATCCCCTGCCGCGCGAGCGAGGCTCGGAATTCGTCGTGCATCACCTCGACTTCCTGGTCGACCAGGATGTTCGGCAACTCGAGGGTGGCGTTCGCGACGGCATACTCGATGATCTTGTCGGAGAAATCGTGGCGGGCCCGGTCCAGGGCGTTGCGGCCGAGCCGTCCCTCGATCTCGACCCGTAGCGCCGCGAGATCCTCAAAGGCACCCATCGACCGGGCGAACTCGTCGTCCACGATCGGCTGGACCTTCTCGCGCAGCTCGCGCAGGTCGACCGCGAAATGGGCGACCTGCCCGGCCAGCGTGGCTTCGCCGTAATCGTCCGGAAAGGTGATGTCGAACGAGGTCGACTCGCCCGCCGCGAGGCCCATCAGGTTGGCCTCGAAGCCCGGGATGAGCCGCTCCTCACCGAGGATGAGGGGCATCCGCTCGGCCGATCCGCCTTCGAAGGGGACACCGTCCCGGGTTCCGGCATAGCCGATCACCGCGTAATCCTTGGCCCGCGCGCCTCGATCCTCGACCGGCGCGAGCGTCGCGTTCTGATCAGCCAGCTCCTCGAGGACCTTGGCGATCTTCGAATCGTCGATCGACTCGATTTCCGGCGCGAAGTTGAAATTCCGGTAATCGCCAAGAACGACATCTGGCCGGACCTGGACGGTGGCCGTGAAGACGACTTCCTTGCCCTCCTCCGCCTGCTCGATGTCGATATCGGCATTCGTGAGGGGAGTCAGGTCGTGCTCGATCAACGCATCCCGGTAGGCGCGCTGCACGAGGTGATCGAGCGCTTCGTCGAGGATGGCCGGGGCGCCGACAACGCGCTCGACAACAGCCCGCGGAGCCTTGCCCGGCCGAAACCCGGCGATCCGCGTGCGTTTGGCAATGTGGCGAACCGCTTCCGACAGGGCGGACGTGAGCTCCTCAGCCGGCAGGTTGAATCGAACCGTGACCGAGCTCTTCGGGGCTGGGGTGATCGTGCTGTTCATCGTCGGGAAGTATACGGGGCAGCGCAGAGCGAGCCGGTGGGCGCCGGCATGCACCCCGCCTCACGCATTCCCCGCGTTTCACGTGGGACGTGTCGCGACACGGAGAGGCTGGTGGGCGAGGTCGGGGTCGAACCGACACGCCCCTTGCGGGGCACCGGCTCCTAAGGCCGGCGCGTCTGCCATTTCGCCACTCGCCCAGAGCGAGGATACCGCCCGCCCGGGGCGCGCCGCTGCCTGGCGCTGGATCAGCTCTTGGACGCGTCCCTGCCGGCGGATCCATCCATGCGCGCGCGCGCCTTCCGGAGACCCTCGGCGAAGGATGGGCCGTCGGGATCGAACAAGCGCTCGGCGAATTCACGACCCGCCCGGACCGAGGCCGGCCGGAGCGCGTTGGCCAGCAGGCCCGCGGCAAGGCCGCCGATGTCCCGCTCGCGGCGTTGCGGCGCACGTTCGTCCAGGAAGCGCGCGAACTCACGCTCGAGCGTGCCACGCACCTTGTCGCCGTCCGGTCCGAGCTTGCGCAGCACCGCCTCAATCTCGTCGGGCAGCATCGATTTCGGCATGACCGCCGGCTCCCCGAACACCGCGCGACGAACCCTGCTCAGGATGCGTTTGGGGCCACCGAGGAGCACGAATGCCGCGCCCGCGGCCGCGCCGCCGACCTTCAGGGGATCGTTCCGCAGCCGCGTCGGAAGGTCGACGGCGGCCCGGCCCGCGGCTTCGAGCCGGACGACCTCGCCCTCCAGCCCGTCGCGAGCGGCTAGGACTTCCGTCCGAGCGGCGTCCGTTCGCGCACCCACTCGATGGTCTCCTTTGTGGTCTCGATGGTCTGACTTGGGTAGAACCGGGCCTTGATCGCGGCCGTGTCGATGCCGCTTCGGGCAACGCCAACTCCGGCCAGAACCGGCCACGCAGCAAGGAGGGTGAACAGCCCCAACCCGAAGCCGATCTGAGGTCCGGTCAGGAACACCAGCAACAACGTCGTCACGATGGCCGCGATGAGAAGCGCGATCACGAAGTCGCGGGCGGTCCGGGCGACCGGGACGCCCAGCGCGGCCAGCACGGCGAACAGGGCGACATCGAGGAGCGCCTCGATTCCGAGGAGGACGCCCCAGCCAATCGAGCCGAGCAGCCACTCAGCCAGAAACAGGATTCCGCCGATCGGGAGGAGCAGACCTACCAGCAGGACGCCGCCAAAGGCAATCCCGCCGAGCAGGGCCACCCGGCCGATCTCGGCGCCGATCTCGCCGATCTCGGTCCTGGCAAGCTCCACGTGGGCCGTGATCAGCCGGCGGATCGCGTCGCGGACGGCGCCAATCTGGGCGCGCAGCCCAGCCGGCTCACCGGCCATGCCGGCCGGATCGGCCGGATCGGCGTCGGTGCGTTTCGGGTCCTGAACAGGGTCCAACAGCTCTCCCTCGGGGTCGTACGCATTCGGCGCGCCTCGATCATACCAACCGGTCATCAACCGGCTACTCGCGGCGGCCTGTCATACCATCGCCGGGTGCGTGAGATTCGACGAGCCGAGCTGCTTTCGATCGGATCCGAGCTGACCGTCGGCGAGACGCGTGACACGAACGCGGGCGAACTTGCCGGGGCGCTCACCAATGCCGGCGTGGAGGTCCTCCGCCTGACGGCCCTGCCCGACGACCTCGAAACCGTCCGAGCGGCGTTCGAGGCCGCGCTCGGGCGCGCCGACCTGGTCGTCGCGACCGGAGGCCTTGGGCCAACCCCGGACGACCTCACCCGCGAGGCGATCGCGGCCGCGATCGGAGAAACGCCGACCCTCGACCCTGATCTCGAAGCATGGCTGCGGGGACGGTTCTCGCGCCGTGGGGTCGAGTTCTCGGACACCAATCTCAAGCAGGCCTGGGTCTGTCCATCGACGACGACCATTCCAAACCCCAACGGGTCGGCGCCCGGGTGGTGGGTCGACCGTCCCGACGGGCGCGTCATCGTGGCGCTCCCCGGCCCGCCCCGAGAGTTGCGCCCGATGTGGACCGAGTGGGTCATGCCGCGCCTCCAGGCAGGCGGCCTCGGCCAGCGGACCGCCATGGTGGTCCTGCGGACCACCGGCATCGGCGAGTCGCTGATCGCCGAGCGCCTCGGCAAACTGCTCGACCGCGGGGTCAACCCAACCGTGGCGACCTACGCCCGCTCGGACGGGGTGGACATTCGGATCTCCGCAATCCCGGAGGGCGGTCGCGCTGCCGCGGCGATGGTGGCCGTCAAGGAGGGTGAGGTGCTGGCAAAGATCGGCGAGCACGTCTGGGGCCGCGGCGCGGTCACCTGGCCAATCTCGATCGAAGCGGCGCTGGCAGCCCATGACTGGCGCCTCGCGACGGTCGAAATCGGGACTCGCGGGTCGCTGGCCGCGCTACTGGGTGAGGGCCTCGGTGACCGCCTCGTCAGCGCAACCGTGATCGCGAACGACCCCTCGGACCACGGCGGGTCGGACGGCCCGGCGGACGGCCCGGCGGACGGCCCGGCCGTCGGCACGGGCAAACGATCAGGCGACGCAATGTTCGGGCTCGCCCGTAACGCAGCCGCTCGTAGCGGTGCCGAGGTCGGAGTGGCCGTTCGGATCCAGACGAAGCGCGACAACCTGAGCGTCTCGATCGCGATCGTTGACCCGGACGGCGAGCAGCACGAACGCAAGGTCACGTTTGCGGCCGGGCCGATGGGTCGCACCAGCGCCGCATTGCTCGCCGCGGCCGTAATTCAGGCCCGCCTTCGTTGACCCGGCTGGTCGGGCCGTGCGATTCCGGCCAGACAGGATCCGGCCGGCATGCCACCATCCGTCGAGCGCGCCGTCGACGAGCGCCCCTGGGAGAAACTTTATGCGCCTGACCGTCTTCGGGACGGCTACAGCCCGCCCCGTTGCGGAGGCCGCAGCGTCTGGCATCCTCGTCCAGACGCCCACGACCGCGGTGCTCTTCGATATCGGTAGCGGCATCGCCTCGCGCCTCGAGGCTTCCATCGGGGCAGCGAACCTGAACGGTCTCGTGGTCGGGCACATGCATGCCGACCACTGGATCGACATCGCGCCCCTCCGCTACCGCTTTGCCTGGGGAGAGCCAACTCCAAACCCGCTGCCCGTGTACCTGCCGCCGGGTGGCAAGGACCGGCTCGATCACCTGGCCATCGTCATGAGCGAACGACCGGGGTTCTTCGAGGCCGCGTTCGACGTCCGTGAGTACGCCAATGCCGAGGCCTTCCAGATCGGGGATATGACGATCAAGCCGCATCCGGTCGGTCACTACGTCCCGGCCTGGTCCATGGAGATCACGGGCCCCGCCGGCGAGCGCGTCATCTACGCCGGCGACATGGGTCCGTCGGACGTCGTCGTGGAGCTCGCCAGAGGCGCTGAACTGCTCATTCTCGAGGCGACGCTCCACACGGACGAGTTCGACGACCTGAAGCGTGGCCACCTGACCGCCGAAGAAGCGGTGGACCACGCAGTCCGCTCGGGCGTGCCGCGGGCGATCCTCGTCCACTACCCGGTTGAGCGACTGGATGCGATCCGGGCCATCTGTGCGCCGACCAATGGACAGGTCCTGCCGGCCGTCCCACGCATGGAGATCGAGGTCGCCGCAGGCCTCGCGCCGACGGTCGTCGTGCCGGAGCGGCGGGCCTAGGAGATCGTCAGGACCGGCTGGCCGGCGCCGGTCGCAGCACGAACGCTCATTCGAGCGGCCACGGTACGGGCCAGATTCTGAAGCGCGACGGCGGCCAGTCCGGGCTCCCGCTGCGCGACGGCCGGAACGCCAACGTCACCGCCCTGGCGAACGGTTATGTCCAGCGGGATGCTGCCCAGGAATTCGATCCCGTGTTCGCGCGCGAACCGTTCGCCACCGCCACGTCCGAACAGCTCGATCATCTCGCCGCAGTGGGGGCAGGCCAGCCCGCTCATGTTCTCGACGATGCCGATGACCGGGACGCTCATGCGCTTGAACATCGCCAGGGCCTTCTCGACGTCGAGCAATGCCACTTCCTGGGGTGTCGTCACCAGGACGGACCCGGAGATCGGCACGGCCTGGGCCAGGGTGAGTTGCGCATCGGATGTGCCAGGCGGAAGGTCGATGACGAGGTAGTCCAGCTCTCCCCAGTCCACGTCGCGCAGGAACTGCTGGATGGCGCCACCGACGAGCGGACCGCGCCAGATGATCGGCTGTCCGGCGGGCACAAAGAATTGGATCGAGATCGCCTTCACGCCGTGGCGGCTCAGCGGCAGGATCTTTTCCTGATCCGTCTTGCCAGGCTGACCGTCCAGGCCGAGCATGAGCGGCACATTCGGGCCGGTGATATCGGCGTCGAGAAGGCCCACGGACGCACCGTCGCGCGCCAGGGCCACGGCCAGATTCACGGCGACAGTGCTCTTGCCCACACCTCCCTTGCCGGAGGCAACCGCGATGATGTTCTTTACGCCGGGCAGCAGTTGCTCGGCAGTTCGGGGCGCCGCTCGACGGACCATCGATCCCCAGGTGATGGCGATCGATTCGACACCGATCGGATTGAGCGCGGTTCGGACGCGGGATTCGATCTCGTCCTTGAGAGGGCATGCCGGCGTGGTCAGCTCGATCGTGAATGCCACCGCGACACCGTCGAGCGAGAAGTCCTTGATCATGTTGCGGGTGACGAGGTCGCCGCCGAGTTCCGGTTCCTGGACCGTGCTCAAGGCGGCCATGACGGCGGCTTCGGTGACCTGCGGCATGCGACCCTCGGATAATTGAAAGGGATTCAGGCGGGTTTGGCGTCGATATCGTAGACCCGACCCGTCGAATGCGTCTCGGACCCACTGGTAGCCACCGTCGACGCGGCCCGGGCGTCGGTCGGACAGGCGGATGCGGGCCGGGTCGACCGGCCCGGTTGCCCCGAAGTTCGTCGCCCAGGCCAGAAATAGGTGCGAGATTCGCACGGTTCCACCCGACCGATTCGAGACCTCCTGCGTTTGACACTCGTGACCGGCCGCGCCTATTCTGCCTCGACACCTGCCGTTGTCCGCATCCGAATCGCCGTGCGGCGACAGACGTTTCGGCCCAGCAGTTTCGGAGGAGCGAGACGGACGTGCCCGAGGTCGAGGTCAGACTCACCAAGGTGTACAAGGCCTTCGGCGGCGACGCTGCCGGACGCCGCGTCGCGCAGTACGTCCAGCCGGGCGACGACGGCCTCATCGTGGCCGTGGACCACATCGACCTCGAGGTTGAGGACGGTGAGTTTTTCAGCCTTCTCGGACCGTCCGGCTGTGGCAAGACCACGACGCTCCGGATGATCGGCGGATTCGAGCAGCCGACGTCGGGGACGATCGAGCTGGCCGGACAGGACGTGACCTGGCTGCCGCCATATCAGCGCAACGTCAACACCGTCTTCCAGAACTACGCCCTGTTCCCCCACCTCACGATCTTCGACAACGTGGCCTTCGGCCTGCGGCGGCGTCACGTCGCGGAATCCGAGGTCAGGCAGCGCGTCACAGAAATGCTCGAACTCGTGGAGCTGCCCGGCTACGAGCGCCGGAAGCCCGCCCAGATCTCGGGCGGCCAGGCACAGCGGGTGGCCCTTGCACGAGCCCTCGTCAACAAACCCTCCGTCCTGCTCCTCGACGAGCCGCTCGGTGCGCTCGACATGAAGCTGCGCAAGCAGATGCAGGTGGAGCTGAAGCGGATCCAGGAGGAGGTCGGGATCACGTTCATCTACGTGACCCACGACCAGGAGGAGGCGATGACAATGTCCGATCGTATCGCCGTCATGAATCGGGGCAAGTACGAGCAGCTTGGAGACCCGGAGACCCTGTACGAGCGACCGGCGACGGAATTCGTGGCCGGCTTCCTCGGCGTCAGCAACCTGCTGCCGGCGACGCTCGGCGAACGCGATGGCGAGTACGTCGCGGCCCGACTCGCCGATGGCGCGGTGGTCCGCGTCCCGTCGGCGGTTGTCAGCGGACACACCTTCATCAAGATCGGCGTCCGGCCGGAAAAGATCCGCTTGCACGCAGACGCCGCCTCGATCCCCGACCAGATGAACCGGCTCCAGGGACGGGTGCTGGATGCCTCGTATCTCGGCGCCTCGACGAGCTACATCGTGACGTCGCCCGGAGGCGACCGAGTCACGGTCTTCGAGCAGAACCTGACCAGAACGTCCCACGGGTCATTGCATCGGCCCGGCCAGGACGTCCATCTCAGCTGGTCGCCCGACCACACCTTTGCGGTCGCCACAGACAGGACCAGCCCAACGGGATTGCCCGCCACCAACTGATGCGACGCGATCTACCAATGCATGGAAGGAGCCAAACTCAATGACCGACCTCGACCAGGTGATCCGGGCCACGCCGGTCACGCGCCGGCTATTTCTCCAGGGGTCCACGATGGCGGGCTTTGCGGCCTTCCTCGCGGCGTGTGGTACCGGCAGCTCTCCTCAGCCGAGTGCGGGCAGCACCGAGATCACCGGCCCGCTGCATTTCGCGAACTGGGACGCGTACATCGACCTGACGACCGTGACCGGCGCCGACGGCGAGGACGAGTACGTCCTCCCGTCGCCCACCCTCGATCAGTTCACGGAGCAGTACAAGGTCGAGGTCGACTACGCCAACGCGGAGATCGAGGACAACGAGACGTTCATGGCCACGATCCGTCAGCAGCTCCAGGCTGGGGCCGATACAGGCTGGGACCTGATCGTGCTGACGGACTGGATGGCCGCGCGGGTCATCAAGTCCGGCTGGGCCGAGAAGATCGATCCGGCCCATGTTCCGACGGCCGTGGCCAATGTCCGCGACGAGTACAAGGGGCTCGGCTGGGATCCGAACTTGGAGTACCACTACCCGTGGCAGTCCGGCGCGGTCGGGATCGGCTACAACGTGGCCTCCACCGGACGCGACCTGACCAAGATCGCGGACCTGTTCGATCCGGCATTCGCGGGCAAGGTCACCCTCCTGTCCGAATCGCGCGATACCTTCCCCCTCGTCCACCTCATGCTGCGGGAGCAGGGCAAATCGGCCTCCGACCACGATCCGGACCAGATCGACGTCGCCGACGTCCAGGTGGTCCACGATTTCCTGAAGCCATACGTGGATAGTGGGCACATCACGGCCTTCACCGGCAACGAGTACCTCCAGTTCTTCGCCTCGGGCGACACGTGGGCATCGATCGTCTGGTCGGGCGACCTGGCGTCGTCCGGCGGTGAGGACGACCGCTTCGTCTACCCGGAAGAGGGGTCCATGTTCTTCACGGACAATCTGCTCATTCCGAAGGGCGCCAGGAACAAGTACACGGCCGAGCTGATGGTCGACTGGGTCTTCGACGTCGATCGTGCCGCGACGATTGCCAACTTCATCTACTACATCTCGCCGGTGAAGGGTGTCGCTGAAGCGATCAAGGCGCTCGACCCGGAGGCCGGGGACAACCCCTTGCTCTTCCCGCCCGCCGACGTCCTCGCCAAGCAATACCCGGAGCCGACCTGGGACGACGAGGCAGTTGAGATCCCGATCAAGGAGCTGTACGCGGACCTCGCCGGCGCCTGATCGCCGGCCTGAACAAGGAGGGCGAGGGTGTTTGCGCGACGGCGCTGGCTGATCCCGTGGCTGCTCATGGCGCCGGGGCTGCTCTGGCTCGTGCTCTTCTTCGTTCTGCCCAACGTCCAGATGGTCGTGATGTCGCTGTCGAGCGGCACGCTCGGGACGGGCTTCCGGTTCTCATGGGAGTTCGGTAACTACGCGACGGCCGTCACGAAATTCCCGACCCAGGTCGGGAACTCGATCGTGTTCGGTGGCCTGGCCACGATTCTGACCTTCCTGATCGGCTTCCCGCTGGCCTACGGCATCGCGTTCCGCGGCGGCCGCTACAAGAACCTGCTGCTGTTCCTGGTCATCGCCCCATTCTTCACGAGCTTCCTGATCCGGACGATCTCGTGGCGGATCATCCTCGGTGAGAGCGGGCCGGTGCTGTGGCTGGCTCGTGACGTCCTCGCGATCGTGCCGGACAACTTCACGGTGCTGCGGACCCCGCTCGCCGTCGTGTCCGGGCTGGTCTACCAGTTCCTGCCGTTCATGGTCCTGCCGCTGTACACATCGCTGGAGAAGATCGACTTCCGCCTGGTGGAGGCGGCTCGAGACCTGTACGCGGGCCCGTGGCGCCGGACGGGAGCCGTGGTCGGCGGCACCTTCGGAGCGCTCTTCGGAGCCGCGCTCATGCTCGGCCTGGGCTACGCGAGCGTTGGCGGCGACGGCACCGGGGTCCTCATCGGCGCCATGGTCGTCACCGGCGGCATCGGAGCCGCGGTC
>CAZOJS010000114.1:0-4724 GCA_964580175.1 uncultured Anaerolinea sp. | reverse complement strand
CGGATTATGAGGTGTCCAAGGCAGGGCTCTTGACGCCTGTAGACAGGAACGTGGGGAGTAACATCTAGGCATGATCACAATTCCAAAAAAAATTCATGAGGAGATGATCGCTCACGCCAAAGCCGGCTATCCCAATGAGGCCTGCGGGATTCTGGGGGGCGAAAAGGCAGGTTCGGCGAGCCATTTTTTTTCGATGAAAAATATGGACGAGGCGAGCATCAGTTACTTTATGGACCCTAAAGAGCAGCTCCTGGTTTTTAAAAAGATGCGCGAGCTAAAAATAGAAATGACAGGGATTTTTCATTCGCATGTGGCCAGTGAAGCCGCACCCTCGCAGAAAGACGTAAGGCTGGCGTTTTATCCGGACGTGAGTTACCTGATTGTTTCGCTCTCGGATCTTAAAAAGCCTGTGCTGCGGTCCTTTAACATAAAAAACGAAATAGCCGCTGAGGAGGAAATAAAAATTGCCTGACACCGCTTTTATTAAAATCACGTTGAATGGGAAACCCCAAGAGGTTAAATCCGGGATGAGTGTTTCCGATCTATTGACGAAGTGGAAAATGAGGCCCGAGCTTGTGACAGTTGAGATCAACGAACATATTCTTCAGAAGTTAGACTACGATGGTACTGAAATAAAAAACGGAGACCAGGTGGAGTTTGTTTTTTACATGGGCGGAGGGAGTTATGGCAAAATTTAGCGAAAATATTTTAGATTTGATTGGCAATACACCGATGGTGAAGCTTTCAAAGGTGGTGGAGAAAAATTCAGCGCAGATTTTCGCGAAGCTTGAGATGTTTAATCCTGGCGGGAGCGTGAAGGATCGAATCGCGCTCAACATGATCGAGCAAGCCGAAAAGAAGGGATTGTTAAAGCCAGGCTCTGTCATTGTAGAGCCCACCAGCGGCAATACCGGCATTGGTCTGGCGGTCGTGGGGGCCGTTAAAGGCTACAAGGTGGTTCTTACGATGCCGGAAGCGATGAGTCAGGAAAGAATTCAGATTCTACAAAGTTTCGGTGCGGAGGTGATTTTGACGCCCGCCAAAGAAGGAATGATAGGCGCGGTCGAAAAGGCCCGTGAAATTGTGGCGACTCGGAAAGACGCGTTTATGCCCCAGCAGTTTATGAACCCGGATAACCCAGCGATGCACCGGAAGACGACCGCTAAGGAAATTTTGCGGGACACAGACGAAAAACTAGACGCGTTCGTGGCGGGTGTGGGCACCGGCGGAACGATCACCGGCGTGGGGGAAGTTTTGAAGAAACATAATCCAAAAATAAAGATCGTCGCGGTGGAACCCAGAACTTCAAGTGTGTTGTCAGGAGGAAAACCGGGGCCTCACATGATCCAGGGAATTGGCGCGGGCTTTATCCCAGAAGTTTTAAACCGCGACATCATTGATGAAATCATTACGGTGGATGATCACGAGGCCTACGAGATGGCTAAGCGTCTCTCCCGCGAGGAAGGCATTTTTTCCGGATTATCTTCCGGCGCAGCCTGTCTTGGTGCTTTAAAAATCGCGAAGGTCCTTGGCCCAGGCAAAACGGTGGTAGTTATATTTCCGGATTCCGGCGAACGGTACTTGAGCGTGGAACCTTACTTTAATGTTTAATCTTTTTTTCAAAATCGCTAGGCAGGTGATTTTTTACACGCTGCTTATTGCTTTGTGGAAACTTTTGTTTACGCTAAAGCTCTGGCCTCAATACCTTTTCCCGTCGCCCGAGCAGGTGCTTGAAACTCTCGTAAACGGTTTTCGCGATAAAACGTTTCTCATCGGAATCGCGATCAGCATGAAGCGAATATTTTTGGGTTACGGCATCTCGGTTTTGTTCGGGACGCTCCTCGGTCTTTTGATAGGTAAGGTGAAGATTCTGGATGAAACCATCGGAGGATTCTTTGTGGGCCTCCAGACCTTGCCAAGTATCTGCTGGCTTCCGCTGGCCATCCTCTGGTTTGGGTTAAACGAAGCCGCGATCAATTTTATTGTGGTGATGGGTTCCCTTCTTTCCATCACGATCGCGACGGACACCGGCGTTAAAAACATACAGCCCATTTACCTTCGCGCAGGCCGAAACATGGGTGCCCGGGGCGGGCAGATGTTTGTACAGGTGGTCCTGCCTGCGGCGTTACCGACGATCCTGATGGGATTGAAACAGGGTTGGTCCTTTGCCTGGCGCTCCCTCATGGCCGGAGAAATTCTATTTGTAAGTCTGGGGCTCGGGCACCTTCTCAATATGGGCCGGGAGCTCAACGACATGAGCCAAGTCATTGCCGTGATGATCGTGATTGTCGCGATCGGGGTGGGGATGGATAAGCTCGTGTTTGGGATACTTGAGAGAAAAGTTCGCCGGGTCTGGGGGCTGGAAAGAATTTGAGATTTATTTATTTTTTGATTTTTTCTCTTTTCCTTGCCGGGTGTTCCGAGGAACCAAAAAAAACTGTTGTTCGTGTGGGGCATCTGCCGAATCTCACGCATGCGCAGGCCCTGATTGGGCAGGCGCGGGGCTCGTTTGAAAAGTCATTAGCGCCAGACGCTAAAATGGAGTGGAAGATTTTTAATGCTGGCCCTTCGGTGATTGAGGGGATTTTTGCCAATCAGCTTGATATTGCGTACGCGGGGCCGAGCCCCGCGATCAATGGCTACGTGAGATCCCAAGGGGAGGCCCTGAGAGTCATCGCCGGCGCGGCCAGTGGCGGCGCGGCATTGGTAGTCCGCGTAGATTCAGGAATCAAAGGATTTGAAGATTTTCGCGGCAAGAGAATTGCTTCTCCGCAGCTGGGCAATACGCAGGATGTTTCTTTGAGAGCCTGGATTTCAGGCCGTGGGCTTAAACTGAAAGAAAAAGGTGGGGATGTCCAGGTCCTGCCGCTTTCTAATTCGGACCAGATGACTTTGTTTATTAAAAAAGAGATAGACGCCGCGTGGACTGTTGAACCATGGGTTTCGCTTCTTGTGGCCAACGCGAACGGGAAAGTTTTTTTGGAAGAGTCCACCCTTTGGCCCGGAGGCCAATACGCGACGACACTGGTTTTAGTTCGAAAGAAGTTTTTAGATGAACATCCAGGCCTTGTGAAGAAATTTCTTCTCACGCATGTCGAGCTTACCGATTGGATCCATCAAAATCCTCTCGAAGCGGGCAAGGTACTGAATGAGGAAATAAAAAGAGAAACCGGCAAGGCGGTCCCCGAGAACATCTTGAGCGAGGCTTTGAAGCGTGTGCGGTTTACCTATGACCCCATGGAAGATTCGGTGATCCAACAGGGCCGATCGGCTTTCACAGCGGGGTTTCTTAAGAAGGAACCTGAACTTTCGGGACTTTTTGATCTCCATTTGCTTAAGGCGATTCTTGAAACGAAAACGGAAAAGTGATAAAGTCAGGCTTTGGTTGGGTAGGTTGCGCTTCAACAGGATCTACCTCAGTGTGAATGAGTCTATAACCTAAGGTAAATAAATGAGTTACGTTAAAGGCCTCAAATGCCGCGAATGTCATCGCACCTACCCCACAGAGGCGATCTACGTCTGTGAATTCTGTTTCGGGTCCCTGGAAGTCGACTATGACTATGACAAGATAAAGAGTGTTCTTTCGCGTGAAAAGATTGAAAAAGGCCCCAAATCCATCTGGCGGTACCGTGAGCTTATGCCCATAGAGGCTCCGCCGACCGTGGGGTTTCATGCCGGCTTTACCCCGCTTTTCAAGGCCGATAATTTGGCGCGAGTGCTGGGGATGAAGGAGCTTTACATCAAAGACGACTCTGTTTGTCACCCGACGCTTTCTTTCAAAGACAGGGTCGTGGCAGTGGCTTTGACGCGCGCTAAAGAGTTGGGTTTTAAAACCGTTGCCTGCGCCTCGACAGGAAATTTGGCGGGATCCGTCAGCGCCCAAGCCGCGTGGGCGGGTTTAAACCGTTTTATTTTTATTCCGGCGGACCTTGAACACGGTAAGGTCGTCGGTTCCTTGACCTATGCGCCCAATCTTGTCGCGGTCGAAGGCAACTACGATGAGGTGAACCGCCTTTGCGCGGAAATCGCCGCCCGGTACAGGTGGGCGTTCGTGAACATCAATATCCGTCCCTATTACGCCGAAGGTTCAAAAACGTATGGGTTTGAAGTGATGGAACAGCTCGGATGGAAAACACCGCAGCACATTGTGGTGCCGGTGGCCAGTGGCTCACTCCTCGTTAAAATATGGAAGTCGTTTAATGAATTCAAGAAATTAGGGCTCATTGATTCCGTCGACGCGAAGGTTTACGGCGCCCAAGCCGAGGGGTGTTCACCGGTCGTGACCGCGATGAGAGAAAAAAGCGAGATCATAAAACCCGTAAAACCCAAGACGATTGCCAAGTCCCTGGCCATAGGAAACCCCGCTGACGGGATTTACGCGATGGACGCGATGAGAGAGAGCGGCGGACTCGCTGAGTCGGTTACGGATCAGGAAATTGTCGACGGTATAAAACTTTTAGCCTCCACAGAGGGTATCTTCACCGAGACCGCGGGCGGTGTCACGGTGGCGGTTACAAAAAAATTAATTGAGAACGGCGTGATCCCCAGAAAAGAATCCTGCGTTATTTGCATTACGGGCAATGGGTTGAAAACCCAGGAGGCGGTGACGGAGCATATCGGAAAGCCCTATCGCATTAAACCCAATATCGATTCATTTGAGAAGACCATGAGAGATCAATCACACATTAAGGAGGATGTATGGACATCAAAGTAAGAATCCCGAC
>CAZOJS010000113.1:0-4388 GCA_964580175.1 uncultured Anaerolinea sp. | reverse complement strand
TATTTCTGGGCGGTGCTCGAACCTCTGTTCGAGATGATTTATCGGCCATTTGCCCTCCGGAGTTCCTATGCTGGTGGCGGCGATCGTGATGAGCAGGTCAGGGCGTGGAAAGAGGTCGACCTAGCGTATGAAGCCTCGGGTATCGAGGTTCAGGAGCCGGCCCGGAGGCGCGAGCCGTGCTGGAACGCACGCCAACGGGGACCGTGTTCGTCTCCCAGATGTAGCGGGCCTCCAGCTGGCGGGCCCAAGCCTCGCGCTGGGTCGGGGTAAGCCCCGTCGGCTCCGATCGGCCGCCCGCCATGGGCACATCCAGGGCCAACGGCCCGACGATCGCGGCCACCAGAAACATACCGGTGGCAAGGCCGGCCAGCGACATGCGCCAGCGCCAGGCGACCGCGGCGGCGGCCGCACGCGTCCGAAGAATTCTGGCACTGACGCGCGACCAGGCATGACCGGCATCTGTGCGGGCGCCGGCCTCGTCGCCGAGCCGGCGCATGGCCACGATGGCCAGCGCCAGTTCCTGGAGCTCCTCGCCGCACGGCCGGCACCACTCCAGATGGTCCATCGCGGCCGTTGACGGGGCGCCAGTAGTGCGGGGATCGACCAGGTCGACGAGCGCATCCGCATCCTTCCGGCAATCAGACCGGTCCAGCGGCCCGATCATCGGCGTTGGCCCCGGCGCGTCGAGAGTTGAATCGCGAAGGTGGGTCCCAGCGCGACGGCTCGCGGGGCAGCCGGCGCCTCCGCGGCGCCTCTACGTTCGGCGGCAAGGTGACCCTGCAGCGCCTGCAGGGCGTAGTGAAGGCGGGACTTGACCGTTCCGAGCGCGATCCCCAGGGCGTCGGCCGTTTCCTGAAGACTCATCCCATGCAGGTAGTAGAGCACGATCACGCTCTGGTGCTTGGCGGGCAGCGCCTGGATCCCGAAGCGAATCGTCCGCCGCAGCTCCTCACGTTCGACGTGGTCCGCGGGCTCCAGTGCCCCGTCACGAACCTGGTGCGTCTCATCCTCGATCGGCCCTGTGGCCAGCCTGCGCCGACCGAGTCTGGAATAGCACAGGTTCAGGGCGACGCGGTGCAGCCACGGAACGGGCGACACATCGGTCCTCAGGCTGTGGCGATGCCGATAGGCACGCAGGAAGGTGTCCTGAAGGATCTCCTCCGCCACCTGTCGATCTCCGGTCAGGCCATACGCGGTCCGGTGGATGAGACTGCGATAGCGCTCGAAGAAGGCCTCGAACGCGCCCAGATCGTCGGACTGGATGCGCACCAGGAGTTCTCGATCGGATGCGGCACTCACGACGTCTGGTCCCGAAGGCTGCTCCCGAGGGCTGCGCGGGGGCGGCGTGGCGAGGCGCTGATCGTCCAGGATCCGGTCCTCCGTCTGGGGGCGGTCGACTCCGGTACGTGTCGCAGTGTGCATATATCGGAAGTCGGGAGCAAAGGTTCAGGTTCCCGTTCGAGCGTCGGGTCGAGCGCGGATCGTGGGCTCAGCTCGTGGTCGTGAGCGCGGCGTACTCCTGGTCGTCCATGAGGCTGTCGACCTGGGCCGCATCGCTCAGCCGGATCCGGACCATCCAGCCGGCACCGTACGGGTCGCTGTTGGCGAGTTCGGGCTCGCCGGCGAGGGCCGTATTGGCCTCCAGGACCTCGCCCCCAACCGGCGCCAACAGGTCGCGGACCGCCTTGACCGACTCGACGACGCCGAAGACGCCGTGCTGTTCGAGTGTTCGACCAACGGCCGGGAGTTCGACGAACACAACGTCGCCGAGCTGCTCGGCCGCATAGGCCGTGATGCCCACGGTGGCCACATCACCCTCGAGCCGGACCCATTCATGGTCCGTGGTGTAGCGGAGATCCGACGGGGCCATGCGCGGCGTCCTCCTCGTGGGCGTGACCCGGATCACGCGGTTCGGCACGGCTGATGCCGCACCCTACAGATCAGCGCGGCCGACGATAGAACGGCAGGGCCACGACCTCGGCGCCGATCGGCTGGTCGCGCACCATGACGCTGAGGATCGTACCCGGTTCGCCGTCGTCCGGATGGACGTAGGCCATGGCAATCGCCCGTCCGAGCGTCGGGGAGTGAGTGCCCGAGGTCACGACGCCCGTGGTCCGGCCATCGCGCACGACGGGGTGGCCGTGGCGGGCGATCCCGCGTCCGGTGATGACGAGGCCGATCAGGCGCCTCGTGATCCCCCGCTCCGCGGCGCGCGCGAGCGCGTCACGGCCGACGAACGGTCCGGGCTTGTCGAGCTTCACCACGCGACCAAGACCGGCCTCGAACGGATTCATGTCCCGCCCGAGTTCGTTGCCATAGAGGGGCATGCCCGCTTCGAGGCGGAGGGTGTCGCGGGCGCCGAGCCCACAGGCTATGACCCCGGCGTCGCGACCGGCGTCCGCGAGGGCTGTCCACACGTCGATGGCGCGGTCCCAGTCGACAAAGACTTCGAATCCGTCCTCACCGGTGTAGCCGGTCCGCGCCACCAGCGCCGGGATACCGGCGACGGTGCCCTCCGCGACCGCGTAGTAACGCAGGCCGGCGAGGTCCACGCTGGTCAGCGGCTGGAGGACCCCTCTTGCCGCCGGTCCCTGGATCGCAACCAGGGAGGTCACCATGGATCGGTCGTCGAGCACGGCATTCCAGCCGGACAGTCGATCTGCGAGAGCGTCGGACACGGCGGCCGCGTTGCCCGCGTTGGCGACGATCACAAAGCGATCTTCGGCCAGGCGGTACACGATCAGGTCGTCGATGATGCCGCCGTCTTCGGCGCAGAGCATCGAGTAGTGCGCGCGCCCGACGGCGAGGTTCCCGGGATCCGTCACGAGGGCCGTCGCGAGCGCTTCGGCGGCCTCGGGACCGTCCACGTACAGCTCGCCCATGTGGGACAGGTCGAACAGGCCCGCCCGCTCACGGACCGCGCGATGCTCTTCGAGGATGCCGCCGTACTGGACCGGCATCAACCAGCCGGCGAATTCGATGAGCCTGGCACCGAGAGCCCGATGGACCGCGACGAGCGCCGTTTCGCGCAGCGGCGTCTCGGGCTCGTCGGTCATGTCGATGACGACTCCGGCTGCAGCTGGACGGCCGCTGGCGGTCGCTGGTCCGAGGTCGAGGGCGGATCGGTCACTTCGCCGGGCACGGCGCGCGCGGCAAGCACCGCTTCGGCCGCGGTGACGAGGCCGCGTTCGGTATCGAACGAGAGCAGGCTGCCGGCTTCGGCGAACGGGACCCAGCGGACCCGCTCGAACTCCTGATCGTGCCGCGCGAGGTCGCCCCCGACGGGCTCCATCAGCCAGTAGTGAACGGTCTTGTCGATCCGCTTGCCGTTCTGCACGAAGACATACGAGATCGATGGAAGCGGCGCGACCAGCCGGACCTGCAGACCGGTCTCCTCCTCCACCTCGCGGACCGCAGTCTGCTCGATGGTCTCGTTGCCGTCTGGCGTCCCCTTGGGAAGCGTCCAGGTGCCCCGACGGCGGACACCTTCACGGCGCCGAAGGCCAACCACCAGGGAGGGCTGACCGCCCGCCACAGAGACGACGATGCCGCCGGCGGAAGTGGCGGTCGTCGTCCTCAGCCGCGCCATGGCGCCGTGACGGCGCTGAACCGACCGCTCGGCACAGACCGGCTCCAGGACATCGCCACGATGGGGCGCGGCCTTCCGGACACCGGGTTTCGCGGACGCGTCGGCGTGATGGAGCGGCTGCCGTGTCGGATGGCGCGCAGGGCCGGGGCGGAATCCATCCGCAACACGGTTGCGCGACCCGAACTCGCCCGGAACGCGACCGCGGAGCCCAGCCCGAGGCGGCGCTCACGGGTCCGCGCGAACGCCCGGGGGAAGTGGGCCGCGGGACGCGCTGCGTACTTGGCGGCGATGCTGTGCTCCACGGCCGTATGGTACTGCGTCACAGGGCGGCCGCAAGGGACTGTCGCATCAGCGCGGCATCCTCCGGTGCCAGCACGCCACGCCTTTCGGCCAGCACGACTTCACGCGTGGCCGCTGCCAGGTACAGCGGCAGGACGGCCGGAGCGTGCCGGCGCAGGGCCTCAAGGTGAGCCACGAGCGTGCCGACGTCACCCCGGGTCATCGGGCCGGTCAGCGCGTTGGCGATCCCGAGGGCTCTGGCATTGCCCAGCGTCTGCTCGGCGAGTCGGCCGTAGATCGCCAGCGAACCTGCCTCATCGAGTCCGGCTGCGGCTCCGAGTTCGGCAATGGCATCCAGGAGCGCGATGAACCCGCCGGCCGCGAGGACTGCCGCCGCGTGATAGGCCGCCTTGGTGCCGGGCGCCAGGCGCACCGCCGATGCACCGATCGATTCGGCCATCCGGGCGAGGAGTGCCGCCAGCTGGTCATCGCCCTCGATCGCGACGGTCGCGCCGTGGAG
>CAZOJS010000112.1:0-5258 GCA_964580175.1 uncultured Anaerolinea sp. | reverse complement strand
CAACCAGGTGAAGTCCAATACGGCCGGTTACGCACAAGTCCGGGATCAGCGCCCCTTCAAGGATTTCAACGCCATCCTGACCCGTGCCAATGGACCCAGCGGGAAGTATCATGCTTTCACAACTGAGGTCACGAAGCGGTTCTCAAAGGGTCTGAGTTTCCAGAATTCGTATGTCTGGGCGAAGAACCTCTCGAACGCCAACGGGCCCGCCCCTAGTGGATTCTCGGCAGAGAACGGTCCGACGACCCTGGACTATTTCGACATCGCCAAGGACTACGGCGACGTGGCCTTTACGCGCCGGCATCGTTTCGTCAGTACCTTCCTGTGGGAATTGCCGGTTGGAATCGGCCGTCCATATGCCAGCGGTATCAGCAAGGTGGCCGACGCATTCATTGGCGGCTGGCAGGTTGCGGGGATCGTGAACTTGCAGACCGGGCCTTATCTGACGCCGTTCTTCCAGGGAGCCGACCCTTCCGGAACAGGCGCAAATGTTCGAGGCGTGCAGGGCACGCAGCGGCCAGACCGTGTCGGCAATGGAAATCTCAGCAATCCGACGCGCGAGCGATACTTCGATCGCGCGGCCTTCGTCGTGCCGTCGAACAATATCGGGCGATTTGGAAATGCAGGTGTGGGTATCCTGCTCGGTCCCGGCACTGAAGTCTTTTCCATGTCTCTGGCCAAGCGATTCTCCCTGACGGAGAAAGTGGACCTGCGGTACGAAGCAACCATGTCTAATCTATTCAACCACACGAACCTCGATATTCCTTCCACTCTCAACATTAACTCGGGCAGCTTTGGGAGAATCCAGGCCACTCAGAAAGGTGATCTGGCTGGGCCGCGAACCATTCAGATGTCGCTGAGGCTTACTTTCTAACGCTGGTTGGCTGGAGATGCGGTTCCGCCTCTGGATTTGCCCACAGTCTTAGCGAAATCAGTGAGCTGTTGGATGCAAGGCGAGACTCTCGGCGGGTTATTCCTCTCCTCGCCGGGAGCCTCGCCCCGGGGGGCCTCAAAACTCAACTGGGATCTTTCCATGAGCGATCTGAAACCAACAAAGAAATGGCAAGAGAAGGCCGGCCTGCTAAGCTGTCTCTTCTTGCTCACAGCTTATGGCTACTGGGGACAAACCGCACGCCAGTTGCTTCAGGTCCCTGTTGTCATGATTTCCATCGACGGTCTGAAGCCAGACTATGTTCTCCAGGCTGAGAAACACGGTCTGAAAATCCCGCATCTACGCAGGTTTCTGAAGGAAGGGGCCTTCGCTGCAGGAGTCAAAGGGGTTGTTCCGACCGTCACCTACCCCAGCCACACGACCCTGGTGACGGGCGTTTCACCCTCCAGACACGGCATCCTGGCCAATATGCCCTTTGACCCATACGGAAAGAATTTCGGTGGCTGGTATTGGTACGCTGAGGACATCAGAGTTGCTACCTTGTGGGACGCCGCGGCTGCAGCCGGTCTGACGACCGCCAATGTGGACTGGCCAGTCACTGTCGGAGCCGATATTACCTACAACATTCCTCAATATTGGCGAGCTGAAACTGCTGACGATCACAAGATCATGCGTGCCCTTTCCCGTCCTCCCGGTCTGTTGGCAGAAGCCGAGAAGCAACTGGGATCTTATCCTGAAGGCAACGACTACACCGTCGCAGCCGATCAACAGCGGGCGAAGTTCAACGTTTATCTGCTCGATAAAAAGAAACCTCGGTTGTTGCTCTGCTACTTCTCGGGTCTTGATACGGAAGAACACGAGAGCGGACCCTACAGCCCGGGCACGTTTGCGGTGCTGGAACAGATTGATACGCTGGTCGGACAGGTTCAGGCAGCAGCGGAACGATTGGGAAACGGCCAGGCAGTGATCTGCGTCGTCTCGGACCATGGATTCTTCCGCGTCGAAAAGGAACTTCGTCTGAATTCAGTATTTCGTGAGGAGGGGCTGTTGGAGCTGAACGAGAAGGGCAAAGTGAGCTCGTGGAAGGCGTTTGCCTGGAGTTCCAGTGGGTCTGCTGCAGTCCTGCTGAGCGATCCCAGCGACACCGCCCTCGTAAGCAAAACCCGGTCCATTCTTCGTCAGCTCTCGGAAGATCCCAACCACGGGATTCATAGAATCCTGGAGAAAGAGGATATTGCGCGGCTGGGTGGTTTTCCGAACGCGGCCTTTCTGGTGGGGATGCGGGAAGGCTTCAAGATTTCTGAAGAAGCGTCAGGTCCTCCCTTGCGTTCGCTTAAAGCTTCTGGAAGCCATGGCTTTCTTCCAGAGCAGGCCGAAATGAACTCCGTCTTCTTCATCTCTGGCCCAGGAATCCCGTCGGGCTTGCCCCTTGGCCTTATTGACATGCGCGACATCGCGCCCACGCTGGCTGGCATCCTTTCGATCACTCTTCCCCAAGCTGAAGGCCGAGCGTTATTCGCTGCGAAGTAGATTCATTGTCGCGGCGCTGCCAAGCCAAATGTAGAAAGTCCAGGGCCTCGCGGCCTTGTGGGAGACTATGGACTCATCATCGTGCGAGAGCAACGATCAGTCGCGAGGCCCTTCGGATGAACATGGGTAAACTCAATTTTTTCTTGCTTCCTGACAGATTGCACATCGCCACTCGCTGGCATTAGCACGTTCAAAAAGGAGGTGTCCGTTTCCGAACGACTTTCTTCCTCGCTGGCCTTCGTCGCCGGTGCCTTTAATCCCATCCCTTGTAAATGAAAACCTTGAAAGGAAAGACAATGAAGATAAAAACCCTGAGGTCTCTGGTCCTGGCTATCATGCTCGCCGCAGCCGGCATCAATGTCCGTCCCGCTCCTCAATGGAGTTCGAGTTTCGCCGTGCACAAATACGGTGCGCCTGCAACATTTTTGGCAGCCGATGGGCCGTAAGAGATCCCACCAGCGGCCGTCCTCATGGCTGATGGACCAGAAGAGATTCCGCCGGCTTCCGTTCTGACTGCTGATGGACCAGAGGAGATTCCGCCCGTGCTTTCTCGGATTGCCTAGGGCATGCGCATGACGCGCTCCCGGCAAGAGCGCCATTCATTGCTTGGACAATTGAGCACACCCTAAAGTACTGAGTTTCATAAATACAGTCACGCATTTCGCGGCTCTGCCGCCAGATGTGCGGAAAGTCTCCGACTTTCCGCTTCGCCTGACCTTCATGTCGGGGCTACGCCCCGAGGAATTGGGCGTAGCCCAGATCCTTCAAATTGGCTAGGCGGAAAGGCCCAGCCTTTCCGCACATCGAGCGGCAAAGCCGCTAATCCAAGCGCGTTTAGGTCTTCTCAAGGACGCTCTTCCAACTCGAAGAATACGTGATGGAATTTGTGAAGCGCAGTACTAAGCGCAGCGAGCGACCTCGTACCGCCGAGACACAAAACAGGGAACCACCAAGGACCCAAAGAGCAACAAGAGCTTGCCTGATGAAGTCTTTTGGAGAAGTACTCGGTTGGTCATTTGGATCTAAGAGTGTGTCTGAAGACTAGTCCAACCGCTCCTTTGTCAACCTTAACAAGGGAATGGAAGCTTTGAGAAAGCTTCGCCGCGCTTTTTGCGGCAAGGGGGTCTCGAATTCACCGCTGAAGACCCCTATCGTCCCCCTTCTCACAGGGGACACCCACGGCGTAAGCCGTGGGACCAGACTAGTCGCAGCGACAAGCCCCGGTAGGGGCGAAAGATCCTTAGCCCACGGCACAAGCCGTGGGACCTCGACAGCCAGAAGGACAAGCCCCGGTAGGGGCGAAAGAGATTGCGGTACAGGTTTCTTTCGTCCCTCCGGGACTGACGTTGTTTTGATTCCGTTCCCACGGCTTGCGCCGTGGGCTACGAGTCTTTCGCTCCTCCGGGGCTCACGGCTCGATGCACTTCCTCCCGGGGGTGGCGCGCCGAAACGTCCAATCTCCAGGTCTCCCCTGAAGCTGTGAAAAAATTGAATTGAGCCAACCTGAACCGTCCCGTCTCCGATCCCACAGGTGAAAACGCGCGCGGAGCGCACGTTCCACCTGGGTGGCGCGGGCGCTCCTGCGCACGCTTAGGGCCGGAAGTAATCGATTTGCAATTTTTTCACAGCTTCCCTCTCAAGGGGGACAAATGTGAACAGCCAGACCAAAGGTCTGGCACGCACGCTGGAAGCGTGCCAGAAAAGAACCTCAACGGGTTTTCAGACACGCTCTAAGGTCCGTGATTTGAGATTCTCAGATTCCAAATGGCAGCTCGGATTCCCCTTTGCGTTCTTGGCGCACTTGGCGGTTCAAACAAATGCAAATTTGACCGAATCTTGAACTTCGTTGCCACCAAGTGAACCTAGAATATGGGACCCAGGTTTTGGAACTGCGTTTCCCCGGCGGTTCCATCAACGCCGTCGTTGTCCGTCACGATGATGACGTCACCGTTCAGCAGCCGAGTGAGACCCTCGACCTTTTCGATAACCAGGCCGTTGGGGCGTTTCAGATCGTCGATCAGGTCGCGGACCAGCGTCTTCGTGACCGGCGGGAACACACCACCTTGAGACTGGGGAGTGAGACCTGCAATCGAAAACCTGTATACCTTCTTAATGCGGGCATCCGGCCCAGCTTGGTTGTCTCGCTCGATGACCGCAAAGTTCTGGTTGTCCAAAGCGACCAGTTCTGAAAGGCCTACAGTCACTGACCCTCCCAGGGTCGCCGACGGTGGCACGTCCAGCGGATAGTAGAAGAATGTCCAGAAGCCTGTGGCTACTTCATATCGGCCGATGCGCACCGTGTTGGCCGGGTCCCCGAGCCAGGGGGCCTGAAACGCGACATACACCAGTTCGTCGACTGCCGGGGTACCTGTGACTGCCACACCCTCGAATCCATTGCTGCGCTGCCGGTCGTTCACCGCTGGCGGCAGTTGGATCTCCTGCTGCACCAAGCCGTCTGGCGCCACATTGATCAACAGGTTGAACGTGCGATTGGAGGGACAAGTAAACACGTTGTCAGCCACGCTGCAATTCTGCGCGCCTTCTGAAGCCAGCCAGAAACCAGCGCCATTGGCTCGCGTTGCGATGCCTTCCAGGTCAAAGTTGAAGGTGTCGCCTGCCGCATTGTGCAACTCAGTCTCGGCGGTGATCACCGCCGGATGGCCGCCGACGTTCAGGGTAAAGATTCGGCTCTTTTGGAAGAAGCTGTCATAGATCGTGTAGGCTGTGGTCGCCTGCTGACGGTCGGCTGCAAGCCCCGAGAGTGCCCCCCAAGGAATGGGCTGCCCATTCGCGCGGTTGGCTGACAGGATGGTGGGATACGCCGCCTCTTCGTCCT
>CAZOJS010000111.1:0-3237 GCA_964580175.1 uncultured Anaerolinea sp. | reverse complement strand
GGTTGATCACGCTGTCCGGGCCGATCGTAAGGATCCTCTTTGAACGAGGGCGCTTTGACGCTTACTCAACCCACATTACCTCCGGAGCCCTCTTTTTTTACGCCTTCGGACTTTTGTCATGTTGCTACATCAAGATCCTTGTGAATGCTTTCTACGCGATGCAGGACACGCGGACGCCGGTCAAGACCGCGCTTTTTTCATTGCTGGTGAACATTGTTTTCTGCCTCGTTTTTATGTATCCGCTCAAAATCGGCGGCTTGGCCCTGGCCTCCAGTATCTCGGCGACCGTAAACGTAATTCTCCTTTATATACGTCTTAAGAAAAAGATTGGTGATTTGGACGAGAAAAGGATTTTGAATGGTCTGGTAAAAATGCTTCTGGCGGCGGCGATTATGGGCGCGGCGGCGATGGCTTATAATCATTGGGTGCTGGTGCCGCAGGCCTCAAGCCCCAGACTATTTCAATTGTTGTGCCTGGGTCTGGGGATTGCCTTGAGCATCCTTACTTACGTCGGGCTGGCGCTCCTACTGAAAATACAAGAAGTGAGAAAAATATTCTCATGGCGGCCGGCCTGATCCCCGAAGCTCTCAAAAAAAGAATTGAACACCTTCCCAACACGCCCGGGACCTATCTTTTTAAGGATGGCGGCGGGAAGCCTGTGTACATCGGTAAGGCGCTTTCCATCCGCAAGAGGGTCCTCTCGCACTTCCGGTCGTTCGGGGAAACTTTCTCGAAGGAAGGCGTGATGCTCGGCGAAGTACGCGCGATTGATTTTATCGAAACGCCTACGGAAGCTGAGGCGCTGCTCCTCGAGGCAAGCCTTGTTAAAGAAAACCAGCCCAAATACAACCAGGCCCTGAAGGATGACAAAAGTTATCCTTTCTTAAAGATCACGGATGAAGATTTTCCCAGGCTCTTGGTCGTTCGCAGGCGAAAGCCCGACGGGGGCAAGTACTTTGGTCCCTACACGAACGCGACGCTTCTCAGGCAGGCGGTCGCGATGCTTCGGCGGCTCTTTCCGATGCGAACTTGCGAGCCGATGCCGGACAGCGTCTGCCTCATGTACCATATCGGCCAGTGCAAGGGCCCCTGCGTTAAAGAAATCGGCAGGGCGCAGTACGCGGAGATTGTTAAAGAGCTTGAGCTTTTTTTACTGGGGCGCCGCGACGCGCTTCTGAAGAATTTGCTGCGCCGGATGAAGGAGTATTCGGATAAACGGGAGTACGAAAAGGCTAAGAGCATTTACGAGGAGATCAAGGCGCTTTCGGAAGTTCCCCGGACGGAGGGCAGAGAAAAGGCCAACGTCTTGAACGAGCTGATGGATGTGCTCTTCCTGCCGCAGCTTCCTATCCGGATTGAAGCGTTTGATATTTCAAATATCTCTGGCAAGGAGGCGGTAGGGTCAATGGTTGTTTTTATAAACGGAAAGCCTTCGCGAGCCAATTACCGTCTGTTCAGGATTAAAACCGTTCAGGGGATTGATGATTATGAAATGATGCGCGAAGTGGTTCGCCGGCGTTACACCCGTGTGCTGGAGGAAAAACAGGAGCTGCCGGACCTCGTGGTGATTGACGGGGGGAAGGGGCATCTATCCGCGGCAAAAAAGGAGTTGCGGCGTTTAAATTTGGACAAGCTGCCGGTTATTTCTATCGCCAAACAGCATGAACACATTTTTTCACCCGAACGGGAAGGTCCCACGATTCTCCCGCAGAGCTCGATGATCTTACAGCTCATACAACGTCTTCGTGACGAGGCACACCGATTCGCGATCACCTATCATCGGCGGCTTCACCGAAAAGAAGCCCTGATTTCAGAATTGGACGAGGTGCCGGGCGTGGGGCCCAGGACGAGGGAAAAACTGATCAAACGCTTCGGGTCTGTCTCACGGATCAAAAAATTAAGCCAGCAGGAACTGAGGGATAAGGGAAATCTCGGAGAGACACTCGCGCGGAACATTGTGACCGCACTTCGGCGTACGTAAAATATAAAAAAGGAGTCTGGCATGAAAAAATTTCTGATGGGTTTCTTAATCGCTTTGGTGGCGCTGGCGGCCGCTGTTTATTTTGGGGTGAATTTTGTTTTGGAAAAAGCCTCACGGGAAGCTTTGAGAGCTTTGACTTCTCAGGCCAAGAACTTTGAGCTGGATATCCTGCAGGCGGATTTCAGCGGTGTGAGGGTCAGCTCCTTTGATTCCGTCACTTGGAAGAATTTCAGGCTTCATTTTAATTTGATGAAGGACGGCGCCCCCGATCCGGATAAAGCCTATACGCTGCAAATTGAGGACGCGACGGTCAAACTAGCCGCGGCAGCCAAGAGCCTGATTTTTAGCGGCCGGGGCATTCTTGTGACTTCCAGCGCAGCTATGCAGAACAGCTCAGGAAAACTAGAGGGGGAGACTTTCACGATTGACTTTAAGGTGGGAGAGTTTGAGCCAAAAACAATCGCGCGGCGCGTGCGTGAGGCTTCTCGAGAACTCATTGAGGACATGTCAAAAAATGCTTCAACCCTTATCCCTGTTGAGTTCTCCGGCAAGGCCACTTTTCTGGTGGAGGGGAAGCCATCGGAAGTGGGCGTTCGGATGGAACGAAACAACGGGGCGTACGCGCTAGTCATGGATAAACAAGATTTGAGATCCGTGTCCGCCTCCTTAACCGAAAAACTCACAAACGCGGAGATTGATTTTCTATCGGAGCATCCGGTGCAGGCTCCTCAGCTTCTTCGTATTAAGGAGCGCGCCCAAAATATCTCCCGTCAAGCGCATGAACGAGACGCTAACGTTCCGGAGGACGCGTACCGTCACATTTTATGGAGCTATCTTCTCACAAAAGAATTTGACGAGGCCTTTGCCGAGAAAATGACTGACGCTCACGAAAAGGACGAGGTCACCGAAACGGACGCCGACCACAGGATGGACCTAAACAACAACGCTGTCGGCAGAGCCTACGCCCGCGCCGGCACGGACGAATCCCGCCTCCTCGAACAGCTCACTTCAGACCCGAACGTCATTCTTACGCCCTAGTGGGAATTTTTCAGTATGCGGGCGCACGTTTCGATGTTAAAATCTTGGTTTAATTTGAGAGGTTTGGGATGAAAAAAGATCTGCAGGAGTTATTGAAGGCCGCGAGTGACAAACTGGGCGCCTTGGGGAGGTTTCTTTGACGTCGAGAAACTTCGTACGCGCATCCAGGAGCTTGAGCGCCAAATTTCCGACCCTGATTTCTGGCTAAATCCGGACAA
>CAZOJS010000110.1:0-10607 GCA_964580175.1 uncultured Anaerolinea sp. | reverse complement strand
CGTAGTCCACGATGTGAATTTCTTTATCACACAGGATAAAGTTCGCGCCGGAGAAGGGATTCTTTTGAGAGAAACTCCACGTGGGCATTCCTAGCCTATCAAAGAAGTCTTCCAATTTTTTGACCGCCTGGTAAACGATTTTTTTTTCTTCCCTTCCGGGAGCGCGTCCCTCGATAAATCTGGCGATAAACCCGTCGTTGTTTTCCGCCATTCGCATGGCGTCGCAGATGTGGAGCTCTCCGGCGGCGTAACGCGAAAGCCTTGAAGCCAGCCGCCGCTTCCAATAGGCGTGATGACAGCCCCACTCGATGGAGGCCGGGTGGGGGGAGGTGTAAAAAAGCCAATTCCACAATTTGACGGGAATATTCGGTGAAAATTTCTTTCGGATGAGAGCGCCATCGGGAGTCTCAATCTTATAAATGATTCCACAGCGACCGCGTGTGAGAAGAGTTTCAAGCATGACGTTTATGGTTCCCGGCGATTCGCCGGCTTCGAGTCTCTGAAGAAACTCTGCGGTATCTGGCTGAAGAGGCGGATGGGTTTCCATCCCTGGGGCGTCAGTAGGATACCGTCGAGAAAAAACGCGTAGAGCTGGTCCTTAAAGCGCCTCTCATTAATTCTTATTTCTATTTTATGCTCACCTTCTTCGAGCGTAAAAGTGTCAATGCGTATCCAGTGATAACCGCCTTGGTGGTATTCGGACCATCTGGGCTGATTTTGGAAACGCTGTTCGAGAGTCTCTTTGGTAAGAAACACTGGCGCCCCGCCGTCCAAAGAAATCGAATACGGCGAAAACCAATCCCAGCTGCCGCTTGGTTTCTCGGGGCCTGGAGGAGTACCCGCGAAAATCACAGAATAAACGCCGCTTTTTATGACCGTGAAACGGTAGAAGATCGAAAAATAGCTCTCACCCTCGGGTAGATCATTCGCTAAAAGTTCGAGGCTTTTGCCTTGAAGGAAACCGCCGTTTTTGGCGATCATGGGGCTAAAGTTAGTATAAAAGGGTTTTTCACCCTCTATTAAGATGACCGCCTTTTCATGGCCTAGGACACGGTAATTCAAAAAAGTGGTGACGAGGATAACGCCCGCAAACACTCCGCCGATAATTTTTTTACTTTTAGTCGTAGATAAGGTTGTTTGTAATTTTTCCAGCATTAGTTTCAATTGCTAAGTGTTAATAAAAATTGTTGAAATTCTTATGTAATAATGTATAATCCCATATGAGAAATATAGCATACAGGCTGGTAAAAAACACGAGAAATATGGGCTATGAATCACACTTTTGAGAAAACAAGCAGAAAGATCTCCATTTTAAGGCTTGGCGATCGCATTACGATCTACCAGCTTCAGGAGTTGAAACAGCTATTTGAAGAGCTAAAGGAAAAGCTGGGCGAAGAAAGGAAGCTTATTATTGACTTTAGCCGCCTCCTTTTCATGGATCCGCTTGCCCTGGGAATTATCGTCGCGTTTTCAAAAGAGTTCCGGGAAAAAGGAGGGGAGTTGAGGATTGTCAACGTGAATGACGATCTACAGCATATTTTTGAAGAGTCCCGCCTCTCCCGAGTGTATGAAATCTATGCGAACGTCGAACAGGCTAAGACAAGTTTCGTTTAAAGTTTGTTCTTTCCTCACTGCCTTCGTTTTGGTTCTGCCCCTCCTTGGTGCCGGCTACGGCGAATCCCTCAGCACTGAGCAGATAAGAAAACTCAATCAAGTCCACAGATGGTTCGTGCTTTATCTTCTCCCACCCTCCGGGCGTATATCCGTACCCTTTGAGAGTTTTGACATGGCGATCCTTGACCCGGATGTTCGTCTTAAGTCCGACGTTCTACCGGAAAATTTTATCTCGATTGCCTACGTAAGTTTCGGGCAAGCCTCGGAGTATCGTTCCTATTGGCCCAAGATTAAAGATCAAGACTGGATCCTTGGAGAGGCGCGTCATAGGAGCCATTACGTTGACATTCGAAGCAGGATGTGGCGAGACATTCTCATCCAGGAAGTTATTCCGGATATTCTCGCCAAGGGATTTAACGGGATTTTCATAGATACTCTAGAGAGTCTTATAAATCTGGAAAAGAAAAATCCAGGAAAATATCCTGGAAGCAGGAAGGCTACGATTGAATTGATTCGCGATGTTCGAGCCGCCTACCCCAAACTTATGCTGATTAGCAACAATTCCTATGACATTCTTGCCGAGATAGCACCGTATCTTAGCGGCATTCTTGTCGAGTCTCTTAATAGCACAAAAAGCAGCAAAGGGAATGGTTACAAGTGGGTGAATGATGAAGTGAGATTGCAGAGGACCGCTTTCCTAAAAGGAATCATGCGGAAGCATCGCCTACCTATTTTTACGTTGGATTATGCGCCTGCCGATGATCGCGAGTGGGTCAAGAGGTGTATTGCCTTATCACGGGAGGAAGGTTTTAAACCCTATGTTTTAGGGGGGACGTTCGATACAATTTATCCGCAGGATTGATTTCCGTCTAATCTAGAGACAAAATGTTGTCTACTTCATAAAAAAGTTGGCGGGATAGGCCATGACGGGTGCGGATCGGCTTCCAACTTTTGGGGGCCATAAAAATCGCATCCAAATAGAGAGCATACTGACCGTCTTGTTTCCTTCCCTCATTCACATGGATTTCAAGGGTGTGTTTTCCTGGTTCCAGCGTCACAATTCCTAGTCGTGTCCAATGGTAGCCGCCCTTCGAGTACTCTACCCATTTGTTTCGATCCTCATAGAGCGCCCCATAAGTCTCATCTATGATTTCCTGGGTCAGATGCATGGGCTCTTTGCCATCAAAGGAGATCCAATAGGGAGAAAACCAGGCATTCCTAGCGCCTTCCTTCAGTGTGCCCGGTGGCGTTCCGCCTGCCACGACCCAGTAAACACCTTCCTTATTGACGTTGAATCGATAGATGAGAGAGAGACCGTTTTGATTGGGAGGCAGATCTTTGTTGATGAATTCAAGGCTTGCGCCATTAGAAAAACCCCTATTTTTATTAACGACGTAATTAAAATTTGAGCTCAAGGGGCTTTCACCCTCCACGAGAATATTATCCTTGTCATTAGCTCGGGAAAGTAGGTTTTGTAAAACGATTGTGCCTAGAATAAAAGCGGCTATTGCTAGTGGCCACCGAAGGCGTCGTAACAAATGTTGAGAGAGATTTGGTTCGGGCGTCATGTTAGTGGCAAAAAAAGCCTCTTCGGGATTCTTCCAACGTTTTTTTCTGGAATGAAGTCCTCTGGGGCCAGAATAAAAGCATCTAAGAAGAAAACGTATTGGCCATCATGCTTGCGCGGCTCATCTACCCAGACCGTCAACGTGTGTTCACCGGCTGAAAGTCGCAAGGATAAGATTTTCGAGAAGAAATATTGCCCCTTGATGTATCCAAGTTGGGGATATTTTGGCCAATTCTTTCGCAACCTTTCCTCCGTGAGATGATAAGGACGGTCATCGTCGACTTGGATCCAATAAGGAGAAAACCACTCAGAACCGTGGCGCACGGGGCCTGGCGGTGTGCCAGCGATATAAAGATGATAGAGAGCCTCTTTTTTTACCCTGAAGCGGTAATCGGAGTGGTAGCCGTTCTCTGGTTTTAGGTTGCGCTGAAGCTCAAGAGACGCGCGACCCAGCAATTGCGGTTTTTTCATGATGACTTTCCTGGCTTGCCCAAAGTTTTGTTGAAAAGCATTTTCGCCCTCGATGATGACGACATCTTCGATTGATTTTTGATGCTTCCATTCAAGGAATGCAGCCTGAGAACCTTGGGAGAAGAGCACGATTGAACCACAGACAATGAGGAGTTTTTTGTACGGGACTTTGTTCCAAAAGGAACTAAACCAAGAAAGAAGATAATGGCCGGCCAAGGCTAATCGTTTTAGGAGGGCGGTGAAAAGAATGAAAATTTCGAAGAGTTTCCTGTAGGGGATCTTTCGTAAAAGGGAGAGAATTTTCCCCAAAAATAAACGAGTCTGGTTGAGCAGAAAAGCTCCGATGGAGGCTAATTTTTTTAATGGATAGGCCAAAGAGGCGAGGAGCTTCTTGAAGGGGATTTTTCTCAATAGGAAATGAATCTCAAAGGCACTTGCGGCAAGGATGATTAAAAATGGCGCTATCGCTAACTGGTACCGCCAATCAAATTTAAAAATGACCTGAAAGAGAAAATTGGCTGCGAAAAAGGAGTAAAACAAAAGAAGAAAACGTGTTTTTCTAAAATTGACGAGCGCGCCGGCAATGGCCAGAAAAACAATCCAATGGCCGGAGACAAGGGGTGGCGTAAATCGTTGGATGAAAAGAGAGCGATGGTGCCACCCCGATTGGTTGTCGACGCTCCAATGATTGCCATCTGTCCAGCGTGTGAAGTAAAGCGAAACTTTGTTCCCGCAAAGTTGGAGCCACTGAGTGGGATTTTCTTTAATGAACTTCATCGCTTCATGAAAAGCGAATTTGTCCAATTCTATGGTCAAGCCGTAACGCGCGATCATCTCTTGGGGTAAGTCGAAGTGTCCTCCAGTGGCTTGCGGGTTATTTCCCTGCCAGAAAGTTATACCGGATTGACTTGAGATAAGGACAAATTGCTGGGTCAGGACAAAATTTCTGGCCGTCCATGGAAGAATCACAAGGAGCGAAAAAGCCAAAATGATAGCGCACTGTTTGGCGCTCTTTCTCCAATCAAAGCGGTGATAGGCAAAGATCGCAGGAACGGCGAGAGCAAAGTATAGAAGTGTTTCCGACCGCGTGAGTGAGGTCACTCCAAAGAGGAGTCCTGCGTACATCGCGTTCTTTACCGTCGGATTTTGTAATGCTTTGACGAGGAAAAGCGCAAACAGGGCCAGTAGAAAAATAAAAAGAGTTTCCGTCATAAGAAGCCCGGAGTAATAAACCAAGAGAGTGGATAAAGCGCATAGTAGGGAAGCTAGATAGGCCGTTTTTTTTGTAAAGAGTCTCTTCGCTAGCTCAAAAATGACAAAGCACATTCCCGCGCTTAAGATGGCTTGGACTATTTGCGCGATTAGGGGATTGTGGCCGTACAGGAAGTAAACGAGTCCGAGAAAATAGGGATAACCGGGGCCGCAGTAGAGGGTGGAGAAGCCAACGCCGCTGTTAATTTTTGCTGCCCAGCCGTCGTACCACACCTCGTCGTGTATGAGTGGAAGATCGGCGATACTAAAAACATGAAGAAGGCGCAACAGAAGAGCTAATGCAAAAATGCCCCATAAGGCAGCCTTCCCCTTTCCTGATAAAGGTTCGCCCCCACTATTTTTTTCAATTTGAAAACGGTTGTCAGTTTCTTTCCGCATTGATTATGAGATTTTCTTTCTAATTTCTTTATTGATTTTAAACTATAGTTGCTTTTTTTAACGAATATTATATACTATAACCTACCGAAAAGGAATGTTCGATATTACCGGGGATTAATCATGAATCAATTAAAACGGGTCGTCTTACTTTTTTTCGTAAGCTCTTTCGTCATTTTAGCCGCTTTTTCTATCTTCAGTTTACCCGGTGGGGCCGTTGAGTCCACGGAACAAACACAGTCCGAGAAGACTGTCGCTAAGGAACACCATCTGGAAGCAATAGAAAAATTGAAAGCCGAATTATCGCAGGACCCCAAAAATATTAAGCTTATGATAAAGATCGCCGAACGTTATGGCTGGGCGAATCAGCCCAAGGAGGCCGTTCCTTTTTACGAAAAAGCTCATGAGATGGAGCCGGATAACCTGGAGATTTTATACAAACTTCGCGATTTCTACGGCTGGGCGGGCCAGTCAGAAAAGGCCATAGAGGTTACGGAAAAAATACTGACAAAAGAGCCTGAGAACGTTGAGTTGCGCACGAAGCTCGCTAAGCAATACGGCTGGAGCAAACGCAAAAAGGACTCCATCCGCGAATGGGAAAAAGTCTTATCAGTGGCTCCTGACGACCTTGAGGCCCGCAAGAATCTCGCGGACATGTACGCGTGGGATGGTCAAACAGACAAAGCGGTGAAAGAGTACGAGGAGATTCTTAAGCGTGAGCCGGACAATCTGAAGTACCGTGAAAAGCTCGCCTTTCATTGCATGTGGAACGGCCGTAGAGAAGAGGCTGAACACCATTTTAAAGAGATTCTTAAGAGAGACCCCGCGCATGTCAAAGCCCGGCAAGGGCTGGGAGACGTTTATTCCTATTCGGCAAGGGGCGAGCAGGCGATCACGGAGTATCTCCGTGCATTGGATAATATCGTAGAGAAAGGGGATGAGGTGGCCGTGTACACTCGCCTGGCCCGGAATTATCAGCGCACGCAGGCTTTGGACAAGTCAAAAGAATATTATGATAGGGTTTTGATAGACGACCCCTCCAATGTGGACGCGCTGGCCGGCCTTGAGGAAATCAGAAAGAAACTTCGACCGGAGGTTTTTTCGCGATTCGACACCACTCAACGCAAGAACGACTACGATAAAGAGCGTTATGCTGTTGGTTTCCGGCAAAGGACTCTTGATGCCTATGACATCAGCGGGCACTACATTCAGACGCGAAGAGAGGACGAGCAGCAAGACCACATAGACGATTATATCTACCATACGATGGGCTTCGAAGTTTTTAAGGATCATCCGGACGGTTTCCGCACGGGAGGGGGTATTGACCTCAATGTTTACGAGATCAATGATTCGGTGGAAGTCGATTATTTTTTACAGGTCATCCGCTACGAAGAGCGGATCACGGGAAGCCTCACTTATCGTAAACAGACCGAGGACAGCGAGGAGGACGACCTTGAGCAGGAAGTCGACCGCCACTCCCTAAGCGCTTCCCTTTATTTTCGCTTGAACGAGCACCTTGACTTTTCGACTCTCTGGGAGGGCCGTTATCTTACGGAGGGGAACGCCCCGGATGAAAACTGGGGCCTGATCGCTTCTATGGCTCCCATTTTACATGTTTCGCAAAAACCGCGCATAGACCTGTCTCTGATTTATTATCGCGCCAATTTCCTTCGTCAGAACCCGAGCTTCAAGGAACAATACGAATATTACAACCCTGAGAAAGAGGAAGTGATTTCCGCCAATGTCTTCTTTCGCCACGAATTCTCGAAACAGCTTCGGGTTTCTGCCACAGATGCCCTTGTCTATGGAAGGGAGGATGATCACTGGAACCACACGACTCGTGTGGAGATCGCCTTACATCCGGATGAAGATCAGAAGTTGTCGGTCGTTTATTACAAGTCTCTTCCTGTTTTCAACTCACCGGACGATTATAATCGTGAGCAGCAGTGGACGATAAACTATTCTCGTGTTTTCTAATGAATCATGGATCAGAGAAAGCCGCTGCCACAGCGGTATAATCCAAGCGGTTTTCTAGCAGGTCTCTTCTTCGCCGGCTTTGCAAGTTTCCTCGTCATCCTCTCGTTTCTGCCGCACAGATTCTACCTTTTATGGGTGCAGGAAAGTGGACCCGTTGAAAAAACGACCGCGACCCTTTTACTTTTAGGGGCTTATTTCGCGGCTACTTCCTTCTTTCAAAGACTAAAGATTTATGGCCAATTTCATCCTTTTGTATTTCTCTGCGCCTTCCTTTTTTTCTTTGTGGGAATGGAGGAGATCTCGTGGGGGCAGAGGCTTTTTGGGATTGCGCCCCTGCTTGCCGGCGACATGCTTAATTACCAAGGTGAATTCACACTCCATAATCTTCACCACCTAGGGTCTTTTATTTATTTTGGCGGGTTTGCGTTTATTTTTTTATGGGCGGGCATTCTGCCTCTCTTAACACACTTTTCCAAAAGCTTGAAGAAAATTTGCCTTCGAATGGGCGTGCCGCTCATGCCGTGGCTTATTTTTGTATTTATGTGGATTGGTTTCGTAACCTTGGTTTTTGTCCCAAGCCTTAGTTTTGGTATCCAGAATGTCTTTAACAGACCGATGGGCGAAGGGGCTTATGGAGGGACAATTTACGAGCTGAGAGAACTTTATTTTACGCTTATGATTTTTTCATATTTTTTCATTGATTACTTTTACCTTCTAAAGTTCGGCCATGCCTATGATTGGCAAGATGTGGGGAGAGTCTGATGAGCCAAAGGGGTTTGGTCAAGCCGGTGTTGAATGATCTGAATCTCATTATTGGCGCGAATCAAGCACTGATCGTAGCGGCTGCGTTTCTGGCATTTGTCATTCTGCCTGCTCTTGAGATTTGGCGCGAACACAAAATAGAGGCCGACCACGCACTTATCCTAAATGACCCAGCGCTTCGAGTCATCCAGGGCGAAAAACCGTCCTCTTTCGAAGGGAAATACACGGTTATGATGGGAGATCAATACTTTCGCAAGCGTTTTCTTTCTTTCTATGCCAAAAAGCCCAAAGAGTCCATTTTTTTTGCGCAGTATCGCTTCGACGTGGAGCCAGGAATTTATAAGATTTTCGCTGCCTCAAGTCCAGCGGGTGCTACGCAGGAGAAGGGACCTATGACCAGTTACAGCCCTTACGAGGTTTCAATCGATGGGGGATACCCCATTGTGATTGACTCGGAAGTTGTCCGTGGGCATTTACTGCAATCAACAGGGAATGATTTCTACCAGCGTTACACCTATGCCCCCGCAGTTGGGTTCACCAAGATCGGCGAGTTCGAATTGGCGGAGGGGCGACACGAGATCACTTTTAGGGTAAAGAAAGGGAGACGCTTTGACAATCGCCTCTTCTTCTACCTGGATGCTATTTTTGTAGTTCCGAAGGACTGGAACCCAGGACGCAAGCTTCACACCTTTCCTAATGATCTTTTCTCCGCCTAAAAAGGGGAAATTATAAACTTGTAATTATTGCTTTATATTGTATAATTATGTTAAGAAGTGCATTACATCGGGCTCGCAATACGTAAGGTTTTTTGAAGAGGCTTGAGCAAAGGAGTTACCCATTGAAAAGGCAATATAACTATCTTCTAGAAATATTGATTGGTGTTTGCGTCGTACTTTTTGTCAACATCATGTGGTTCGGATCGAATATGGGATTCGTTGGCGTGGCCATCAATCCCTACTGGCTGGTTGTCATTTTCGTGGCGGCCCGCTACGGGAGCTTTCCCGGATTTGTCGCGGGTCTTTCATGCTCTACGGCCTTGCTTATTTCCGTGAGCTACAATGCCTCGATTGAGCAGCAGATCGAATTCGCCGCGATCCCTCTTAAACAGGTCCAATTGTCGGCCTTTTTTATTCTGGTGGGCTTTCTGCTAGGTGAAGAAAGAAGCCGTGTGAACCTGACGCTTAGAAAATGGCAGGAGAAATACAACAAACTTCGCAACGAATTTGAAGCCCTGGCGATGGAACACGTTGCCTTAAAGAATGTGAACACGGAGCTTCAGGGAAGAATCCTGGGACAGGTGGACACGGTTAATACGATCTATGAGGCGGCCAAGGAGCTGGTAACCCTTAAGGTGGATCAGCTTTATCCTTCAATCGTCCACCTCACTCAGCGTATGATCGGCCCTGAAAAATGTTCACTGTACACCTGGGAAGATGAGAATTATGTTTTAAAAGGCGCCGGCGGTTGGAAAAACGGAGACGGGCCGGGGAAAGTCTTGAATACCAAATTGGATATCGTAAAAAAAGCTATCCAGGACAATAACGTGACCACCGTCGTGGATGTGTTTAAGACGAGTGGCTTAAAATGGAAGGAGGGCGAGGATCCCTCGATTGTCTCGCCGCTTTTCTTTGGGGAACAGACGGACGTGCCCGCCGGATTTATCGTGATTGATGAGATTTCGTTTCTCAAGTTCAGCCCCGAGACGCTTAAGTTTTTGAAATCACTCTCCGACTGGGTCTCAAAGTCCCTCGACAACGCGCAGGCGTCAACGACACTTCGTCGGAAAGATCTCTACGATGAAGAGCTTAAGGTGCTCAACTACAGCTACGCTTTAAGGAAATTGAAGGATGAGCTTCTCAACGTCCAGGTGGGGGGCAGGCCGACAAGCGTTTTATTCGTCAAGCTAAAGGATCTTGGGAGAGTGAGCGCCGACGATAAGAAGAAGCTGCAAAAAGCGCTTATCTTTGCGTTATCGAAGACGTTGCGTCTAAGTGATACTATCGCCAAGCATCTCTCGGACGATACTTTTTTAGTGATCCTGCCGGGGTCCGATCTGCAGGGAGCTAAAATTGTCCAGGAACGTATCAAGGAGCAGATAAAGAAGCTAAGCGCTGACATCTTTAAAGACGAGGCCAAGGCCTTAGCGGACGTGGGTATTCAGTCGCGCGTCATGGACGCGAATTTGAAGGACGTGAACGCGCTTTTAGCTAACGCTTAATTAAAGGGAGTCGGTTTGAAACTCATCGCCCCTATTGTAGGAATGGTTGCTGGGTTCGCGCTGGAAGGCGCGGCACTTACGATCTTTTTAAAGGCCCAGCCGGAGAATTTGCCGGCGCTTGCGTTGCTGTTATCAGCTTTGCATGTGGGTTCCGCTATTTTAATTTCTCTTTCGATCTATCGTTTCAGCATTCACTGGAAACATTCAAGTCCGAAGAATTGGCTGATCACGAGCCTTCTCTTGTGCGTCGCATTTCCTGTCATGGGGGCTCTGTTCATGGCGGCCTCGTTTTTCTCACTAGTGGTGTCGCCCTCTAAAAAAGAAGGCTCCTACGAGGAGTATGAAAAGTAC